>NZ_CP102486.1:3900000-4200000 GCF_026261605.1 Dechloromonas sp. A34
TTCGCCGCGCCTCGATGCCCTGTCCAGCGCCACCCCGCTCGACGCCCTGAAAACCTCGCTGAAGCTCGGTGAAGGCACGGTCGATGTCGCCCGCCTCCTGGCCAACCAGGACATCTTCGGCAATTTCGCCGGGCGCGGCTGGGAATGGGTCGCCGCCGGTTACCTGCTAGGTGGTCTGTGGCTGCTCCAGCGCAGGCTGATTACCTGGCATGTGCCGGTCGCCTTCATCGGCGCCCTGGCCCTGATTTCCGGCGCCCTCTGGCTGTACAACCCGGCCCAGTTCGCCAGCCCGCTGTTCCACCTGTTCTCCGGCGGCGCGATGATCGGTGCCTTCTTCATCGCCACCGATCCGGTTTCCGGGTGCACGACGCCGCGCGGCAAGCTGATCTTCGGCGCCGGTGCCGGCCTGCTCGCCTACATCATCCGCGTCTTCGGCGGCTACCCGGACGGCGTCGCCTTCGCGGTGCTGCTGATGAATCTCAGCGCGCCACTGATCGACCTGCTCACCCAGCCGCCGATCTTCGGCATGAAGGACAAGGCATGAGCACCGCGCCCAAGGAATTCACGGCGCCCGGTATGGCCGTGCGTACGGCGGCGATCCTCTTTGTCTTCGTGATCGCCTTCACCGGCCTGCTCTCGGGAGCCTATCTGTCGACCAAGCCGGCCATCGAGGCCTCGGCCATTGAAGAAAAAATGAAACTGGTCGATGACGTCCTGCCGCGCAGCGAATACGACAATGCGCTGCTCCAGGATATCGTCACCCTGCCCGCCACCCCGGAACTCGGCCTGAGCGAGCCGAGCACGCTCTATCGTGCCCGCCGCAACGGCAAGCCGGTGGCCATGGTCTTCGAAGCCGTCGCCCCGGATGGCTACTCCGGCAAGATCCGGCTGATCGTCGCCGTGCGTAGCGACGGCCAGGTGGCCGGCGTCCGCGTCACGCAGCACAAGGAAACGCCGGGCCTCGGCGATTACATCGAGCCCAAGAAGGACAAGAACAAGGCGCATCCGTGGATCACGCAGTTTGTCGACATGTCGCTGGCCAGCGTCCCCGACAAGGACTGGAAGGTCAAGAAAGACGGCGGCCGCATCGACTACCATGCCGGTGCAACCGTCACCCCGCGTGCCGTGTCGAAAGCCGTACTGAAGGCCATCAAGTGGGCCGACGCCAACCGCGACCAGATGTTTGCCGAATCAGCCATCCCAGCGGGAGCCGCCAAATGATCACCCGTGACGAATTGAAGACCATCGCCGGCAACGGCATCTGGAAGCAGAACACCTCGATCGCCCAGATTCTCGGCCTCTGCCCGCTGCTGGCGGTGACCACCAATGCGGTCAATGGCATCATGCTGTCGCTGGCGACCATCCTGGTCATGGCGATCTCCAATCTCGCCGTCGCCTCGCTGCGCAACTTCATCCCGCACGAAATCCGCATCCCGGTCTTCATCCTGATCGTCGCCGCGCTGGTCACCGTCGTCGACCTGCTGTTCAACGCCAACCTGCACGAGCTCTACCTGGTGCTCGGCATCTTCATTCCGCTGATCGTCACCAACTGCATCGTGCTCGCCCGCGTCGAAGCTTTCGCCAACAAAAATCCGCCGCTGCAATCGACGCTCGACGGCGTCTTCATGGGCGTCGGCATGCTGTGGACCCTGGCCCTGCTCGGCGCCATGCGGGAGTTTCTCGGCAGCGGCACTATTCTAGGCGGCATCGACATGGTCTTCCCCGGCCTGCAACCGATCCAGTTGCTGCCGGAGAGCTATCCCGGCTTCCTGCTTGCCCTGCTGCCGCCCGGCGCCTTCATCCTGCTCGGCTGCATGATCGCCTGGAAGAACTGGCTGGATGCCCGCGCCGCCGAACGCAACAAGCAGAAGCCGCCGGCCCCGGTGGCCACGGCCGGCTGCCACTAAGCCAGCGGCCCGCTTTGCGGGCAGCCCAAAGCCCCGCCCGTATGCGCATCGAACAACTCCGCCAGGCCCTGCGCGATCACGGCGCCAAGACCTGTCACGAGGACCGCGTGCTGCGCGCCTGGCTGGGTGCCCGACCGCTCGACAGCGGCACCCGGCGCCAACACCCCGCGGACTTCCTGCCGCTTGAACTGCGCAATGCCCTGCCCGCCCTGGCCACCGAACTGCGGGACCTGGCCCGAATCCGCTCGACGCATCCCGGCGAGGACGGCTCGGAGCGCCTGCTGATCGAACTGGCTGACGGCCAAACAGTGGAAAGCGTGCTGCTGCCGCGCGACGGCCTCTGCGTCTCGACCCAGGTCGGCTGTGCCGTCGGTTGCCTGTTCTGCATGACCGGCCGCGACGGCCTACTGCGCCAGTTGGGCAGCGCCGAGATCGTCGCCCAGGTGGTGCTCGCCCGCGCCCGGCGCCCGGTCAAGCGGGTGGTTTTCATGGGCATGGGCGAGCCGGCCCACAACCTCGACAACGTGCTTGAAGCCATCGACCTGCTCGGCACCGCCGGCGGCATCGGCCACAAGAATCTGGTTTTCTCGACGGTCGGTGATCGCCGGGTCTTCGAGCGCCTGCCGCTGCAGACCGTCAAGCCGGCCCTGGCGCTGTCGCTGCATACGACTCAGGCCGAACTGCGGGCCCGCCTGCTGCCCAAGGCGCCACGTATCGACCCCGAAGAACTGGTCGAGTTGGCCGAGCACTATGCCCGCGCCACCGGCTACCCGATCCAGTACCAATGGACCTTGCTCGAAGGGGTCAACGACAGCGCAGCGGAAATGGATGGCATCGTCCGCCTGCTCACCGGCAAATACGCCATGATGAACCTGATCCCCTACAACACCACCGAGGGAGAAGGCTTCAAGCGCCCGACGCGGGAGCGCTGCGAAGAACTGGCCCGCGGCCTGTGCCAGCGGCGCATCCTGACCAAGCTGCGGCAATCGGCCGGCCAGGACATCGACGGCGGTTGCGGCCAGTTGCGGGCCCGCGCGGCGGCGGCACAGCCACTGCGTTTCACCCAGGGCAACCCGCCGTCAGCCGGCGGCCCCCGCCGCGGCCGTGCTGGCCAGTAGTTTGCCAAGTTCCTCGGCCGGAAGTGGGCGACCGAACAGATAACCCTGGAACTGATCGCAACCACGCTCGGACAGGTAATCGCGCTGCGCCTCGGTTTCCACCCCTTCGGCGATCACCGACAGTTCGAGCTCATGCGCCATCGCGATGATGGCCGAAGCGAGCTTGACCGGTTCGCCGTGCTCGCCGATCTCGCAGACGAAGGAACGGTCGATCTTCAGTGATTGCACCGGGAACTGTTTCAGGTAGCTGAGCGACGAATAACCGGTCCCGAAATCGTCGATCGAGACATGGATGTGCATGCTGCGCAGCGTGTTCAGGACATTGGTCGCCCGGCTGGCATTGCGCATCAACAGCGACTCAGTCAGTTCGAGTTCGAGCAACTGCGGCGGCAGACCATACTCGTCGAGAGCCATGGCGACCATCCGCGGCAAATCCTGCTGGGCGAACTGCTGGGCCGAGATATTGACCGCCACCGGCACGACCAGCAAGCCGGCATCGAGCCAGGCACGTTGCTGGGCACAGACATTGCGGATCGCCCATTCGCCGAATTTGTTGATCAGGCCGTTTTCCTCGGCCAGCGGGATGAAGCGGGTCGGCGAAATCATGCCCTGCTCGCGGTGATTCCAGCGCATCAGGGCCTCGGCCCCGAGCAGCGCGCCGGTCCGCGCGTTGACCTTGGGCTGGTAATACATCATCAGCTCGTTGCGCTCCAGGGCGCCGTAGAGATCGTTCTCGAGCAGCAGTTCGGCGAGCGAGGCCGTACTGACCTCGGAAGAGAAGAAGCGGAAGGTATTGCGCCCTTCCTCCTTGGCGCGATACATCGCGGCGTCGGCCTTGCGCAACAGTTCGGAAACCGTCTGGCCATCGTCCGGGTAGAGCACGATGCCGGCACTGCCGCTGACTGTCAGTTCGTGACCGGCCAGCAGGTAAGGCTGACAAAGTGCGGCAAGCAGCTTGCGCGTGATGTGCATGGCATCCTGACGATGGTCCAATTCCGGCAGGACCACGACGAATTCGTCGCCGCCCTGGCGGGACATGGTATCGGTATCGCGCAGCACCGACAGGCCGCGTTGCGCCGCCTGGACCAGCAACTGGTCGCCGACCTCGTGGCCGAGCGTGTCGTTGATATTCTTGAAACGGTCGAGATCGATGAAGACCAGTCCCAGCGGCTTGCTGCTGCGTTTCGACTTGAGCATGGCCTGGCTGACGCGGTCTTCGAGCAGCAGGCGGTTGGGCAGACCGGTCAGCACATCGTGGTGAGCGAGATGATGGATGCGCGCCTCGTTCTGTTTGCGCTCGGAGATGTCGGTAAAGACCCCGATGTAGTGAGATACCCCACCCTGCTCGTCGCGCACCGAGGAAATCGACAGCCACTCCGGAAATATCCCGCCATCCTTCTTGCGATTCCAGATTTCACCCTGCCAGTGCCCAGTGGTGTTCAGCTCCCCCCACATGTGCCGGTAAAAATCCGGCCCCTGCTGACCGGAGTTGAGGATCGCCGGTGTCTGCCCGACGACATCGCTCGCCGTGTAACCGGAAATCGCCGTGAAAGCGGGATTGATCGCCACGATGCGCGAAGCGGCATCGGTGATCGTCATCCCCTCCGAGGCGTTGGTGAACACCGTGGCGTACAAACGCAACTCCCCTTCCGCCCGGCGCTGCGCCTCATAGCGCTCGGCCAGGTTTTCGTGGGCGAGACTTAATTCGCGCCGGTCGCGCTCGAAGCGGACCAAGGCATAGATGGCATAGCCGGCCAACATCAGCGATACCAGGTAAAGCATCTGCCGGTAGTAGCCGGCAATCCGCAGCGCCTCCTCGTGCCCCTCGACATAGACCCGGGTCGCCTCCTCGAGCAGGGCCGCAGAGGAGGAGCGCATGATGCGCTCAACCAGGACATCGACCTCCGGCCGCCGGTCGATGATCACCTCGGCGTGGACCAGCAACTGATTGAGCGACAGCGGCCCGTCAATCTGGCGGTTCTCGCGGCGCAGGCTGGCCAGTTCCTGGCGCAGATGCTCAGGGGCATCGAGCTGCACGCCGCGTGCCAGGCCGAGGATGTGGCGGACGAAGTGCTCGAATCCGGCGTTGTCGCCCTTGGTGGGCAGGGCAAGGAGGACTTTTTCCGCGGCCAGCGGAAAGTAGAACTCGGAATTGCGCAAAATGGCATTGCTGCGCTTGAAGCGGTCGACATCCAGCGCCTTCTCTTGCTGGCTGACCATCAGCTTGTCGACCAACAGTTTCAGCTGGGCCCGGGCGACGACCGGCAGCGACTGCGGCATCAGCAGCAGGCTGGGTTGTTCGTTGCGGATCTCCTGGACATGGCGGACGAGCGGATCGTAGTTGAGCAAGAGGTCGGCGTAGCTGGCGAGGACCGCCGCGTTGAGTTCGACATCGGCCTGCTGCACCCGGCGCAGCGACTGCATGTAGGCGTAGTGCGCTTCCGGAGACACCTCGTCGGCCTGGAGGAAAAGCCAGGTGACCAGGGCGAGCAGCGCAGCGAAGCCGAAAATCAGGCGCAGCCGGTAACAGCGCTCCTTGCAGTAGGCCAGCCAGCTCATTGCACGGCCGCCGCCGGCGACTCACCGCTCAAGGTATTGAGAAAGGCGACGATCGCCTCGACGTCGCGGGGCGCGAGCTCCCGCCCCAGCTGATAGCGAGCCATGACGACAACCGCCTTGTCCAGCGAGTCGGCCGACCCATCGTGAAAATAAGGGGCGGTCAGCGCCACGCTGCGCAGGCTCGGCACCTTGAAAACATGGCGATCCTCCTCGCGCTGGGTGACGTTGAAACGCCCCAGGTCGTTCTGGGTCGTTGGGCGACCGGCGAAGTAGTCGCCAAGCACCCCGAACTTCTGATACATGTTGCCGCCGACTGCCGCCCCCTGGTGGCAACTGATGCAACCGAGCTCGCGGAAGCGTTGGTAGCCCTCGATCTCGAGTGGCGTCAGGATTTGCTTTTCGCCCCGCAGATAGCGGTCGAAACGTGAGTTCAGCGTCACCAGCGAGCGCTCGAAAGTGGCAATCGCATTCAGCACATTGCCGATGGTCAGGCCTTCGGGATAAGCCTGCTTGAACCCCTGCTTGAGCGCCTTGTCCTGTTCGAGCCGGGACATCACCTGGGGCCAGGTGGCCCCCATTTCGATCGGATTCTGGATCGGCCCGGCGGCCTGTTCTTCCAGCGTCGCGGCCCGGCCATCCCAGAACTGCGCAAGGCTGAACGCGCTGTTGAGCACGCTCGGCGCATTGATACCACCCACCGCGCCGCCGATGCCGACCGAGAATTGCCGGCCGTCGACACCGCCCTTGGCAAGGTCGTGACAGGAAGCACAAGTCAGCGAGAAATCTGCCGACAAGCGCGCATCGTGGAACAGCCGCTTGCCGAGTTCAACGCGCAGAGGATCGAGATCGCCCACTGCTGCCAGGGGTAGGATCGGCTGCAGGACATCGCCCTGCATCGAAAAAACCGGCAAGGCCGGCGGTTCCGCAGGCGGGGTGGTCCGCCCCGACCAGAGCAGCCAGCCGATGCCGGCCAAAACCAGCAAAACAACAAAAACAACAGGGAGGCGAATATCAGCAAATTTCATCGTCGAATTATGCCTTGATCTGCCTCACGAAAATCGTGAACACCGCTGAAAATCCTCTGCCGGCGCGGGTTTCACCCTCATTGCACTAGCCGGCAACCGCCCCGGCCATCACCACCCGATTCTTTCCCTGTTGCTTGGCCCGGTAGCTCGCCTCATCGGCGCGCCGGATCAGGCAGCTCTCGTCGTCGCCGCCGAGATATTCGGCAACCCCGATGCTGACGGTACAGCGGATCACACGCCCGTCGGCCGCCACCACCTCCTCGGCAGCAAAGGCCTGACGCAGCCGCTCAGCCAGCGCGAAAGCCGACTCGCTCCCGGCCTCGGGCAGCATGACGACGAACTCTTCGCCACCGTAGCGATAGGCGCTGTCCGGACGCCGCAGACACTGGGTGATGACCCGGGCCAGACGCTGCAAAACACGGTCCCCCTCAAGATGGCCAAAATTGTCGTTGATGCTCTTGAAATTGTCGCAATCGAGCACGAGCAGCGAGAACGGTCGCCGATAGCGGGAAGCGCGTTCCATTTCCGCCGTCAGGCGTTCATGCAGATAGCGCGAGTTGAACAGGCCGGTCAGCGAATCGGTCAGACTCAGCCGGCGATAACGCTCCTCGCTCTCGCGCAAGGCCTCCTCGGCGCGGCGCCGTTCGCTGACGTCTTGCAGGGTTTCGATGGCCCCGACCACCTCACCGGAGGCATTGCGCAAGGGGGCGGCGGTAAAGAAAAGCCAGCGCCCGCCGTCGCCGAAGTGCGGGAAGTAATCCTCCGCCTCGTAACCGCCACTGACCAGTTGCGAAGGCCGAAACCGGCCATGGTAGAGCCGGTCGACCGCACTCTCGTTGGCACCGTCGAGGACCAGGTCGGCCATCAGCGGGCGCGCCGAGGGATAAAAAGCCTGCCACTGCAGAGTGGTCCCGACCACCTGGCTGGCCTTGACACCGGTCATCACCTCGCAGGCATGGTTCCAGTGGGTCAGGCGGTGCGCGCTGTCGATGACCAGCATGGCCACCGAACTGCCATCGACGATCTGCGCTAGTTGTGCCTCGCTTTCCCGCAGGGCGAGTTCGGCCCGCCGCCGTTCGCTGACATCCTGCAAGGTTTCGATGGCGCCAATGATCTCGCCAGCGGCATTGCGTACCGCCGCCGCCGTAAAAAAGAGCCAGCGCCCGCCGTCGCCAAGCGCTGGGAAGAAATCCTCGGCCTCGAAGGCACCCTCGACCGAATCCGAGCGCTTGAATTTGCCGCGATAGAACTGGTCGACCACGCCGTCCAGGGCGCGATCGACGATCAGGTCGGCCAGGATCGGCCGCGGTTCGCTGTAAAAAGCCCGCCACTGATCCCGACTACCGACCATCTTTTCGGCAGGAACCCCAGTCAGCAAAGCACAGGCCCGATTCCAGTGGGAAATCCGATGCTGGGCATCGATCACGATCGTTGCCACCGGGTTGCCCTCCACCAGTTGCGAAAGGGCGATACCATCACCGTCCTGCGTCAAAGGCATGGAAGCCCCCTCCTTCTCTGTCGAGTAGAATCTTGTTTCAAGCAATATGGCGTATTCTGCAACGCCTGACAATCCACCCCGCCGATACCCCGTGAAAAAAGCCGATATCGCGCTTTTCTACTCCCGCCTGCGCGCCGCCAACCCGGCGCCGACCACGGAGCTGAATTACGCCACGCCCTTCCAGTTGCTGATCGCCGTGATCCTCTCGGCCCAGGCCACCGATGTCGGCGTCAACAAGGCGACCGAGCGGCTGTACCCGGTAGCGCCGACACCGGACCGGATGCTGGCGTTGGGCGAGGAAGGCCTCAGCGACTACATCAAGACCATCGGCCTCTACCGGACCAAGGCGAAGAACGTCATCGCCACCTGCCGCATCCTGCTTGAGCAGCACGACGGCATCGTCCCCGAGGATCGGGCGGCACTCGAAGCCTTGCCCGGCGTCGGCCGCAAGACTGCCAACGTCGTGCTCAACACCGCCTTCGGCCAGCCGACCATCGCCGTCGACACCCACATCTTCCGGCTCGGCAACCGCACCGGGCTGGCCCCGGGCAAGACCGTACTCGAAGTCGAACAGAAGCTGATGCGCGCCACCCCTGCCGAGTTCAAGAAGGACGCCCACCACTGGCTGATCCTGCATGGCCGCTATGTCTGCAAGGCGCGCAAGCCGGAATGCGGGGTTTGCGTCGTCGCCGATCTGTGCACCTACCAAGGCAAGACGCTATGAAAGCCGCCAGTGGCCTCGCCTACGGCCCACGCCCGACCCCCGAACTGGCTGCGGAAGCGGTCGGCTCGGCACTGACCAAGGCCGGCCTGGAACGCGCCGAACACGTCATCCTGCTGCTCAGCCACGAGTTCATGCGCCACCCCAACCCAGCCGTACTCGCTGCCGCCCGCACCGCCGGCTGCCTGCAGGTCAGCGGCGCCACCGCCAACGGCCTGTTTACCGAGGAAGGCTGGCAACTCGATCAACCCACCGCCGCCGCGCTGGTCATCGCCGACAATGCCACCGCCATGACGGTACTCGATGCGCCGCTGATCTCCTTCAGCGGCCATGGCACGCTGCCCTACGACTGGCAGGACGGCCCCGCCCGGGCCGGTCTGCTCGAAGCCGACGCCGCCGCCTGGACCCATGGCCGGGTGGCGGGCAACGCCTGCGCCGAATTCCGGCTGCCCGGCTTGCGCAGCCGCCACGTCTTGTCCCCCGGCCTGCGCCGGCTGGGCGATGCCCTGCCGGTCGAACTCAGCGAGAACTACGAACTGCGCCGGATCGGCGGCCACAGCGCCGTCGACAGCCTGCGCCGCGCCCTGCCCCCGGAATTGCGCGAATTCCCGCCGCTGCATCACATCGTCCTGCTGCGCTCGCCGGACGAGCCGGCGATTGCCATCCTGTCGGCCAATGCCGACGGTTCGCTGACCCTCGCCGCCGAGCTCGAAGCCGGCGAAATGCTCAGCTGGGCCATCCGTCAGCCGCTGGCGGCGGAACAGGAGATGCGCCAGCTTCTGCAAGCAGCGGCGGACACCGGCGGCCAGCCCGACTTCGGGCTGATGTTCTCCTGCATCGGGCGCGGCCCGCTGTTCTATGGCAACGACGACCGCGACCGCCAGTCATTTCGCGAACAGTTTCCGCAGACGCCGCTGCTCGGCGCCTACGGCAGCGGGCAGATTGCCCCGGTTGGCGGACTCAACCGCCTGTTCCACAATTCCGTGATCACCCTACTTTTCGAGAGTGCCGATGTTTAACCCCAGCCGCGAGCAGGTCCGCCAATTCTTTTGCGATGCCTGGCGCAAGCACCAGGAGCGTCTGCCACTGGCCGGCGCCGAAATCGCCGCCGCCGACCTCGCTGCCCGCCACCCGGAATACCACGCCCTGCTCGCCGACCCCGAAGGCGCGCTGGAAAAGGAATGGACGCCGGAAGGCGGCCAGATGAACCCTTTCCTCCATCTTTCGCTGCACCTGGCGATCCACGAGCAGATCAGTATCGACCAGCCGCCCGGCATCCGCGCCGCCTTCGAAACCCTGCGCGCCCGGATGGACCCGCACGATGCCGAACACGTGCTGCTCGAATGCCTCGGCGAAACGATCTGGCGCGGCCAGCGCGAGGGCAAGCCGATGGATGCCCTGGCCTATGTCGATGCGGTGCGGCGCAAGGCCAGCCTGATCTGACCTGCCGGCCGCCGTGACCGATCACGGCGATGACGATAGCTAGCCGGCGGCAACTTCACCGGGCAGTAGCAGCCGGGGAATCCGGCTGTTGTTGCGGGGCGCTTTACGCCTTGTGGTGCTCGCCGCCGTCCTGGCTCTGGCTGCCCAGGGTCAGTTCGGAGTTTTCGCTAAGCGCGAAGAAGAAGGCATCGACCGCCTGCGGTTCGCCCGAGGCGGCAAAGGTGGTCTGGCCGCAATCGCACTGGCCGACCCAGATCGCGTCGAGACCGCGCAGACCGCGCGTACTGACCGGGTTGATGGTCGTCACGTCGCCGCCACAGGTATTGCAGATCAGCTTCTCCGGCCGCTTGGCCTCGACCTTCGCCACTGCCTGGGCAATGCGCTCGGCCTGCGAGCCCCGTTTCTTTGCCTGTCCCATCGAAATCCCTAGCTTTTCGTCAAAGCGCGCAGGATAGCCGGGGCCGCCGGCAATGTCGATTGCCCGGGCATCTGTGGCAAACTCCGGCATGCCCTGAGCATCCCGCAGACTTCCGGAAACTGCCGATGAAAACCACCCGCCGCTTCGTCCTCGCCAGCCTGCTGCTGGCCGCACCTGGCATCCACGCCGCCACCGTCCAGCAGTTCCAGCCGCAGGGCAAGGTCGCCGACCAGACCCGCGCCACCGTGCGCTTCAGCGCCGACATGGTCAAGCTCGGCGAGCCCGACGCGGCGGCCCCCTTCGCCATCGACTGCGTTGGCATCACCGGCGAAGGGCGCTGGATCGACAGCCGGGCCTGGGCCTGGCAGATGAGCCGGGCGCTGCAGCCGGGCGAGCGCTGCGTTTTCACGATCCGAAGCGGCCTGACGGCCGTCAACGGCGAGGCGCTCACCGGCAAGAACCGCTTCGAGTATTTCGGCGCCGCGCCGCGCCCGTGGCGCCTGCAACCCGGCCCGGGTTCGGCGATCGAGGAAGACCAGGCTTTCGTGATCAACGGCGGCGGCCCGCTCTCGGCCAAGTCGCTGGCCGACAACCTGTGGTGCGAGGCCGACGGCGTCGGCCAGCGCATCCCGGCCCGCCCGGTCAGCCCGGAGATCCGCGCCCAGGTGCTCGAGCACGCCGGCGGCATGGGCCGCGACCCGATCGTCGTCACCTGCGCCGAAGCCCTGCCCGCCGGCAGCCGCATGAAACTGGTCTGGGGCAAGGGCATCCAGGCCGCCAACGGCACGCCGAGCGAGAAGGAGGAAAGCTTCATCTACAAGGTGCGCGAGCCGTTCAAGGCGACGCTGAACTGCGAACGCGAAAAGGCCGGCGCCCCCTGCTCGCCACTCTCGGCCATCACGCTGAACTTCAATGCGCCGTTCGATGCCAAGCTGCTCGGCAAATTCCGTCTGCTGGGCGCCGACGGCCCGCGCCGCCCGCTCGACCCGAACCAGAAAAGCAGCGAGCAGGAAGCAGTCTTCCAGTCCGTCTCCTTCCCCGCCCCGTTTCCGCAAAACGCCGAACTGACGCTCGAAATCCCCTCCGGCTTCAAGGACGAAGTCGGCCGCCCGCTGGCCAACGCCGCCAGCTTTCCGCTGAAGACGCGTACCGGCAGCCTGCCGCCGCTCGCCAAGTTCCCCGGCAATTTCGGCATTGTCGAACTCAAGGAAGGCGGCCTGTTGCCGGTGACCCTGCGCAA
This sequence comes from Dechloromonas sp. A34, assembly GCF_026261605.1. Taxonomy (NCBI): domain Bacteria; kingdom Pseudomonadati; phylum Pseudomonadota; class Betaproteobacteria; order Rhodocyclales; family Azonexaceae; genus Dechloromonas; species Dechloromonas sp. A34. The sequence goes on from NZ_CP102486.1 coordinate 3,911,930, forward strand.
TGTCGAGCCGGCCCTGAAGACCGCCCGCCTCGCCCTGCCCGGCAGCCACCGTTTCAGCGAGCAGCGGCTGACCGAAGACGCCGACGTGATCGCCGCCATGCAGGCGCTGGAGAAATTCGAGCAGCAGACCGCCGATGTCTGGCTGACCATCGACGGCAAGCGCGAAAAGCATTTCGACCCGTATTACGCCCGCGAACTCTCCTTCCTCGCCCAGCGCCCCGGCGTCACCCGCCAGGAGCTGCCCAAGCCCGGTGGCAGCAGCGAATTCGAGGTCGTCGGCATCCCGCTCGGCAAGCCCGGCTACCACATCGTCGAAATCGAAAGCCGCCTGCTCGGCAACGCCCTGCTCGCCACGCCGAAGCCGATGTACGTGCGCGCCGCGGCGCTCGTCACCAACCTCGCCGTGCATCTGAAGAGCGGCCGCGACAACGCGCTGGTCTGGGTCACGGCGCTCGATTCGGGCCAGCCGGTGGCCGAGGCCGAAGTCCGCGTCTCGGGCTGCGACGGCACCTCGCTGTGGCAGGGCAAGACCGACCGCCAGGGCCGCGCCCTGATCGAGCAGGCGCTGAAAAAGCCGAATTGCCGGGGCAACAATTTCCTGTTCGCCAGCGCCCGCCTGAACGGCGATTACAGCTTCGTGCGTTCCGACTGGAACGAGGGCATCGAGCCCTGGCGCTTCGGCGTCGAAACCTGGGGCGAGACCGGCGACTTCAAGATCCACAGCATCCTCGACCGCAGCCTGTTCCGCCTCGGCCAGACGGTGTCGCTGAAGCACATTGCGCGCAGCCGCAACAGCAAGGGTTTCGCCCTGCCCGACCTCGCCACGCTGCCCGACAAGCTGGTCATCCGCCACCGCGAGAGCGGCACCGAATTCACCCAGCCGGTGAGCTGGGATGCCCGGGCCTCGGCGGTCAATAGCTGGAAAGTGCCGGAATCGGCCAAGCTCGGCACCTATGAAATCGCCCTCAGCGGCGGCAAGCGCGGCGAAATCAGCAGCGGCGAATTCCGCGTCGCCGATTTCCGCCTGCCCGTCTTCACCGGCAGCGTGCAGGGCGTGCCGGCCCGCCAGGTGGCGCCGGCCAAGGTGCCGCTGGCGCTCGGCCTCTCCTTCCTCAACGGCGGCGCGGCCAAGAACGCCGAAGTCCAGGTCTCGGCCACGCTGCGCCCGCGCTGGCCCGAGTACAAGCATTACGACGGCTACAACTTCCAGATCAATTTCGACGAGGAAGCCCGCGCCGCTTTCAAGGTCGACAGCGGCCGCGAGGAGGAGACACTGATCCTCGACAAGCAGGCCGTGAAGCTCGACCAGGCCGGCGCCGGGAAACTCGATGTCGTGCTGCCGGCCAAGCCGAATGGGCCGAGCGAGGTCTATGCCGAAATGAGCTTCGCCGACCCCAACGGCGAGATCCAGACCATCCGCGGCCATGTCGAACTGTGGCCGGCGGCGCTCGCCGTCGGCCTCAAGGTCGCCGACTGGGCGTCATCGACCGGCAAGAATCGCGTCGAGGTCGTGGTCCTCGACACCAACGGCCAGCCGGTTGCCGGCCAGGCGGTCAGCGTCAAGGCCAAGCGCCGGATCGACACCAGCCACCGCCGGCGCATCGTCGGCGGTTTCTACGCCTACGAGAACAGCACCGACTACCAGGAGATCGGCGAAGTCTGCGCCGGCTCGACCGACAGTCGCGGCCTGCTGCTCTGCGAGCCGAAAGCCGCCGACGCCGGCTCGATCTACCTGCTGGCCGAAGCCAAGGACAGCCAGGGCAACGTCGCCCGCGCCGGCAGCAGCTACTGGGTCAGCAGCGGCGGCGACCTGTGGTTTGCCGCCGGCAACCAGGACCGCATCGACGTCATTCCAGAGAAGAAGGCCTACAAGGCCGGCGAAACCGCCCGCTTCCAGGTGCGCACGCCGTTCCGCGAAGCCACGGCGCTGGTTGCGGTCGAGGCTGGCGGCATCATCGAGACCTTCGTCCAGCCGCTGTCGCGCTTCAAGCCGACCGTCGAAATCCCGGTCAAGGCCGAGTGGGGGCCCAACGTCTTCGTCTCGGTACTGGCCGTGCGCGGCCGGGTCGAGCCGTTGAAGTGGTATTCGCTGTTCCAATGGGGCTGGCGCGAGCCGCTGGCCTGGTTCAAGGAATGGTGGAACCCGGCGCAGCCGACGGCCATGGTCGACCTCGCCAAGCCGGCCTACCGCCTCGGCCTCGGCGAAATCGCCGTCGGCACCGAGGGCTTCCGGCTAAAGGTCGAGGTCAGTGCCGACAAGAGCGACTACCGGCCGCGCGAGGAAGCCACCGTCAAGATCAAGGTCACGACGCCGGACGGCAAGCCCGCCCCGGCCGGCAGCGAAGTCGCCTTCGCCGCGGTCGATCAGGCGCTGCTCGAACTGCGCCCCAACGACAGCTGGAACCTGCTCGACGCCCTGTTGCAAAAGCGCGGCTACGAGGTCGAAACCGCGACCGCCCAGTCGATGGTCATCGGCAAGCGCCACTTCGGCAAGAAGGCCCTGCCGCCGGGCGGTGGCGGCGGGCGCGCCCCGGCCCGCGAACTGTTCGACACCCTGCTCCTCTGGCAGCCGCGCGTCGTGCTCGACGGCAACGGCACGGCGACGCTCAAGGTCGCGATGAACGACTCGCTGACCGAATTCAAGCTGGTCGGCGTCGCCACCGCCGGCGCCGGCCTGTTCGGCACCGGCAGCACGGCAGTCAAGACGAAGCAGGATCTGCAGATCATCTCCGGCCTGCCGCCGCTGGTCCGCGAAGGCGACAGCTTCAAGGCCATGCTGACCCTGCGCAACGGCACCGCCCGCCGCATGGTCGTCGCCGTCGGCGGCAAGCACGGCGCGACGCCGCTCGATGGGCAAAAAGTCACGCTCGAACCGGAAGGCGCCGGCGAACTGAGCTGGGCCCTCAAGGCTGCCGAAGGCGTGAGCAGCCAGCCCTGGGAATTCAGCGCCCGCGAAGAAGGCGGCAACGGCCAGGACACGCTGCGCATCACGCAGCAGATCGCCCCCGCCGTGCCGGTCACCGTGCAGCAGGCGAGCTTCGCCCGCATCGCCGGCCAATACGAAGTACCGGTCACCCTGCCGCCCGGCGCCCTGCCCGGCAAGGGCGGCCTGGAAATCAGCCTGTCGCCCAAGCTCGCCGCCGTGCCCCCCGGCCTCACGCGCTTCTTCGAGGCCTACCCCTTCGGCTGCCTGGAACAGAAAACCTCGATCGCCGTCGGCCTGCACGACGAAAAGCGCTGGCAGGCCATCGCCGACACCCTGCCCGGCTATCTCGACGCCAACGGCCTGGCCAGCTACTTCCCGGGCAGCGGCGGCAGCGCGACGCTAACCGCCTACCTCCTCGACCTGGTCACGCTGGCCAGCTTCACGATCCCCGAAGACAGTCGCCAGCGCATGCTGCAAGGCCTGACCGCCTATGTCGAAGGACGGATCAAGACCAATGAATGGGCGCCCGCATTTGCCTCAGGTGATAGCCTGCAGCAACGCCGGCTGAACGCTCTGCAAGCCCTGACCCGCCAAGGCAGCAAGCCGACCCGCGCCGCCGCCGGGCTCGACATCGACCCGCTGCGCCTGCCCACGGCCTCGCTGATCGACTGGTACTTGGTCGCCCAACGCCTGACCGACCTGCCGCAACGCGACAAGAAGCTGGCCGAGGCCAAACAGGAACTGCGCAACCGCCTGAGCTACGCCGGTGCCCGCCTCGTCTTCACCAGCGAACGCGAGGACTACTGGTGGTGGATGATGCTCAACGCCGACGCCAACGCCTTCCGCCTGATCGAAGCCATGCTCGACGCCACCGACTGGCAGGACGACCTGCCGCGCCTGATGCAGGGCGCCATGGAACGCCAGGTGCGCGGCCGCTGGCTGACCACCACCGCCAACGCCTGGGCGCGCGTAACGCTGGACCACTTCGCGCAGAAATTCGAACGCGACGCGGTGGCCGGCACCACCCTCGCCAGTTTCGGCAAGGCCAGGGCCGAACTCGACTGGAAGAAGGCAACCGGCGAAGCCATCGCCCCCCTGAACCTGCCCTGGCCGGCTACCCCGGGCAAGGACGACAAGCTGGCGATCAGCCATGAAGGCAGCGGCAAACCCTGGGTCACCGTGCAACTGCTCGCCGCCATCCCCGATGGTCCGGCTCGTAATGCCGGCTACCGGATCAGCCGCCAGGTGACGCCGATCCAGGAAAAAGTGGCGGGCAAGATCAGCCGTGGCGACCTCTGGCGCGTCACGCTGACCGTGGACGCCGACAACGACATGAGCTGGGTCGCCCTCAGCGACCCGATCCCGGCCGGCGCCCGCATCATGGGCGATGGCGACGGCCGCGACTCGGCCATCGCCAGCCTCGGCGAAAACCGCAGCCAGCGCGGCATGTCGCCGACCTACGTCGAACGCAGCTTCAGCGCCTACCGCGCCTACTACGCCATGCTGCCCAAGGGCCGCTTCACCCTCGACTACACGCTGCGCCTGAACAACGCCGGCAATTTCGCACTACCGCCGACCCGGGTGGAAGCGATGTATGCGCCGGATGTGTTTGGGGAGGTACCGAATGGAAGGGTCAACGTGGGCGAATAAGATGCTTAAGACATACCGTACCGATTTCGCGGCGGACAAACAGTGCGCTCAAGCAGCCGTGATCGAGTATTCTCCAGCATGCTATTGAAACTCTCAATTTCGACACGCAAAGCTGCTCAGGTAGCCCGTTATCCCAATTGTTAGTATTTGCGTTTCAATGAGTTGTGGTTGGCGACGCTAGCGCTATTAGCTATTTTTTACTGTCCTAAATCGAATTCAACAGCCTTCAAACTATTCAGTTCAAAAAGCGCCGAAATGTCCGCCAAACCCCAGCCGCAGCAAAATCATCTTCTGGCAGCCTTGTCGCCTGACGTTCAAGGCCGTTTGTTTCCGTACCTGGAACTGGTGCCACTGCCCTTGCGTGCACTCCTGTACGAATCCCGGCGCCCCATGCGTCACGTTTACTTTCCAACCGACTCCATAGTCTCGCTGCAGTATTTGATGGAGAACGGGGCATCGACCGCAATCTCGGTGGTGGGCAACGAGGGACTGCTAGGCATTACTTTGTTTCTGGGCGGCGAGAGTACGCCGAGCCGGTCGCTGGTACAGAGCGCCGGCTACGCATATCGACTCCCCAGGCTGCGGGTGAAAGAGGAGTTCAATCGCCACGGCCAGTTACTGATGCTGATGCTGCGCTACACGCAGGCCCTGATCACGCAAGTCTCTCAAACCGCAGTTTGCAATCGGCACCATTCGATCGACCAGCAGATCTGCCGCTGGCTCCTGCTTTCCATGGATCGCCTGTCACACAACCACCTGACGATGACACAGGAATTCATCGGCAACATGCTGGGCGTTCGCCGCGAAGGCGTCACCCAGGCCGCGTTGAAACTGCAGCAGCTGGGCGTGATTTCATATTCGCGCGGATTGATCAAGGTGCTTGACCGGCCGAAACTTGAAACTCTGAGTTGCGAGTGCTATAGCGTGGTCAAGAAGGAAACAGATCTGCTGCTTCATTATCTGCCGCAGCGCCACGTGATTACGAATACCGACTCAATACCCACTGCGAAGCTTTAAAAAGAGGGCTTGGGCAACGCTTTCTGGACCGCAGCCCAACACGGCGTTCCAGCCGAACTTCGCGCCTTTGGCGCTCGTCGGCTAAGCTTAGGCATTGGTCACTAGAGCAGGAACGAAACCCATGAATCAAATGATCGTTATCCGGTGCGAGACAGGCGCTGATATTGATGCGATCCGGGATGTGACCGTCTCTGCCTTCAAGACCCTGGAGATCAGCCATCACACCGAGCAGTTCATCATCGCGGCACTACGCGCTGCCAAAGCCCTTGCCTTATCGCTGGTCGCCGAAGTCGGTGGCCGGGTGGTCGGGCATATCGCCTTCTCGCCCGTGGCTATTTCGGACGGCAGCAGAAACTGGTATGGACTGGGACCGCTTTCGGTATTGCCCGAATTCCAGCGGCAGGGCATAGGCAAGGCCTTGATCGAAGATGGGTTGTCGCGGCTGAAAGCCCGGGATGCTCATGGAGTCTGTCTGGTCGGGCATCCGGATTACTACCGTAAATTCGGGTTCAGGAACGCGCCGGGGCTTGTGCTTGAGGGTGTGCCGCAGGAGTTCTTCTTCGCACTGCCTTTTGCCGGACAGATGCCGCAGGGCAGCGTCACCTTCCATGAAGCATTCAAAGCGGACGGCCAACACGAGGGAACTGGCGGCGTTTGACGATGCGCCAGCCCCCTCTCCGAAATTGGGTTCAAACCCCTATTTCATTCTCCACCCGTCTCAGGCCGCAAAACCTCCATCAATAGTCAAGCTGGCACCGGTGATATACCCGGCTTCCGGCCCCGCCAGATAGGCGACGAAGCTGGCAATCTCCTCGGTACGGCCATAGCGCGGCAGGGCCATCAGGCCTTTGAGCGTTTCAGCGAATTCGCCGCTCTCCGGGTTCATGTCGGTATCGACAGGGCCGGGCTGGACGTTGTTGATGGTGATGCCACGCGGCCCGAGGTCGCGGGCCAGGCCGCGGGTCAGGCCGACGATGGCGGCCTTGCTCATGGCGTACACGCCGCCGCCAGCAAACGGCATGCGCTCGGCGTTGGTGCTGCCGATGGTGATAATGCGGCCACCTTCGCCCATATGGTGGGCCGCTTCCTGAATGGCGACGAAAACGCTACGCACATTGACGGACATCGTGCGGTCGAAGTCGGCCATGCTGAAATCTTCCAGCGGCCCGATGGCCAACACGCCGGCGCTATTGACCAGAATGTCGAGCCGGCCAAAGGTTTTGACGGCGGCATTGACGGCGGCGCGTAATGCTTGTTCGTCGGCGCTGTCGGCCTGGATCGCCAGCACCTTGCCGTCTTGGGCGCGCAGGCCGGCGGCTAGCGATTCCGCTTTCTGCGCCGAATTGACGTAGGTGAAGGCGACCGCCGCGCCTTCGGCGGCCAGGCGTTCGACGATGGCGGCACCGATGCCGCGGGAACCGCCGAGGACCAGGGCAACCTTGTTGTGCAGGGATTTGCGATTGCTGTTTGACATGATGTTCTCCTGAGTTTTGTCCGGCGGATGGCCGTGACCGAGAACTCAGTATCGGCGTGTCAATCGATACTGAGTAGCCCATAATCCCTATACTCAGAATGAACTAACGGTTTATGGTGGAACGATGGAAACGCTCAATGGCATCGATTGTTTCGTACGTAGCGCCGAGGCCGGCAGCTTCGCCGAAGCCGCCCGGCGACTGGGCCTGACGCCGGCCGCCGTCGGCAAAAATGTCGCCAAGCTGGAAGCCGAGATGGGCGTTCGGCTATTCCTGCGCAGTACGCGTCGCCTGACCCTGACCGAGGATGGCGAGCGCTTTCTCGCCGAGGTCGGCGACGGGCTGGCCAGCATCAAGGCAGCGGTGGCGAATATGGGCAGTGCCGCCGGGCGGCCGGCCGGCACGCTGAAGGTCAGCATGGGTGTGACTTTTGGCATGGATTACATGGTGCCTTTGCTCGGCGAGTTTCTTGCCCGCTATCCGGGCATCACGCCGGACTGGCAGTTCGACAACCGGCAGGTGGACCTCATCGGTCAGGGCTTCGACGCCGCAATCGGCGGCGGCTTCGAACTGCCGCCGGGGGTGATCGCCCGTGAGCTGGCTCCAGCCCACCGCGTGCTAGTCGCGGCGCCGCACTATCTCGATGGCAAGCCGCTGGTCGACAAGCCGGAGGACCTGGCGAGCTACGACGGCATCCTGATCCGCTCGCCGCAGACCGGGCGCATCCGTTCCTGGCCGCTGCGCAACCGAGCCAACGAGCAGAAGCCGGTCAGCCTGAAGACGCGGATGACGCTCAGCGACCCCGGTGCCGCCTGCCTGGCGGCCAGCCTGGGCCTGGGTATCGCCTTGGTCAGCCTGCCCCATGCCGCCACCTACCTGCGCGACGGCCGCCTGCTGCGGCTATTGCCCGACTGGTACGTGGACGGCGGCAGCCTCTGTATCTACTTCCCGGCGCAGAAAATACTGCCGGCCAAGACCCGTGTTTTCATCGATTTCGTGGTCGAACATTTCCGCCGCGAGAAGCTGATGCAAAGCCTGTCGGCGTTGTAATGACCAGCGCGTGACCAGCATTTCCAGTACATCCGCGACAATGCAAGAACCAACCCTGCGGCCACCGGTCCCATCAGAGGCGCTGCACCTCGACCATCACACGCAGGAGGGGATCATGTCTGACCATGTCTATAAGAAGCTGGAGATCGTCGGTTCGTCGAAGACCGGTATCGATGACGCGATCCGCAATGCGATCGAGACGGCGGGCAAGTCGCTGCGCCATATCGAATGGTTCGAAGTCGTCGACACGCGCGGCCACGTGGTCGACGGCAAAGTGGCGCATTTCCAGGTGACGCTGAAGGTCGGCTTCCGGATCGAATCCGAGTAGCGCTCAACCGTCGGCCTTGCCGTTCAGCAGGTGGCTGAGCCGCATAGCGCCAAGCAGGTCAAGATATCCCGCCAACGCTTGGGCCACCGGCCCGGTCCTTGCCCCCACGCCCTCCCGCCATGAACAAAATCATCCTCATCACCGGCGGCTCCCGTGGCATCGGGGCGGCCATTGCCCAGCTTGCCGCTGCCCAGGGCTACGCGGTTTGCATCAGTTACCTGACGAACCGCGCCGCGGCCGAGGCGGTGGTGGCCTCGATTACCCGGAACGGCGGGGTCGCCATTGCGCTGCAGGCCGATGTCGCAGTCGAGGCGGATGTGGTGCGCCTGTTCGAGCAGGTCGATGCGTCGCTCGGACGGGTGACGGCGCTGGTCAACAACGCCGGCATGCTGGAAAGACAGGCCCGGGTCGATGAAATGGATGCGGCGCGGATCAGCCGGGTGTTGGCCACCAACGTTTTCGGCAGCTTCATCTGCGCGCGCGAGGCCGTGCGCCGGATGTCGCCCCGGCATGGCGGCAGCGGCGGTGCCATCGTCAATCTGTCTTCACGCTCCGCCCGCCTCGGTTCGCCGGGGGAGTATGTCGACTACGCCGCTTCAAAGGCCGCGATCGATACGCTGACCATCGGCCTGGCCAAGGAGGTGGCTGCGGAAGGCATACGCGTCAATGCGGTGGCGCCCGGCATCATCTACACCGACATTCACGCCAGCGGCGGCGAGCCGCAGCGGGTGGAGCGGCTGAAGGAGTCGATTCCGATGAAACGCGGCGGCTCGCCGGATGAAGTGGCGAAGGCCGTGCTCTGGCTGTTGTCCGAAGAGGCGTCCTACACGACCGGGGCGACGATCGATGTCGCCGGCGGCCGCTAAGCGGCTGGCCGGCCAGGGCGTAGGCTGCGTATCAAGCCACTGCCCTGGCTGGTGCCGATTGGTGATTCCCGGCAGGGAAATTGGAGCCTAGCGATCGCGACCCTGACCGCGTTCCGGCCCCCGGTCCTGCCCGCGATCCCGTTCTTTCTCAGGCTCCTGCCTCCGCTTTTGTTCCTGCGGCGCGCCCCGGGGAGGCTGATTGTTTTCCTGCCGGAAGTTTGGCTGCTGCCGTTCAGGCGGGGCTTCCCTCTGCTGCGGTGGCGGCCTCATATCCTGAACTGCCGGGCCACGTTGCCGCGGCTGCTCGACGTTTGGTGCGGAGCGCTGGAAGTCTTCATCACCGCGCTGCCGGCGCTCGACCCGCGGGGCGGGAGCACTCTCCCGGGACGGCGCCTGCTCGGCGGAGCGCCGCTCATCCTGTGGCCGGGAACGCCGCTCGTCCTGCTGCATGGAACGCTGCTCCTCGGAGGCTCCCTGCCTTTCCCGCTGAACCTGTGCCGGGGCGCGTTGCGCTGCCGGCTCCTGCAACTGTTGCCGAACGGCGGCCTCACGCGGCCGGTAACGATAATTCTGGCTTTGCAGCGCCTTCTGTTGCTCGACCGCGGGTAGCGATCACCCGAATATTTGCGCTGGTAAGTTGGCAGTGGGGCGGGCGCGGGCGCGGCCTTGCGGTCCCAGCGATCCCAGCCACTGCGCTGGCGCTCCCAGTCACGCCCCCAATGTTGCCCCCAGCGCGGCGGCCCATCCGGCCGCCATTGGCGGAAGTAGGACGGAGGACTGACGTAGTAGCGCACCGGGACGCGCAGAATGAAGAGCGGTACATATTCCGGGAAAACGGGGCGCCACGGGCCGTTGTACCAGGAACTGGCGTACCAGTTGTCGTCTTCGTATACCCAGTAGAGACCATCGTAGAAGAAGAAATTCATGCCCAGTCGCGGCGCGTAATAGACCGGGTAGCCCGGCACCCGGACGAGATCCGGAAACAGGGAGATGTTGATCCCGACGCTGACCTGGGCAAAGGCCGAGGTTGCCGCGAAGTACAACATCGACAGCGCGATGAGTAGATGACGCATTTAGTGTCCCTCCTTTTTGCTGACTGGTTTCGGCGTGCATTCACCGGCAGGTGTCGCGACGCCAACCCGTCACAGTATTGCTTTCGTATCCCAGTATCCGACTCTGCGGCGGGAGACTCTGTGTGCTACCGAACATTGGACCAGCAAGTCGATTCGATGTTCTTTGGCAGTACAGCGCCCTTCACTTCAAGTGAGTATCCGCCATTCCCCATCGGTCGGCATAGCCAATGACATATTCCGGCTGGCTTGATGCTATCTTCTGTTCGGCAAGCGCCGCATTCGGCGCCTGTAGCCAGGGAGGCAAGCTGAATGAAAACGCTGCAAACCGGACGCCAGGATCGCTCGCTGCTTGCCCTCTTCGCGCTGACGATTTTCCTGAGTGCCTACCTGCTCTTCCAGGTCCAGCCACTGATCAGCAAGTTCATTCTGCCGTGGTTCGGCGGCAGCCCGACGGTGTGGACGACCGCCATGCTGTTTTTCCAGTGCGTTCTCTGCGGCGGCTATTTCTACGCGCATGTGATCACCCGCCATGGCTCGCCGCGCGTCCAGGTCTGGACGCACCTCGCCCTGCTAACCGTGGCGGCGCTACTGGCGGTATTTGTCGTTCCTGGCGAATACCTGAAGCCGGATGGCAACGAGGACCCGGTCGGAAAAATTCTGCTGCTCCTCGGCCTGAGCGTCGGGCTCCCGTATTTCTGCCTGGCGACAACCGGACCGCTGATCCAGTACTGGTTCACCCGCTATGCTGCCGGCGGCTCCGCCTTCCGGCTCTATGCCCTGTCCAATGCCGGCTCTTTCCTGGCCCTGCTGTCGTTCCCCTATCTTTTCGAACCCTTTTTCGAAATACCGCAACTCGGGCGTTTCTGGACCGCTGGTTTCTGGCTCTTTGCCGTGCTCTGCGCGACGGTCACCTGGCGTATCCGCCATCAAGCGCCGGCGGTCAGTGCCGGTGGCGATCCCCTCGCCGCGTCTGATCCGGCAGTATTTGTCCTGCCCTCGGCACTCCAGCGCATCAGCTGGATTGCCCTGCCGGCGCTGGCCTCGCTGGCCTTCATCGCGACCACCGACCACGTCAGCCACGACATCGCGCCCGAGCCACGCTTGTGGATCGCCACGCTCAGCCTGTATCTGCTGACCTTCATCATCTGCTTCGATCACTCGCGCTGGTACCGGCGCGGCTTGACGGCGGCCCTCTGCCTGGTCGCCATTTTCCTGCTCAGCGGCCGCCATGAGATCCCCGGCTGGTTCGGCCTCGAAGCCGACTACAGCCTGACGGAAATCCGCTGGAGCCACCTGGTGACGATGTTCCTGATCTGCTTCATGAGCCATGGCGAGCTTTACCGGCAGCGACCGGGCAATCCCCGCTACCTGACCGAGTTTTATCTGTTGATGTCGGTCGGTGGCGCTTGCGGCGGGCTGTTCATTACCCTGGTCGCGACCAATTTCTTTGCCGATTACTACGAGTGGTCCTTGTGTCTGGTCGTGGCCATCGCCCTCGCCTGCTTCATCGTCAGCAGCGAGCTGGTCACCCGGCTAAGCAGCGGGAGCAAGCCGCAGCCCGCGAGAAAATTCGCATCCGGCGCAGGTGTGGCAACGCTGCTCGGCACGACGCTGGTCGGCGGGATGGTGCTTTTCTGGGAGGATCCCTTGGGCTGGCGGGTGGAAGACGATGACGAGTACGTCACCGTCCGCCTGCACCAGGCCCGGAATTTTTACGGTGCGGTTTCGGTTGAGGAAAGGCGTTATCGCAAGGAACCGGCGCTGAATCACCGAATTTTCTACAGCGGCCAGATCACCCACGGCATTCAGTATCTCGACCCCGCCAAACGCCACCAGCCGGCCACCTACTATGCGAAGGAGAGCGGCGTCGGCGAAACCCTCGACTACGCCATGGCGCGCAATCCCAGCCTGCGCGTGGCGATCATCGGCCTCGGCGCCGGCACACTGGCCTCCTACGCGCGGGAAGCGGATCACTACGATTTCTACGAGATCAATCCGGAAGTAGTCAGCATTGCCAACCAGTGGTTCGACAATGTCCCGGCCTGCCGGGCCAAAACCAAGCAAACCCTGATCGGCGACGCCCGCCTGAAGATGGCGCAACTGCCGGATGACGTGAAGTACGACGTGATCGCGCTCGATGCCTTTTCCGGCGGCTCGGTGCCCATCCATCTGCTGACCCGCGAAGCATTCGCGATCTACTACCGGCACCTCAAGCCCAACGGCTACATCGTCGCCCACATCACCAATGGCTATCTGAATCTCTACCCGATCGTCAAACGCCAGGCCGAGCATCTGCAGATGGGCTTCCGGAACAAATTCCAGCCGAACGACCCGGATCGCCATGTCCGGCACAATCACTATTTCGTGATGACCAATGATCGCCGTTATCTGGAGCAACTGCCTTCGGTTAACCGGAAATACTACGACGATGCCGGCCGCCTGGTTCGCGAGGAAGACCCGAACCTGCCGGGCATTCCGCTATGGACCGATCATTTCAGCAGCCTGAACGCCATCGCCATCGACGACTGAACGAACACCGGCGGCAGATCAGCGCCCACCGCCGCTATCGATTATCAGAACCGGCGGCACGTGCCCGCTTGCCGGTATGCGGCAAGGCCCGGGCATCGCTGATCAGTTGTCGGCAATCGCTGTCGCCACCCGGGCCAAGATCGATCAACGGGATCAGGGCGAGCAGCGGGTTGACCGCGCCGAGCGCGATGGCGCCCAGGGCGCGGGCGGCGACGATGCGCCGATCGACGCTGATGTCGGGCTGGGCAAGGGTGCCACGGACGTGGATCGGGCTGCGTAATGCCAAGGGGCTGGTGTCCTTGGTTTTCTGATTGAGCGTCAGGTCGAGCTTTTCCTCCGCCAGATCGATGCTGCCGGTACCGAGAATGGTTGTGATCTCGGTATCGAATACCAGCGCCTGGGTCTGCAGGGTGCCGTCCTTGACGTCGAAATCGCCGACCGCGCAGCGCAGCTTGACCAGTTTGTCGCCGGTCACGTTGAGCTGCAGTATTTCCCAAATATGCAGGCCGGCCTTCTCCATCATCAGGCGGCTGATCTGGCCACGGGCGACGATCAGTCCGAGCTTGCCGTTCGAGGTCGCCAGCATGCGGCCGACCGAATTGCCTTTGCCGGTCAGGTCGAACTCGCCGTTGAGTTGGCCGATGCTGGTATCGCTTAGATCGGCGCCCGGAAAGAGCTGGGCGATCTGGATCTTTCTGGCGCGCAGCTTGGCGTGGGCCTCGATCGGCTGCTTGCTGCCGTCCAGGGTAATGACCGACTTGAGCTGACCGCCGGCTACCCCGAAATCGAGCGGATCGAGGGTCAGCACGGAATCCTTGAGGCTGAGGTGGGTATCGAGGTTTTCCAGCGGCAGCTTGTCGGCGCGGATGGCGGCGGCCTTGAGGCTGACGTCGGCGTCAACGGTAGACCAGCGGTCGGTCTTGAACGGCAGGTCGGGCAGAACGCGGGCGCGCGTCGGGGTTGGTGCGTCCGCGTCCGATGGCAGCGGCGCATCCTGGGCGACCTGCAGCCGGCCGGGCCGGGCACCGATCAGCGGACCGAGATCGGCCAGATCGAGGAGCCGGGAATTCAGATCGGCCTTCAGCGTCGGGCGCTTGCCACCGGTGACGACTTCGACGCTGCCGGCAATGTCGCTCTTCCCGATGCGGCCGGAAAATTTGTCGTAGCGCCAGGTTCGCCCGCTGTGCACCAAGTGCCCTTCGGTCGCGTAGGGGCCGGTTTCGGGAAAAACGATGCCGAGCAGCGGATAGAGCTGGGCCAGACTGGAACCGCGCAGCGCGACGCGGAGGTCCAGCGCGGAAAGCTTGAGCAGGCTGGTCACGCTGCCTTCGGCCTTGACGACGGTAAGGCCAATGCTGAGTTCGGCCTGCAGCGGGTACGGGGTGCTTTCGTCGCGCAAGGCGAGTACCGGCCCGCCCGTACCCTGCACCTTCAGCGGCTGCCCCTTGTATCTGCCTTGCGCGCTGAAGCTCAGGCCAGATCCGGGCGGCCCGCCATCGGCGGTCGAGACTTCGGCGCGGATGCTGGTCTTCTGCCCGGCATCGTCATAGCCGAGGCTTCCCTGATCGAGCATCAGGCGGCCGATCTGGATCCGGGCGCCTTCGTCCTGCTGTTCGAGGTCGAGCAGCCAGTTCTTGCGCCCGCCGGCGCCCTGTTCCAGGAAGATCACCGGGCGCCGGAGGCGCAGTTCGGGGAAAACAAGATTTCGCCGCAGCAGTTGCGGCAGGTCGAGGACGATTTCCACCGCCTCGGCCGCGACCATTTGCTTTTCGCCGGCCCAGGGCGGATTGGCGAAGCTCACTGCGCCAGCACGGAAGCGCGGCTGCGGCCAGGCGAATTCGATCGTGATGTCGCCGCCGATGGCCAAGGCGCGGCCGGTCTTTTCCAGCGTCATGCGCTCGATCGGCTCGCGCAGCCAGTTCCAGCCGACCAGGGCGACGACAACGGCCGCCAGCGCGATCAGTGCAAGCCCGATGCCGGCGATCCATTTGAACAGGCGAAACAGGGTCATGGGTATCGTCATTGCCGCAATTCTCTACCGATGGTCGGGGCTGCCTCGGTGCGGGAGCGTACAGAGGCGGACTCGTTCCCGGCGTAATTTCGATTACGTATCAGGCGTGACTTTTTCCGCGCCCTTATAAGACATGCTCCATAAGAAAGGTTTCCCGATGAACATCAACCTCAGTCTGGCTCCCATCATTTCACTGATTGCGGGAATTCTCATTCTGGTCATGCCGCGCTTGCTGAACTACATCGTCGCCATCTACCTGATCGTGATCGGACTGATCGGCCTCTTCGGGTCCGGGCATCTTCGGCTTTGAGCCGGCCGGCAGTTATCGCGTCTCGTCGACGATCTGGATCAGCTTTTCCTCCATCTCGCGAGCCAGGCGAGCCAGTTCGGCATCCTGGCCAAACGCAGCCAGCATCGGCTCGGGCCGGATCAGGCCGATCTTGGTCGCGCCATTGTCGGTAAATACCGAAATCCGCCAGGGCAGGCTCAGCGCGAAGCGCATGTCGATGGCCAGCAGTCTTTCGAGCAGCCGGTAATTGCAGACATCGAACACCTGGCAGTCGTCGTCGAGGTCGATTTCCTTGCGGCGCAAGGTCTCGCCCAGATCGTGAGCATGCAGGATGACGAAGCCGAGGCGCTGGACCACGGGCTCCAGATCGTAGGTCGCTTCGTAAAATGATTTGCTGCTTTCGACGATGTAAAACACGAATTCCCCTTATCGCAAGGTCAAGACAAAGGTGAATGATAGGGGAGAGGCGACACTTTCCGCCTGTCGTCTCCGCCGGAACTCGTCGGCATCGCGCGGTCTAACCCACTATGACCCGCTGCTGCCGTAGCGATACGGTGCTTTGGGCGGGCGAAGGAGATCAATCATGTTGATGACGCATATTCCCCAAATGCTCGTTTCCGAAAACACCGGCTGGAATGAGATCGACAAGTCCCATATCTCGGCCCGCTGGTTCTTCAAGAGCCTGGTGCTACCGATGTCCCTGCTCCCCCCGGCACTCTATGCCTATGCCGAACTCGTCCACCCCGGCGTCATTTTCCCGCTCACCGTGCCGGCCCTGACGGCGACGCAACTGATGGTCATTGGCGTCGTTTTCTACGGCATGCAGTTGCTGATGGTGCCCTACATGGCGATGATCATCCAGCGCATGGCCCAGAGCCGCGACCATGACCCCGGCTATGACAGCGCCTATGCCTTGGCGGCGATCGCGCCGGTGCCGCTGTGGCTGGCCTCGCTCGCCCTGCTCGTGCCCAGCCTCACCTTTACCGTCGTCGTTGCGGTTGCGGCCTGGGCTGCTTCATTCGCCTTGATCCGGCACGGGGTTCGCCCACTGCTCCGGATCGACGATGAAAAAGATGCGCACTATGTAGCCAATATGGTAACCATGGCCGGTGTGGCGGCCTGGATCGGCTTGCTGGTGGTATCGGCCATGATCCTCAGCATGTTGCTTGGAGCCTGGTGAGGCGAGGCTTGCCATCAAGATCGTTCAGCTCAGTGACCTTCATCTGACCACACCCGGGCGGTCGCTGTACGGCAGCCGTCCGGACGAACGTCTCGATGCGGCGATCGACAGTATCCGGCGCGACCACGGCGATGCCGAGTTCTGCCTGCTGACCGGCGATCTGGCCGACGCCGGGAGCGATGCGGCCTATGCCCGACTGGCCGAAGCGGTGGCTCGCCTGCCGATGCCGACCTATCCGCTGGTCGGTAACCACGACCGCCGGGAGGGCCTGCTCCGCCACTTTCCGCAGTTGGCTACCGATGCCGCGGGCTTTGTTCAGACCGCCATCGAAACGCCAGTCGGGCGCTTTTTGCTACTCGACACGCTGGACAACGGCTCGGCCAGCGGCGCGTACTGCGCCGCACGGCGGGATTGGCTTTCGGCGCAACTGGCCGCCAGCGGTGACCAGGCGATCTGGCTGGCCATGCACCATCCGCCCCTGGCGGTCGGCATCCCGTCGATGGACCGCTATGCCCTGCGCCATCCGACCGCTTTCTGGTCGATCTTGAAGGAACACCGCCAGCGCATACGCCACCTCTTTGTCGGCCACCTTCATCGCCCGCTGGGCGGTAGCTGGCACGGCATCCCCTTTTCCTGCGTGCGCTCGCCGAACCATCAGGTCGCCTTCGACATGCGAACGACCGACGGTGTGCCGGGCAACCAGGAAGCGCCGGATTACGCCGTGGTACTGATCGACGAGGCCAGCGTCGTCGTCCATCAGCATGATTTCCTCTACCGCGGCGAGCGCTTCTGGCTGTGAAAGCGGCGGAGATTCGTCGCGCAAGTTTTCAGGAAATTGGATTATTGAGGAAAGGCCAAACCCACAGGCTCGACCCTTCCGGATGTCGTCCCGGGAGCAGCTAGCAATTTGCTGCAAATGCCCAAGGAACCCGAGACGAACATTAATGCGACGACTGAACTTTCCTCAGGTCATCGTACAGTTTGCTTTCCGAATTCGACAGGTAGGTCTCCACACCCTCGGTGCGAATCGGGCCTTTAGCGCCGCGCTCGGTGGAATCCGACCACTTTGCAGACTGTATTGCTCGCACATCGCTGTAAAACTTGTCTTCGCCAGAAGACCAATTGACATCCATGCCTTCGGTACGAACGGGGCCTTGTGCGCCGCGCTCAGTAGAACTCCAGCTTGCCGCCGACTGAATTCGGCTCAATTCATCATACATTTTGCCTTCCCCGGTCTGCTGGAAAGCTTCCATCCCTTGCGCACCATATGAACCATGCCGACTTTCCTCCGCGATCGAGGAGCCCAAGGGAAGCAAGGTGCCCGCTAACATCAGCAGGCCAAGCCCTGATTTTCTCAACGTATTGTTTTTCATGATGTCACTCCTTGGAAAGATTGTTTTATCCTCCCTTGGCGGCATCCAATACCTAGATCGCGCCCAAGCGCATCTGTTAATTGCTGCCGTGTGTAGTTGACCGAGGGAGCGCGCCATAGGTTCCGGCGCCCCGCCTCGTTTGACGGCGTTTTACGCCGCTACTAACGCCCTGCCAGTAGAGTAGCGCTGGTGGCACCCTTGGGGTCGCTCGCGGCCAGCGTCGTCTTCGGCGCGACATCGTCAAGCCGGAACAGCGCGAGAATGCCGGCGACGAAATCCTTATGCTCGGGCGGGGCATTTTGATACCAGTGATTAAGGTAGTCACCCAGGCTGTTGCGGGCATCCGACGGATCCAGGTTGAGGTAATTCAGCGCCGCCCAGTTTTGCGGATTTTCCTGGAACAGCGGCAGCAACAAATTGGCCACCACTTCGTTTTCATTTCTGCGGTAGGGGTCGTCACGCAGGCGCTGCTCGTTGTCGCGCAGCCAGCCGGACAAAGGCGTGTCGGACGGCAACTGGCGATGACCTTCGCTGACCAGATGGTCGAAGAAGCGGCGCAGTTTTTTCGCCTCTTCCGACCACTTGGGCTCTGGCGGTGTGCTCTCCCAAGTCGCGGCCAGTTTTCTCAGGGCAAACAGCGAAGCCGTTTCACAGAGCGTTTCCTCGAACCACTGATTGTGCTTGACGGTCTGCGGGCCGACGTTTTCCTCGTAATTCGAGAGGATATGGCAGAGCTCGTGCGCGAACTCGTATACGTACAAATGCCAGTTTTCCCCGGTCGCATGCAGTTGAACACGATACTCTCCGCCCGGCCCGCGCTCATAGAGCGCAACCGGCGCGTCGTTGGTATGGGTGATGACGATGGGTACCGACAGTTTTTGCGGAAGCCGCGACATCAACTCATCGGCCACCGAATACAGGACGGTCTCGATGGCGGCTGGTTGGGCCTTGCCCCATCCGCCGTTCTGAACCTTGAGCGAAAGCCCCATCTTCTTGCTGCCCGAGGGCAACTGCGGCGCCCCGCTTTTCAATTCGTCGGCATGGACCAGCGGACAGAGGATGGAAGCGATGATCAGCGGCAAGCGTACATTGCGCGCCACCCACGCCCTCGGCGTTCCCTTGCGCCGTTCTATCTGGTGTTTCGCCGTCATTGGACGAAGCTCCTCAAGCAAGTTTCAATCACCATCCTGGCGGGATTTCCGGCCGCAAAAAAACTCCGGCCAGATACCATCTTCGCCACCCCTTTGGCTAATTAGACCGAGTTTATCGCGATAGTTCCGCCCTGGATTGCGGCATACCGCCCCCGCTCAAATGACGACTTAGCGGCGCGCTCAGCGCAGTGCCGAGGCATATCCCTCTTCCGCCAACACCTGACGCACCGCCGGCCGGGTCAGCATCTGGCGGTAATGCGCCGCGCAGTTGTCGGGCAGGCGAATATCGATCCGCACCGCCCAGAATTCGACGTAAAACAGCGCGGCATCGGCAATGGTGAAGTGGTCGGCGAGGTACTGGCGCCCGACCAGTTCGCGATCGACGATGGCAAAGCCTTGATCGATGATCTGCCGGCCCAGGGCCTTGACCGCTGCGTGGTCCGAACTGCTCGGCGCAAAGCGTTCGGTCGTGAAGAGGCGGGCGAAGCCTTGCGTATGCAGGGTATGCACGGCGTAGTTCATGATGCCGAGCACGCGGACCTCCTCGGCCAGGCTCTCCGGCAGCAGCTGGCGCTTGGGGTAGCGGCGGGCCAGCCACCAGGCGATGGCGGAAAACTCAGTGAGTGCCGTGCCGTCGTCGAGAACCAGGGACGGAATACTGCCCTTGGGGTTGATAGCCAGGTAGTCCGCCTTGTACTGGTCGCCGGCCAACAGGTCGACGATATAGGCTTCGAAGACCAGGCCGCACTCTTCGAGCAGGACATGGATGCCGGTCGAACACGAGCCGGGTGTCATGTAGAACTTCATGCTCATGGTGCTTCGCCCTCTTCTTCCAGGGCGTCGATGAGCAGGCCCTGCTGGCGGATCATCGCCTTGAAGCCCTTCATCACCGGGCGGGTGATCACGGTTTCGGCCAGCACGCGCTTTTCGTAGATGAAATTTTTCAGTCCGTCATCGGCCAGGCTGCGCGCGGTGGCTATCAGGCGATGGGTTTCCTCACCCAGTCCGAGTCCGGGCATTTCTTTGACCTGGTCGTAGAGCTGCTCCATGACCAGTTTCTCAGCGGCGGCCATCTTGCACTTGCCGTCGAGTATCTTGAGCATTACCGCGGTCGCGCAATCGACATGGACCGGCGCCAGCGGATGCGCCCTGACCCAGGAAGCGACGCGCTCGTCCGTCACGCCTGGCTCTCGGCCAGCAGCGCGGCCAGCGGCGCGTAGCCACCATCGACGCTGAACACTTGCATAAAGCGGAAATCGCAGAACATCTGCGCGTAGACCTTGCTCGCGTTGCCCTTGTAGCAATAAATGAGGATCGGCTGCTCTTTCGGCAGGCGACGTAACCACCCGGGCAGGCGATCCTCGGAGAGATGCGCAGCCTCGGCAATATGGCCCTGGCGGTAGGCGGCGAGATCGCGCACGTCGAAAACGGTGACGCCCGATTCGGCACGGATCAGGGCAGCAGCCTCGAGGACCGGGATACATCGGTAGGGGCTTGGTTTAGTGGCGGTCATGGCAGGGTGGCGAAAATGCAGGACAAGATCTTCGACGCAAGAGCGATGCCAGTCGAGGGACGCCTCAAATAACAAGGCGGGCCGGCGATTCAGCCCAAGCGTGAAACCCGCCTTGTCGGCTTTGCGACAGGCCGCGGTGCGACAACGAGCATTGGCGGGCGGAACCGAGGCTTGCTGATGCTGGCGCCGGATCAAAAAATTGCCTCGGTTCTGGCTGCTGCATTTTCAGAGTAAATTGCCGGTTGGCCTTGCCACGGCGGCGGAGCGCCGCCACCTGCTCAGGAGCACACCCATGTCGCTTGCCGCCGATATCGTTGTCGGACTTGTCGCCTTTTTGCATATCTATTTCCTCGTCCTCGAAATGTTTCTCTGGGACAAGCCGGCCGGCTTGCGGGCCTTTGGCCAGAAGCTCGAAGCGGCCAGGGCGAGCAAGGTGCTGGCGGCCAATCAGGGCCTCTATAACGGCTTTCTCGCCGCCGGGCTGCTCTGGGGATTGGGCCGCGGCGCGGGAGGTTTGGACATCAAGGTATTTTTCCTGAGCTGCGTTCTGATCGCCGGGCTGTATGGCGCCGCCAGCGCCAGCCGCAAGATCCTGATCGTTCAGGCCCTCCCGGCCGCTGTTGGCCTCGCGCTGGTTATGCTGGCCTGAGCGGCACAAAGATCGCCGGTCGCCCAGCAATAAATATCACATACTGCTAATATTCCAATCCATTCCCGACAGGCGCCGATTGTTCAGCCCACATGGAGATGTCGCAAGGTGAAAAAACGCTACTGGGCAATCCCGCTGCTTATTTTCCTCGTCGCCCTGGACTGGTACATCCGCGCCCCGGACAGTCGCTCGCGGGAACTGACCAAGCTCATCGCGACCCGGGCGAGCAGCGAACTGAAGGACTACCCCTATCAGTTCAAGGTCTTGAAGGTTAGTGGCTCCACCGCCTACATCAGCACACCGCGCAATTTCGACGTACCCGCTTTCAAGGCGCTGGCCGTTCTCTACCCGGAGATCAACACCAAGAATGCCAACGATCCGGCATTCATTGCCGCCGAGCAAAAGCTTGGCCGGGTGCAATCGGAAGCGCAAGCCATCGTGCTCGCCCAGCCCGGTATCAAGGGCGTGGAATGGCAACTCGATCGCGACTGGCTGACCGCACACTACATCGACGTCCCGCCCAAATAAGGGATTCAGCCCGCCTTGATCTTTCGGCCCAGCGTCTTGACCTTGTCGGTGTCGGTGATCGAATGGCCCTCTTCGGCAGCCGAATGGAGCAGCCAGCACAGGTCACTCCCCTGAACCGGCATCGGGATCATCTGGTTCCAGCTCCAGCGAAAGACCGGGCCATAGGGCACGTAACGCGCCAGCACGTCGCCGTGTGGCGAAACGCCGAAGAACGGCCATGGCGAAGTGATCAGTTCGTTCATTTGGGATTCGGTCATGTTGCGTCTCCTTCATTAACCGGACACTTTCCCAGTCTGCGCCCTCTCCTTCGTCTAATCAAGGCGACGTGGCCCGGGACAGTCATGCGGACCGGATGCCCCCACGGCCGACCTCGGAACGTTAATCACGGAAGCATGTCCACCGATAAAATAAACGCATAATCCAAACATTGCGCAGCCCATCCAGCAAGGGTTTTGACATGATCGAGCCCCCGGTACGGGGCCGCGCCCCGGTTCAGGTCAGGAGGAATCCCCCTTTGAATACACTCGATCCGCTCAGGAAAAATAACGCTACCGTGGTCGGCAACCGGGAGGCCAGCCAGTCGATTGTATTCGTCCATGGTTTCGGAACCGACCAGAGCGTCTGGCAAGACGTCGCCGCAAGCTTCATGGACGATTATCGGGTAGTCCTGTTCGACAACGTCGGCGCCGGCAAGTCGCCTCCCGAGGCCTTTGTCCAGCACCGCTACCTGAATCTCGACACTTACGCGACCGACCTGCTCGACCTGTGCACTGCCTTGCAGCTTGAAGACGCCATTCTGGTCGGCCATTCCCTCGGCGGCATGATCAGCATCCTGGCCACCATAAGAAACCCTGAAATCGCTTCCAGGCTCGTGCTGGTCGGCGCCTCGCCGCGCTACCTTGATGATGAAGGCTATCGTGGGGGCTTTAGCAAAAGCGATCTGGACGCCCTGTACAAGGCCGTCACGCTGAACTATACGGAATGGGCCGACAGCTTTGCCCCGCTAGCCATGGCCAATCCGGAGAAACCGTTCCTCAGCGAAGATTTTGCTGCGACGATCAAGAGCATTCCGGCCGACCGCGCCCTGACCGTTCTGTGCTCGATTTTCCAGTCAGACCATCGGGCCGCCCTTGGCAAGCTCGACATACCGACATTGCTGATCCAGTCCCAAAACGATATTGCTGTGCCCCTGGCAGTTGCCGAATACCTGCATCGACACATCAAACACAGCCGCCTGTCCGTCATCGATGCGACTGGCCACTTCCCGCACGTCAGCGCCCCCGCTGAGGTAGTGGCCGCCATTCGTGAATTCATTGCTGCCTAGCCCCGACAAGCGAAAGACTAGCAATAATTGCTGCAGCGCACCATTCAATGAAATTGTGCGCTATACTGGGCTCCGAAGCATTCGACAACCCTTTTCCCGGAGACAACACATGTCTATCAATACCGAACAATTCGCCGCCGCCAACAAAGCAACTGTTGACTCCCTGCTGTCCGTCGCAAATACGGCTCTCGCCTCGGCCGAGCGTATTGCTGCCCTGAACCTGAATACTGCCCGCGCTGCACTGGAAGACTCTGCTTCCGGCGTCAAGTCGGTTCTGGAAGCCAAGGATCCGCAAGCCGCGCTCGCCGCTCAATCCTCCCTGACCCAACCGGCCGTCGAGAAGGCTGTTGCCTACTCCCGTTCGGTCTATGAAATCACCAGCCAGACCCAGCAAGAACTGGCCAAGATGCTGCAAGCCCAGTTCGGCGACTTCCAGAAGTCGATGGCCGGCATGGTCGAAATGGCTACCAAGTCCGCTCCGGCTGGCTCGGAAAGCGCGATGGCCGCCATCCAGAATGCAATCGCTGCCGCCAACTCCGCTTTCGGCAACATGAACTCGGTCGCCAAGCAATTCGCCGACGCCACCCAAGCCAATGTCGCTGCCGTGACCAAGAAGGCCAAGTAAGTATTTCGGGCTCCCCGAAATCAAAAGCCCCGCGCCAGTCGCGGGCTTTTTGCATTTACGGACAGCGCACCGCCGTCACAATCTGATACAAAAATTTGTTGCGGTGCACAATTATTTGGTGCATAATGCGAACTGTCTCCTCCATCTCCTCCAAGAAATGGATTTCAGCCCGCCTCGCGCGGGCTTTTTTTCTTAGTTGAGCCAACCCGCTGCTGTCAGCCTGAAAAATTGTTCTCGTTTTTTGGTCAATATGGCTTTTATTTGCAGCTCACTATGGGTTACCTGCCGCAAAGTCATGCGGATGCGAACCCGTCAAGCTTAAGAAAGGAATCCTGATGCACACCGAAAAGATTCTTGAACACCTGAAGAAACACGGTCAGCTGCTCGATTTCGATATCGCGGAAGCGACCAACATTTCCCTTGATGAAGTCCGGGCCTCCCTGTCCGAGCTTTCGGCGCGCGGCGATATTTCCCGATGCACCATCACCAGCTACGTCAAAGGGAAAGCTGTTGAAGGGTTCCAGTGCAGGCTTTCCGGGTTCGTTCCGCGCCCGGCACCCGGCCGGAAGCCGTCCGCCAAGTAGGACCAGGGCGCTCCCACGGGCAAGCCACCAACGACCACACCTTCCACGGCGCCAGCCCGAGCCGCGAGGTGGGTCAAAACCGGTTCCCCACTCGGGTATAGACGCCCTGCTCAGGTTTTCGTCTTTACTCACCGGGAAGAAACGGTTAAAACGCCTGCCTAGCCCTATGGAGATTGCAATGCCTGAAGATGAAGTTGCTGCACAAACCGAACGTATGCTCGATGCCGCTTTCGGCGGGCTGACGCCGCATCAGGTATTGCTTCAGGCATCGCAGGCCGAGAATGCCGATGTCGCCGGGCGTACCGCCGCGATCGCGAAAAATCGGGAACGCGCCTTGCGATTGCTCGCCGAAATCGAAAAGTCGCAGGCCTAGCCAGAGCGCCTGGCAAGATGAGAGGCGCCGACCGGGGCGAGCGCGGGTTCACGACCTGCCAATATTTCCGGCCGCCTGCTCCGGCTAGTGATACCACCCAATCTTGTTCAAGCCGGCCCCCAGATAGCCTCGCCGGCATTGCGCTTGACGACCACTTCAGGCTTGCCAATAGTTTGAACCACTGCCCGCCGGCCGAATCCAAATAACAGGACAACATAAACCGGGCGTATTGCCGCGCACTGCGGCAAACAGTTCTGGCGACAGATGGAGTGCGCTTCATGAGCATGAAATCACCAGAGATCGTCCCGGCCCCGGACGAGTCGTTCCGCCGTGTTGTCGAATGGGCTCCTGCGGCGATGGTCATGGTCGACAGCGATGGCCGTATCGTATTGGCCAATGCCCAGGCCGAGCGCGTGTTCGGTTACAGCCGCGCGGAACTACAAGGGGAACGGGTCGAAAAGCTGGTGCCGGAACGATTCGCGGCACGGCATCCGGGCTATCGCCATGGCTTTCTTGACGATCCACATCCCCGACCGATGGGCAGTGGGCGCGACCTTTACGCCCGGCGCCGCGACGGCAGCGAGTTTCCGGTCGAGATCGGACTGACGCCCATCGATTCCGGACACGGATTCATGGTGCTGGCGGCGATTGTCGACATTACCGAACGCAAACGCCTGGAGGAACGTTTCCAGCGCGTCGTCGAGTATGCCCCGAGTGCGATGGTCATGATCGACCATGACGGGCGGATCGTCCTGGTGAACGCCCAGACCGAACAGCTTTTTCAATACCAGCGCAGCGCCCTGATTGGTCAGACGGTCGAGATGCTGGTCCCGGAACGCCTGCGCGGCGAGCACGAACATTTTCGTCGGGGCTTTTTCGATGCCCCACAACCGCGCCCGATGGGGGCCGGACGGGACCTCTTCGGCCGCCGCTCGGATGGCAGCGAGTTTCCGGTCGAAATCGGCCTGAATCCGATCGATACCGAAGAAGGCATGATGGTGCTGGCGAGCATCGTCGATATCACCGAGCGCCAGCGCGCCCAGCAGAAGCTGGAAAGTGCCCTGCAGGAGAAGACCATCCTCCTCAATGAGGTACATCACCGGGTGAAGAACAATCTGCAGGTAATTTCCAGCCTGCTCAACCTGCAGGCCACTCATACCAGCGACCCGCGCCTGCGCGCCGCGCTCGGCGAGAGCCAGAGCCGCGTTCGCGCGATGGCGCTGACCCACCAGTTGCTTTACGAGCGCAAGGACTACTCCCGGATCGACCTTGGCGAATACCTCGAACGCCTGGCACAGTCGCTGTGGGGGACTTATCACGAATCGCGTGCCAACGTTGTGCTGGCCCGGGCATTGCCTGACGAAAGGCAGTTTGTCGATTTCGACCGTGCCATATCCTGCGGACTGGTGGTGAACGAACTGGTCACCAACGCCTTCAAGCATGCCTTTGCGGATGGCCGCGGCGGCGAAATCCGCATCGAATTGCAGGAATCCGCTGATGAACTCGTCCTGATCGTTGCCGACGACGGCGCCGGTTTGCCGGAGGGTTTTGATCTGGCCAAGGTAAGCTCGCTCGGGCTACAACTGGTCCCCCTGTTTGTCGAACAGATCGGCGGCCGTTTTTCGCTTGAGCCCCGACCCGGGGTGCGGTTTGCAATGGTTTTCCCCAACGACAAGTCGAAAGAGGGGTCATCATGAGCACGATGACACCAGTTAATCTAATGATTGTCGAAGACGAGCGCATTGTCGCCTTCGACCTCAAAAACCAGTTGCAGGCCTATGGCTATGAGGTCGGTGCGACAGTGGCCAGCGGCGAACAGGCCTTGCAGCGAATTGCCGAAATCGCCCCGGACCTGGTGTTGATGGACATCCATCTCGACGGACAGATGGACGGCGTCGAGGCCGCCCTCGAGATTCAGTCCAGGCACCAGATTCCGGTCATCTATCTGACCGCCTATGCCGAGGACGACACTTTGCGCCGGGCCCTGGCCAGCCGCCCGTTTGGCTATCTGGTCAAACCCTGGGACGCCAGGGAACTGCACGCCACCATCCAGATGGCGCTGGCCCGCCGGGAAATCGAGGTGGCGGTGGAAAAGAGCGAACTGCGCCTCAAGCTGGCGATGGATGCTGCCTCGCTGGGGGTTTTCGAGTGGTTGCCGCTGGCCAACCGCCTGCACGGCGACGGGCACCTCCGGGCCCTGTTTGGCGACCGTCCCGTGCCGCTCGACGAATCCCGGGAATGCTTCCTGTCCCGGGTCGATACCGAAGACCGCGAGCGGGTGATGAACATGCTTAGCGCGACACTGGCCAGCGACGACCCGGTTCGCGTCGAATTCCGCACCGTGGGGAACAACGGCGAGCCGCATTTTCTCGAAGCGCACATCAAGGCCCACCCGAGCCCGAAAACCGAGCGCCGTATCGTCGGCGTCCTCCAGGACGTCAGCGAGCGCCACCGCAACGAGGAACATCTGCGGCGCTCCAGCGTCGTTTTCGAAACCACCGCCGAAGCCATCGTCATCACCGACGCCCGGCGCCGGATCATCGCGGTCAACCCGGCCTTCTGCCAAATCTCGGGATACAGCGAGCAGGATGCCCTGGGATTCGAACCCGCCATCCTGCTCCGGGCGCAGCGCCAGGGCCTGGACTACGCGCGCCTGTTCGAAGAGCTGGTCAATGGCCGGGAAGGCTATTGGCAAGGCGAAGTCATCTGCCAGCGCCAGGGCGGCGAGAGCTTCCCGGCGTGGCAGAGCCTGAGCGTGGTCCGCAACCTGGCCGGTGTGGTCAGCAACTTCGTGATCGCCTTCTCGGACGTCAGTGGAATCCATGCCGCCGAGGCCAAGCTCTACCATCTCGCCCACCACGATGCGCTGACCGGCCTCCCCAACCGCCTGCTGTTCGACGACCGCTTCAGTCAGGCGATTGAACTGGCCAGCCGCCAGCAACAGCAATGTGTACTGCTCTTTCTCGATCTCGACAGTTTCAAGGTGGTCAACGACACCCTCGGTCACAGCATCGGCGATGAATTGCTGCGCGTCGTCGCCAGCCGCCTGCGCGGCACCCTGCGTGGCGCCGATACGATCGCCCGCCTGGGCGGCGATGAATTTGTCGTGCTGGCCGGCGGAACCAGCCCGCAATATGCAGCAGAGCTCGCCCAGAAGATACTGAACACGCTGAGCCCCCCGATCAGTCTCGCCGGCGACAACGTGACCGTTTCCGGCAGCATCGGCATCGCCATCTATCCGGATGACGGGAAAGACCGTCATCAATTGATGCGCGCTGCTGATATTGCGATGTACTCCGCCAAGGCCGGTGGCCGCAACGGCTATCGCTTCTATGCCCAGGACATGGCCGAGCGCAGCAACCAGCGCCTCTATCTGGAACAGGGATTACGTCGCGCCATTGAGGCGGATCAGTTGCTTGTCCACTACCAGCCCCAGGTCGATCTCGCGGATCGTCGGGTGACCGGCATCGAAGCGCTGGTCCGCTGGAATCACCCCGAACTCGGCATGATTCCGCCCGGCCGCTTCATTCCGGTTGCCGAGGAAAGTGGCGTCATAGATCGCCTGGGGCCGTGGGTCCTCGAACGAGCGTGCCGGGAAGCCCTCGGCTTGAAAGACGCGACCGGTCGCCAATTACAGCTTGCCGTCAATGTCTCCGCCCGCGAGTTCATGCGCAGCGACTTCATCCCGGTAGTCCGCGAAATCTTGCTGCGCACAGGATTTCCCGCCACGGCCCTGGAACTGGAGATTACCGAAAGCACCTTGCAGGTGATCGAGCGTAGCGTCGAAGTACTGCGTGACCTGAAGTCACTCGGTGTCGCGGTCAGCATCGACGACTTCGGTACCGGCTACTCCTCGCTCAGCGTCCTGCGTGACCTGCCGATCGATCGCATCAAGATCGACCGCTCATTCATCCATGACCTCCCCGAAAACACGGGGGGAATAGCCATTATCGAGGCCATGGTCGCCCTGGCCAGATCGCTGCAGTTGGCGATCATCGTCGAGGGCATCGAACGGCCGGAACAGGCTGCAATCCTGCTGCAACTGGGCTGCCAGTCTGGGCAGGGTTATTTGTTCAGCCGTCCGTTCGCCCACGAGCAGTTACTCGTTCTGCTGGCGAATGCTGCACTGTGAGCGCCGCCGAAAGAATCCATTGCGACCACAGCGCACGATAGAATGCGGCTAACTTGAACGCCTCGCCGGGCCCAGGCTCTGACCGCGTTTTTTCGCGACTTCCGATCCAGGCTCCACCATGCCCCAAGTTTTGAATCCCTACAGCGACTCCGTCGCTGCCGACAAAATCGTCGCCGCTACCCAGCAATGGCTGGAGCGTGCCGTGATCGGACTGAACCTCTGTCCTTTCGCCAAAAGTGTCTTTGTCAAAAAGCAGGTGCGCTATGCCCTGAGTGCGGCCAGCACGGCCGACGGCCTGCTGGCCGAACTGGAAAACGAACTGAAGCGGCTGGCCAGTACGGAATCAGCCGAACTCGACACCACCCTGCTCATCCACCCGCAGGTGATGACAAATTTTCTCGACTACCACTTCTTTCTGGCCGAAGTTGACGCGCTGAACCGCAACCTGGGGTTCGATGGCGTTTTCCAGATTGCCAGCCTGCATCCGCAGTACGAGTTTGCCGGCAGCGAAGCGGACGATATCGCCAATTTCACCAACCGCTCGCCTTACCCGACGCTGCATCTGCTACGCGAGAGCAGCATCGACCGTGCCGTGGCGGCCTTCCCGGATGCGGCGGACATCTTCGAGCGCAATATCGAGACGATGGAACGCCTCGGCCACGCCGGCTGGAAAAAGCTCTGGCTGGTCTAAAAGATTGTTGCTGCCTGCTGCCTAGCGGGGAATGATCGGCACGGTATCCGAAGCGTGCTTCTTGACCTGTTTGGCGTGCTTCTTTTCCTTGGGGGAAAGAAGTGCATGTTTCTTTACTTCCTTGTTGCTCTTGGTCGTCTTGCCCATGATCTGCTCCTTGGAGGAACCGGTAAACACCGGCATAAATTCAGTATAGGCCGATGTCGGACAATTAACCGGGTGACGAAAAATATGCCTTGCCAGGCTCCGGCAAGGCTCACGGCTTACTTCTCGGTCAGCGTCATCAGGATGTCGGCATACCAGGCGCAATTCAGGCCCAGCGCCTCATCCAGCTCAAGATCGCGTGAGCCGACATCGAGCCGCGCCGAATGCACGCCGAGCAACATCCAGGGCAGTTCACCGAGCTCCGGCGCCGGTTCGGTGACGCGCATGACGACGGGCGCGCCGCTGGTGCCCCGGTGTGTGCGGGCATCGGTCAGGAAAAAGCCCTGGCCCTGGAAACGCATCCCGAAAGACGAGGCGATGATGGCGTGGCGAACCACCGGCATGTGATGCACCGTGTCGTGAAACCCGAGCGGGAAGCCGACCACCAGCAGCGACGAACCAACCTCCACCTGATCGAAGCGGCCGAGCAGATGGTGTGGCGTAAAAGCATGATAGACAGCAGTACTGGGCAGTGCGGCACGTTCGATCTCGAGCACGGCGACGTCGATATCCCCCGCGGTATCGAGACCATCGCGCCAGACCCCCTTGCCGTTGCGGTAGAGCGGCATCGAAAAGCCGGTGGAAATGGCAATATTGTCCGGATCGACGTGCAACTCGATCTCGATGCGATTCGGAAAGTGCTTGCTCGGCTCATCGAACATGACATGCCGACTGGTAACCAGAAATAGCCGCTCGCCGCGCTGGAAGAAAAACCCGCTGGCGTTGGTCAGATGCCGCTTCTGATCGAAGGTCGAGATGCGGGCGGCGGTAAGCAGTATGGTTTCAATCATGGCGGGTTGCCCTCTTGTGAATCGGGCCGGATGGCCTCGGCCAGCGCAGTGTCGCCAATGCCGTTATGTTTTGAGAATAGCACCGATAATCCGCCGCGTCGGGCTTTCCCGGCGAGCCCGATAGCTGCCATCCAGACAGCTCCCGCTAAAATCTCCTCATGACTTTCCTCCCGTCCATCCGCTGCCGGCTCGCCCTGCTGTTGCTCCTTCCCCTTCCCGCACTGGCCTTGCCCGGTTTCGCGGAGGTCAGAACCGCCTATGTGCCCTCGGAGGCAACGCTGCTGGCACGCGATGGCAAGACGCTACACAGCCTGCGGGTCGATCCGACGGTACGCCGTCTGGCCTGGACGCCGCTCGCCGGTATTGCCCCGGCCTTGCTGCGCGCAGTAATCGTTTCCGAAGACAAGCGCTTTCTCGAACATGACGGGGTGGACTGGCCGGCGGCCGGCAAGGCTGCATGGAACAATTTCTGGGGCAACAAGACGCGCGGGGCGAGCACGCTGACCATGCAACTGGCCGGGCTGATCGACGAGGACGGCCAGCGCCGGGGCCGGCGCAGTATCTTCGGCAAACTGACGCAGACCACCGCAGCGCTACGCCTGGAAGGCTTCTGGAGCAAACGTCAGATTCTCGAGTCCTATCTCAATCTGGTCAGCTTTCGCGGCGAGCTGCAGGGCGTCGGCGCGATGAGCCGCAAGCTGTTCGGCAAGTGGCCGCACGGCCTGGACGAGCGTGAAGCGGCGCTCGCTGCCGCCCTCCTCCGCTCGCCCAATGCGGCGCCGGCCGTCGTGGTCCGGCGCGCCTGCAACCTGTTGAAGGAAATGAACCGCCCCGGTGAGTGCGAGGGACTGGAAGGTTTTGCCGCCCAGGCGCTGAGTGGCGGACTGAACGCCGGCGAACGCGATGCCAGCGAACAACTGGCACCACACCTCGCCCGCAAGCTGCTCGGCCAGCCCGGGCAAGAGGTCCGCTCCAGCCTCGATGCCGATCTGCAGCGCTTCGCAACGGCCGCCTTGCGCCGCCATTTAGCGGCCCTGCGCCAGCAGAATGTCGAAGATGGGGCGCTGCTGGTCATCGACAACGCCAGCGGCGAAATCCTCGCCTGGGTCGGCTCGAGCGGCGATCTCTCCGATGCCGCCGAGGTCGATGGCGTGACCGCCCTGCGCCAGGCCGGCTCGACGCTGAAAGCCTTTCTCTACGCACAAGCCTTCGAGCGCCGCCAGCTGACCCCAGCCTCGCTGATCGAGGACGCGCCGCTGACGCTCGATACCGGCAACGGCCTTTACGCCCCGCAGAATTACGAACCGCACTACCGCGGCTGGGTCTCGGCCCGCATGGCGCTGGCCGGCTCGCTCAACGTACCGGCGGTCAAGACGCTGGTCCGCCTGGGTCCGGATCGCTTTCACCAGCGCCTGCAGCAGACCGGCTTCGCCAGCCTCAAGGAAAGCGGCGAATGGTACGGCTACAGCCTGGCCCTCGGCTCGGCCGATATTTCACTGCTGATGCTGGCCAATGGCTACCGGACGCTGGCCAATGGCGGCCGGTGGTCGCCATTGCGCGTCACGGCGGCCCCGACGACGGCCTCGATACCCTGCCGGCGCGACGGCTGCGCCGGGGTTTTCACCGGCCAAGAGCACGCCGCCTACACCCCGCCCAGCGCCTTCTTGGTCGGCGACATCCTTGCCGACCGCACTGCCCGCGCCGCCACCTTCGGCCTCGAATCCTGGCTGGTCACGCCCTACTGGGCCGCCGCCAAGACCGGGACCAGCAAGGACATGCGCGACAATTGGTGCGCCGGCTATTCGCGGCGCTATACAGTGGTGG
Organism: Dechloromonas sp. A34; assembly: GCF_026261605.1. Lineage (NCBI taxonomy): Bacteria > Pseudomonadati > Pseudomonadota > Betaproteobacteria > Rhodocyclales > Azonexaceae > Dechloromonas > Dechloromonas sp. A34. Next base: position 3,944,083 of record NZ_CP102486.1, read on the forward strand.
TCTGGGTCGGCAATGCCGGTGGTAGCCCGATGCACGACGTATCCGGGGTTTCCGGTGCGGCACCGGTCTGGCGCGAGGTGATGGACTGGCTGCATCGCGGCGATGCAACGGCCGGCCGACCCCGGGTCGAGAGCCGCCCGCCGCCCGCCCCGCCGGCCTCGTGCGCAGCACCATCCGCTTCGCGCCGCCACGCGAGCCGACCCGTAGCGAGTGGTTCGTCGCCGGCACCGAAATGCCGGTCGTTCGGGCTGCCGCCGCCCAGGCGCTGGCCCGTATCGCCTACCCGGCCGACGGCAGCGTCATCGCCCTCGACCCCGACATCCCGCCACAGCGCCAGCGCGTCCCGCTCCGCCTCTCGGCACCGGCGGCGCCAGGCTGGATCTGGCGGATGGACGGAAAATCGCTCGGCAATGCCAACGTCAATACCCGTTGGCTACCGCAACCGGGCCGCCATCAACTGTCTCTGGAAAATGGCGCGGGCCGGACCATCGATGCCGTTGTCCTTGAAGTGCGAGCCCTGAAGGGACGGGCGAAATAGCGGGATTGCCAGCCCGTCATAAAGGAGTAGATTGAGCTAATACAATAATCAAAGCTCCAATGAAGGGAGGATCATCATGTCGAACATGAGCATCCGTGGGCGGCTGATCGGGCTTGTCGCATTTCTTGCCCTTGCCTTGATCGTGACCGGCAGTATCAGCGTCTATATCGCCCGCAGCGCCGAAACCGAAATCGAATCCATCTACAAGCACGAGGCCATCCCGATGCGGGAACTGGCCCGGATTCGCCGTCTGGTCGTCGAAAACAGCGGCCAGATATTCCGCGCCATGCAGCACAACCCGTCCTTCGACTACGCCAAGCTGCATGACCATCCGGTCACCCTGCACCTCGACGTGATCGAGAAGAACCTGAAATGGATGGACGAGACCTTCGTCTCACTGAAAGCCAATCTGCTGCCGGCTAGCGAGGAACTGAAGCTGATTCAGGAATTCGAGCCGCTGTATGCCAAGTATGTCGGCGAAGTCGTCCGGCCAACCTTGAAGGCACTACTCGACGGCGACTACTCGGCTGCTACCGTCGCGCACTTCCTCAAGGCGAACGGCCAGTTCGAAGCCAAGATGAACCCGATGATGCGCAGCGTTGCCGAAGCGCAAGAAAAGGCGGTCAGGACCAGCTACGAAACCTCGACCGCCGAGAACCGGCGATTCATCTGGGCATCCCTGATCACGCTCGCTACCGGCCTGCTGCTCGGACTGCTAATCGCCGCCTATACCATCCGCTCGATCACGGTGCCGCTGGGCGAGATGGCGAAGCTGATCATCCGCACCGCCCGCGACAAGGATTTCACCGGCAGCATCCCGATCCGCAGCCGGGACGAAGTCGGGCTGACGGCCGAAGCCTTCAACGATCTGCTGAAGACATTGCAGCAGAGTCTGGCCGAGGTACGCCAGGAAATCGTCCAGGTCGACGAGGCGACATCGACCCTCGCCCAGGCTTCCACCCAGGCGGCACAAGCCTCGGCCGAAACCAGCGAGTCTTCGTCGTCGATGGCGGCCTCGCTCGAACAACTCTCGGTCAGCATCACCTCGGTTTCCGACCACACCCGCGAGGCGCTCGCCTTGGCCAATCTGGCCGGCGAACACTCCGAAACCGGCGGCACCGTGATCGGCAACGCCGTCTCGGCCATGGCCGACATCGCGGTCGAGGTCAAGGGCGTCGGCGCGACAATCACCGAACTCGGCGAACACTCCGAGCGCATTTCATCGGTGGTCCAGGTGATCAAGGACGTCGCCGACCAGACCAACCTGCTCGCGCTGAATGCGGCCATCGAGGCTGCCCGCGCCGGCGAACAGGGCCGCGGTTTCGCGGTGGTCGCCGACGAAGTGCGCAAACTGGCCGAACGGACCACCAAGGCGACCGGCGAGATCGCCGGCATGATCGCGGATATCCAGAGCCGTTCGAAGAGCGCCGTAGTGGCCATGGAAAACACCATCGGCCACCTCGAAAGCGGCACCGAACTGGCAACTCGGGCCGGGGAAGCAATCGCGGCAATTCGCAGCGCCAACAGCGAGGTTCAGCGCGTTTTCGCCGATATCAACGAGGCCATGCACGAACAGGGCGCCGCCAGCTACGACATCGCCCAGAAGGTCGAGCGCGTAGCCCAGGCATCAGAACAAAGCAGCACCAGCGTCGGCGTTTCGGCCACCGAGGCGGACAATATCCGCAGCCTGACCAACCGCATGCGGGCCAACGTCGAACGCTTCAAGACCTAGCGCCCGAGCGTCATCAAGGCGGCCACGCGCTGGTCGCCTTGTGGCAAACTCCCGCCATGCACGCGCTCCCTCATCTCGCCACGGCCGACTGGCTGGCACTGGCCGCCTTCTTCATCTGCTGGGCCGGTTACGCCTGGTTCTCCGAGCACAGCCGCTGGGGTGATCGCGGCCTGGTACGGACCAGCCAGGGCTATCGCCTGGAATGGGCGCGGCGCATGCTGGAACGCGATATCCGCGTCGCCGACTCGACGCTGATCGGCAACCTGATGACCAGTGTTTCCTTCTACGCCAACACCACGATCTACATCATCGCCGGCCTGGTCGCCGCGCTCGGCGCTTCCGACAAGCTGCTCAGCGTCACCGCCGAACTGCCCTTCGGCGGCGTCGGCAACCGCGAGTTGCTGGAAATCAAGCTGATGCTGGTGCTCGCCTCCTTCGTTTTCGCCTATTTCAAATTCACCTGGTCGCTACGCCAGTTCAACCTGGTTTCCATCCTGGTCGGCGCCGCCCCGAACACAAGGCTGGACAGGCCGCCGACGAAACCTACGCCCGCCGTGTGGCCGGCGCCAACAGCCTGGCCGGCGACGATTTCAATCGTGGCATCCGCGCCTACTACTTCGGCCTCGCCGCCTCGGGCTGGCTGCTGCATCCGGCCATGCTCGGCGGTCTGGCGATCACCGTATTGATCGTGCTCTACCGCCGCGATTTCCGTTCGCCGGCGCTGGCCCTGCTACGCGGCGACGCCTGAGTCGGATGAACGCCCGCAACCCGCTGGCCGGCATCGCCTTCGGCCTGCTCGCCTACGGCATCTGGGGCTTCTTCCCGCTCTTCTTCCGCCAGCTTTCGCATCTCTCGCCAATGGACGTGCTGTCCAACCGCGCCGTCTGGGCCTTCGTCTTCGTCGCCCTGCTGCTCACGGCGCGCCGCAACTGGGGCAAGGTGCTGGCGGTGTTCCGGACGCCGCGCCAGTTCGCCATGCTCGCCCTCGCCGCGCTGCTGGTCGGCAGTAACTGGCTGATGTTTCTGTGGGCGGTGGCCAACCAGCAGGTGGTCGCCTCCAGCCTCGGTTATTTCCTGACGCCGCTGATCAATGTGCTGCTCGGCCTGGTCGTCCTGAAGGAACGCCTGAACCGCCTGGAATGGATTTCCGTCGCATTCGCGGTCGCCGCCATTGGCAATGAGGTCATCGCCCTCGGCGGCCTGCCCTGGGTCTCGCTGTTCCTCGCCGCCACCTTCGGCACCTACGGCCTGGTCCGCAAGCAGGTGCCGGTCGACGCCCTGTCCGGTCTGTGGCTGGAAACCCTGGCCATGCTGCCGGTCTGTGCGATTTACGCGCTGTGGATGGCGCAGACCGGCCACCAGGTATTTGCCGCCCACGACCTGACGACCGCCGCCCTGCTGGTCGGCGCTGGCATCATCACCGCCGTGCCGCTGATGGCCTTTGCCGCGGCTACCCAGCGCCTCGACCTGGCGACCGTCGGCATGCTGATGTACATCAACCCGACCCTGCAGTTCGCGACGGCGGTATGGATTTTCGGCGAACCGCTACAGACGGTCCGTCTGGTCAGTTTCGCGCTGATCTGGAGCGGCCTGTTCGTCTTCAGCTGGAGCGCCTGGCGCAAATACCGAAAACCAGCCTGACGGCACAGTCACGGGCCGTGATGAAAAATGTCAATGCTATAAATTTGGCATTTTTCGGAGTTACAATCCGCGACACTGGACATTTCAGGGACATTCGTCATGCGCTTCTTGACGCACAGCCTCATCGCCGCCGCGGCAATCGTCGCCGCCATCTCCGCCCAGGCCGAGAACGGCGTTAGCGAACACAGCATCCGGATCGGGCAGTCGGCCGCCCTCTCCGGCCCGGCCCAGGGGCTCGGTCAGGAAATGCGCAGCGGCGCCAAGCTGTATTTCGACCAGATCAATGCCAGCGGCGGCATCCATGGCCGGAAAATCGAACTTGAATCGCTCGACGATGGCTACGAGCCGGACCAAGCCACCGCCAACACCAAGAAACTGATCAATGACAGCAAGGTCTTCGCGCTGTTCGGCTATGTCGGCACCCCAACCAGTCAGGCCGTACTGCCGCTGGTCAATGAGGCGCACATTCCCTACATCGGCGCCTTCACCGGTGCCCAACTGCTGCGCGAGCCATTCAATCGCAACGTTTTCAACGTCCGCGCCAGCTATTTCGACGAAACCGAAAAAATCGCCGAGCAACTGACCACCGTCGGCGTCAAGAAAATTGCCGTGCTCTACCAGAACGATGCCTACGGCAAGGCCGGCCTGGCCGGTATGGAAAAAGCGCTGGCCAAACGCCAGTTGAAACCGGCAGCCACCGCCACTATCGAGCGCAACAGCACCGATGTCGAGGCCGCCGCCAAGACCATTCATGCCGCCCAACCCGACGCCGTCCTCGTCGTCAGCGCCTACAAATCGGTGGCCGCCGTCGTCCTCGCCCTGAAGAAGCTGGGCAATGCCGCCGCCATCCACAATCTGTCCTTCGTCGGCAGTGTGCCGCTGGCCAAGGAACTCGGCAGCAGCGGCATCGGCGTGCATATCGCCCAGGTCGTTCCCTTTCCGTGGAGCGGCACCCTTCAGGTTTCCCGCGACTATCAGAGTCTGGTCAAGAAGGCCGGGCGTGACAACTACTCCTTTACCGAACTCGAGGGCTTTATCGCCGCCCGCGTTCTTGGCGAAGGCCTGCGCCGGGCCGGCCGCGATCTGACCCGCGACAAGCTGGTAAGTGCCCTGGAAAGCATGAACAAGGTCGATATCGGCGGCTTTCCGATCAATTTTTCATCGGCCAATCACAACGGTTCGAACTTTGTCGACCTGACCATCATCGGCAGCAACGGCAAGTTTCTGCACTGAGTGCCGGCGAGATCCGGCCGTCCACGGCGAACCGCCAGCATTCCGGTATAGTCCGGGCGATGTCCCGGCTGCTCATCTACACCATCGTTTTCATCGAAGGCTTCTGTTCGCTCGGCGCCGAAGTCATCGCGCTGCGCCGGCTGGTACCGCACATCGGCAGTTCCATCGTCGTCACCGCCCCGACCATCGGCTTCTTTCTGCTCGCGCTGGCCCTCGGCTATGCCTCCGGCGCCAAGGTGGCCGCCCACTACGCCAGCGTCGTCGCCCGCAACTTCCTGATCGCCGCCGCGCTGGCCGGCCTCGGACTGGCAGGCATTACCGTGGACTGGCTGTTCCTCCACCTGCAGCCGGTGCTGATCGCCTATCTCGTCTTCATCGGCACCATCCTCTGCCCGCTCGCCTGGCTACTCGGCCAGACGGTGCCGATCCTGACCAACCTGATCAAGCACGAGCGTACCGGCGAGGCGAGCGGCATGGCGCTCTACTGGTCGACGCTGGGCTCCTTCCTCGGTTCGCTCTCGCTGTCGCTGCTCGTCATGCAGTGGCTGGGCGTCTCGGCCGCCGTCTTCACATGCGCCCTGGGGCTGGCCTTCGGCACCCTGTTGCTCGCCCGGCGCGATGCCAGGATCATCTTCTTTTCGTTGGCGACCGTCGCGCTCGCCGCCGGCCTCAATCTGCGCCACGAGGTAACCGCCGACACCGCCTACGCCGAATATATCGTCGGTGACGTCGACCTGCCCGGCCAGAACGACCCGCGCGCCTTCTGGGTCAACAAATCGACCGCCTCGCTGATCGATGATTCCGAACCGCCCAACTACACGCGCTACATCAACCATTTGCGGCAAATCCTGCTCGACGATCTGGGCTTCAAGGACCGGGAAATCCTCGTCCTCGGCGCCGGCGGCTTCACGCTGTCCCACCGGGAACCGCTGAATCGCTACACCTATGTCGATATCGATCCGGCGATCAAGGCAATTGCCGAAAAACACTTCCTGCGCGAAGCGGCACTGGGCGAATTTATAGCCGACGACGCGCGGCGCTTCGTGGCGACCAGCGAGCGCCGCTTCGATGCCGTGGTGGTCGATGTCTACAGCTCGCACACCTCGATTCCCAGCCACCTGGTGACCCGCGAATTCTGGGCCGGCACCCGCCGCGTGCTGAAGCCGGACGGAGTACTGCTCGCCAACCTGATCCTCGACGGCAAGCTGGAAACCCCCTACGCCCGCAACCTGCTGGCCACCATCGACAGCGTCTACGGGCGCTGCGCGGTCGATGTTCTGCACAAGGCAAAAGCGCTGGCCAATGTCGAAGTCAGCTGTTTCGCCAGCAGTCGGCCGGCTGCAACCGGCATATACGTCGATGAAAAGAACCGGGCCGACCTCGATCTGGCCCGTTCGCGCTAGCCTTTCCGGCGCAGCGCCATGTGCGCTGTAATCATGGCCGGAATCTGCTGATCGAGTTCCGAGCCTTTTTGGCAACCGAGCATCAGGTGCAACAGGCCGCTGGTGAAAGCCCAGGTGTCGCGTGCCGTCGCCAGCGGGTCGAGGCCCGGGCGCAAATGGCCACCGTCTCCGGCCCGTCGGTACATACGCTCGATCTTTTCGAGAAACACGAAGGCCGGACGACCGACCTCGTCCTGGATGCTGGCGAATTCATCGACGTATTCGCAGCGTGAAATCATGATTTCGAAGACTTCGCGCACGATGGAACTATCCTCGAGAACACGGAAAAACTCCTTCAGCGAAGCCTCGATGGCATCGAGCGGATTGGCGAAGGAATCCGAAAACAGAATGGCGTCAGTGCGCTCCACCATGGGGGCAAAGACGTCGGCGCGCATGGCAAGGAAAATTTCCGCCTTGTCCTGAAAGTGCCAATAGACCGCCCCCCGCGTCACGCCGGCGGCCTTGGCGATCTTCTCGCAGGTCGAGCGGCTGACGCCGTGCTGGTGGAAGACCTGACGTGCCGATTCAATGATGTCCTTGCGGGTCTTTTCCGCTTCTTCCTTGGTTTTTCTGACCATTCTCTCTCTCCCGGCCGGCACTTTTTCTACCTAGCCGTTGTCATTATCAAGCCATCAACACGGCGGCTCAAAACAATTTACATACATCCGTGTTTGTATATAATAGCCGAAAAATTGCCTATTAGGAGCCCCCAATGACTGTCGAACATCTGCCGCGGCGCACTGCCCTTTCCCTGATCATCGCTGCTACAACCGTCTGCGCCGCCTTACTGGCCGGCTGTTCGGACAGCAAACCAGCCGCCGGCCCGGCCATGGGGCCATTGCCGGTTACCGTACTGGAAGTCCAGCCGCAACGCGTACCCTCCTCGGTCGAGGTCATGGCGCAAACCGAAGGTGCCCGCGAAACCGAAGTCCGTGCCCGCGTCGCCGGCATCCTGGTCAAGCGGTTGTATCAGGAAGGCGAGACGGTCAAGGCCGGCCAGCCGCTGTTCCAGATCGACCGCTCGACCTACGAGATCGCGCTGGCCGATGCCAAGGCCAAGGCCGAACAGACCGGTCGCGAAATGAACCGCCTGAAAGGCCTGATCGAGGCCAAGGCGATCAGCCAGAAGGAATACGACGATGCTTCCTCGAACAACGCCATCGCCCAGACCGCGCTGCGCCAGGCCGAACTGAACCTGTCGTGGACCACGGTTACCGCCCCCGTCGGCGGCACCACCGGCCGCGCCGCGAAGTCGGAAGGCAACCTGATCACGGCCGGTGCCGACAGCCTACTGACCTCGATCTACCAGAGCAACCCGATCTGGGTCCGTTTTAGCCTGGGTGACAGCGACCTGGCCAAGCTGGCCGGCGGCCGCGTCACCGAGAAGAACGTCAGCGGCGTTGAAATGATCCTCGCCAACGGCAGCGTTTATCCGAAGAAGGGCAAACTGAACTTCCTGGCCAGCAATATCGACACCACACTCGGCACCCAGCAGTTGCGCGCCGAATTCGACAATGGCGACAACCAGTTGCTGCCCGGCCAGTTCGTCCGTGTCCGCCTGCTCACCGGCGAGCGCGAAGGCATGTTCCTGGTGCCGCAGTCGGCAGTGGTGCAGACCGAGCAGGGTGCCATCGTCATGCTCGCCGGCGAAGGCGACAAGGTCGCGCCACGTCCGGTGCAGACCGCCGAATGGCGCGGCAAGGACTGGGTCATCACCGGCGGCCTGAAAGCCGGCGACAAGGTCATCATCGACAACCTGATGAAGCTCCGCCCCGGCGCCCCGGTAGCCCCGCATCCGCCGGCAGTGCCTGGCGCCGAACCTGCTGCCAAACCGGCGCCGAAGGCTTAAGGAGCCGCCATGTCGAAATTTTTCATCAACCGGCCGATTTTCGCGTCGGTCATCTCGATCATCATCGTCATTGCCGGCCTGGTTGCCTCGCAGGTCCTGCCAATCGCGCAATATCCGCAGATCGCCCCGCCGACCGTACTGATCACCGCCACCTACCCGGGCGCTTCGGCCGAAACCCTGGCCAAGACGGTTGCAGCCCCGATCGAGGAGCAACTGAACGGGGTCGAGGGCCTCTCCTATTTCACCTCGTCGGCCTCGGCCAACGGCTCGGTGACCATCACCGCCACCTTCGAAGTCGGCAGCAATGTCGACATGGCCGCGGTCAACGTCAATAACCGCGTCAAGGCCGCCGAACCCCGGCTGCCGGAAGAAGTCCGGCGCAACGGTGTGATCGTCCAGAAGCGCTCGAACGACATCCTGCAGGTCGTCGCGCTCGAATCCGAGAAGGGCAAGTACAACACCCTGTACCTCTCCAACTACGCCAGCCTGAACATCGTCGATGAGCTGAAGCGGGTCAAGGGCGTCGGCGACGTCACCATCTTCGGCGCCCAGGACTACTCGATGCGCATCTGGCTCAAGCCCGACCGCATGGCCCAGCTCGGCCTGACGACCAGCGACGTATCGACCGCGATCAAGGCCCAGAACGCCCAGAACGCAGCCGGCAAGATCGGCCAGGAACCGGCGCCGAGCGACCAGCAACTGGTCTACACGGTGACCGCCAAGGGCCGGCTGCTGACGCCGGAGGAATTCGGCAACATCGTGATCCGCGCCAGCGGTCCGGGCGGCCTGCTCCGCCTCAGGGACATCGCGACCATCGAACTCGGCGCCTACAGCTACGACCAGCAGGTCACGCTCGACGGCCAGCCGACCATCGCGATGGGCGTCTTCCTGCAGACCGGCGCCAATGCGCTGGAAGTGGCCGAGAAGGTCACCGCCCGCATGGACGAGCTGAAGAAGAAGTTCCCCGAGGGCATGGGCTACATCATCCCCTTCGACACCACGCGTTTCGTTTCCGCCTCAATCAAGGAAGTGGTCAAGACGCTGATCGAAGCGATGATCCTGGTCCTCGCCGTGGTCTACATCTTCCTGCAGAGCTGGCGGGCGACGCTGATCCCGATGGTCGCCGTGCCGATCTCGCTGATCGGCACCTTCGCCGGACTCTGGCTATTCGGTTTTTCAATCAACACCCTGACCCTGTTCGCGATGGTGCTGGCGATCGGTATCGTCGTCGATGACGCCATCGTCGTGCTCGAGAACGTCGAACGCCTGATGGCCGAAGAACACCTGTCGCCCAAGGATGCCGCGATCAAGGCCATGCACCAGGTTCAGGGCGCACTGGTCGCCATCGTGCTGGTCCTGGTCTCGGTCTTCGTGCCGGTCGCCTTCCTCGGCGGCATCGCCGGTCAGCTCTACAAGCAGTTCGCGGTTACGGTGGCCGTCGCCGTCGTGCTCTCCGGGGTCGTCGCGCTGACCCTGACGCCGGCGCTGTGCGCCCTGCTGCTCAAGGCCCAGCATACCGAACACAAGATTTTCCGCCCCTTCAACCGGCTGTTCGAGCGCTTCACGCGCTCCTATACCTCGACCGTCGGCTTCACGCTCAAGCACGGCATCGTCGGCGGCGCCATCTTCCTGCTGGTGATCGGCATCTGCGCCCTGTTCTTCCGCATCATCCCGGGCAGTTTCGTGCCGGCCGAAGACCAGGGCTACCTGATTTCGGCACTCATGCTGCCCGACGGCGCGACCCTGAAGCGCACCGCCACCACCGGCGAGAACATGCGCCAGATGGTCGGTTCCGACCCTGCCGTCAAGCACACCTTCGTCGTTTCCGGCTTCGATCTGATCGGTGGTGGCAACAAGCCCAACGCCGGCACCATCTTCATTCCGCTCAAGGACTGGAGCGAGCGCGAAGCCAAGGCCCAGGACCTGGCCGGCAAGTTCATGGGCATGGGCATGATGCAGTCCGACGGCCTGGCGCTGGTCTTCAATCCGCCGCCGATTATGGGCCTCGGGACCGCCGGCGGCTTTGAGGTCTATCTCCAGAACCGGGTCGATGGCGATGCGCGCAAGCTCAACGAAGTGACCCAGACCTTCATAGCTGAATTGCAGAAGCGCCCGGAATTCACCCGCATTTCGACCTTCTTCCGCCCGACCGTGCCCCAGCTCTTCGTCGAAGTCGACGAGCCCAAGGTGCTGGCGCTGGGCATCCCGCTGGCCAGCGTCTACGAGACCCTGCAAAGCTCGATGGGCGCGCTCTACGTCAATGACTTCAACAAGGCCGGCCGCGTCTATCGTGTGCAGTTGCAGGCCGACGCCAGCTACCGGATGAAGCCGGACGATCTCGGCAAGGTCTATGTGCGCAGCACGACGAGCAACGCGATGATTCCGCTGTCGGCGATCAGCACGGTGAAGAGCGTCGTCGGCCCGGAGCAGGTTGAACGCTTCAACGGTTTTATCGCCGCCAAGGTCATGGGCGATTCGAAGCCCGGCATCAGTTCCGGCGACGCCATCAAGATCGTCGAGGAAGTCGCTGCTGCCAACCTGCCCAGCGGTTATGAAATAGCCTGGACCGGCCAGGCCTTCCAGGAAAAGCGCAGTTCCGGCTCATCGGTTCAGGCCTTCGGTTTTGCCATCATCATGGTCTTCCTGATCCTTGCCGCCCAGTACGAGAAGTGGTCCCTGCCAGTCGCCGTCGTCATGGCCGTACCTTTCGCGCTGATGGGTGCCCTGACCGCGATCTGGCTGCGCGGCATGCCGAACGATATCTATTTCCAGATCGGCCTCGTCGTACTGATCGGGCTGGCATCGAAAAATGCCATTCTAATCGTCGAATTCGCCGCCCAGAAGTACGCCGAGGGCAAGAGTGCCGCCGAAGCGGCCCTCGAGGCCGCCCGCCTCCGGCTGCGTCCAATCATCATGACCTCGCTCGCCTTCGTGCTCGGCGTTTTCCCGCTGGTCAAAGCCAGCGGTGCCGGCGCCGCCGCCCGCCAGTCGATGGGCACCGGCGTCTTTGCCGGGATGATCGCCGCCACCTTTATCGCCACCATTTTCATTCCGCTCTTCTTCATGTGGCTGGAACGCGGCAAACAGATGCGCCCTGCCGGCGATCTGGATGACGCCCTGCCGGAGGAAACCCAACATGCCTAAACCCCAAAACATCCGGCTCGCCGCCGTTCTGAGTGCCGCCCTGGCGCTCGGTGGCTGCGCCATCGGCCCCGACTACCTGCGACCGAGCGCCTGGCTGCCGACCGCCTTCCGCGAAGCCCCACCCCTGCCGCCAGTGCAGAATGCCGCCCTGGACACCCGTTGGTGGTCGCTGTTCGGCGATGCAACCTTGAACGATCTGGTCGATCAGGCGCTGAACAACAATGCCGACCTGCGTATCGCCATCGCCCGCGTCGAACAGGCCAACGCCGTCGCCCGCGAGGCCGGCGCCGCCTTCTTCCCGGAAATCGACGGCCAGGCGGCCGCCACCAACAGCAAGCCGAGCACCAAGACGGCGACCTGGCGGGAGGGCTTCACGCCTTCATTACTGCATTCGCGCAGCGCCGCGCTGACCACCTCCTACGAACTCGATGTCTGGGGTCGTGTCCGGCGCAGCAACGAAGCCTTGCAGGCCAGCCTGCTGGGAAGCCAGTATGCGCGCGACTCGATCCGGCTGACCGTGGCCGGCCTTGTCGCCACCAATTACCTGAGCTTGCGTGCCGCCGACGCCCAACTGGCGGTAACCACCGAATCGCTGAAGAGCCGTGAGGAAAGCCTGAAACTGGTCAAGACCCGGGTCGATGCCGGGCTGGTTTCGCCGCTCGATCTCTATCAGGCCGAGACTGCGCTCGCCACGCTGCAAGCACAGCAGGCCGAGCAGCGCCGGCTCCGGGCGCTGACCGAGCACCAGCTCGCCCTGCTCACCGCCAATCCGGAGCTGAAGATCGCCGCCGGCGACCTCCGCCAACTGCCGCTACCGCCCTTGCCACCGGCCGGGCTACCGGCCGACCTGATCGAAGCCCGGCCCGACGTCCGCGAAGCCGAGCAGAAGCTGGTCGCCGCCAATGCCAACATCGGCGTCGCCAAGGCCGGCTATTACCCGCGATTCTCGCTGACTGGCAGTATCGGTACCGAAAGCAAGACACTCTCCGACCTCTTCAGCGCCGGCTCCAATACTTGGTCGCTCGGTCTCGGGCTGTTCATGCCGATCCTCGATTTCGGCCGCACCTCGGCACGCGTCGATCAGGCCAAGGCACTCAACGAGCAGTCGCTGATCGCCTGGCAAAACAGTTTGCAGGTCGCCTACAAGGAAGTTCGCGATGCGCTGGTCAATCTGCGCGAGCAGGGCGAGGCAGAAACGGCACAGACCGTCCGCGTCGATAATGCGCAAAAAGCCCTCGACATCGCCCGCCGGCGTTACGAGGCCGGCTATTCCGGCTACCTCGACCTGCTCGACGCCCAGCGCACCAGCAACGACGCCCTGCTGGCCATGATCGGCACGCGTCAGGCCCGACTGGCCGCGTCGGTCGATCTGTTCCGTGCCATCGGCGGCGGCTGGAAGGACGACAAGAAGAGCGAAAACGCAGCACCACTTGCCCTAAAATAAGCGTTTCTGCGCTCGGGGGTACGTTGGCTTGTCCATCGTCCCTCGGCGCTGACCAACCGCTTTTTGGGCAAGTATCATGGATTTCAGCAGCCTGACCGATTTTTTCGGCGAGACAACCGGCATCGTGCTGGCCGGCCTCGGCATCGGGCTGTTCTTCGGTTTCTTCGCCCAACGCTCCCGCTTCTGCCTGCGCTCGGCCGTCGTCGAATTTTGGAATCGCCAGGGCACGAGCAAGCTGGCGGTCTGGCTGTTCGCCTTTTCCAGTGCGGTGATCGCCACCCAGCTATTTATCGTTCTCGGCTGGCTCGACGTCGGTCAGGCCCGCCAGCTCTCGGCCACCGGCAGCCTCTCCGGCGCCTTGCTCGGCGGCCTGCTGTTCGGCATCGGCATGATCCTGGCGCGCGGCTGCTCCAGCCGAATGCTGGTCCTCGCCGCCAACGGCAACCTGCGCGCCCTGCTCACCGGCCTGATTTTTGCGGTAACCGCCCAGGCATCGCTGAACGGTCAGCTCTCGCCGCTGCGCACCTGGCTTTCCGGTCTGTGGACCGTCGACGGCGGCGCCGCGCGCGACCTGCTCGCCACCTTTCACCTCGGTCATTCCGGCGGTGTGATCTTCGGTCTGTTCTGGTTGGCTGCCGCCATCCATTTCGCCCGCCGCGCCAAGCTTAGCCGACGCGAAGGCCTGGCCAGCCTCGGGGTCGGCCTGATGATCGCGCTGGCCTGGCTGACCACCTACCGGATCGGCAACCAGTCGTTTGAAATCGTCCCCGTGCAGAGCCTGAGTTTCACCGGCCCCTCGGCCAACATGCTGATGCTCGTACTCTCCCCACCGGGCCAGCCCTGGGATTTCGACATCGGTCTGGTCCCCGGCGTCGTGCTGGGATCCTTCCTGGCCGGACTGTGGGGACGGGAACTGAAGCTGGAAGGCTTCAAGGATGGTCAAAGCATGCGGCGCTACATCATCGGCGCGCTGTGCATGGGTTTCGGAGGCATGCTGGCCGGCGGCTGCGCGGTCGGCGCCGGAGTCTCCGGTGCTGCGGTCTTCGCGCTCACGGCCTGGCTGGCGCTGATCGGCATGTGGGCGGGAGCAGGAATGACCGACCATTGGATCGATCGCCCCCTGCGTCAGCCGAACACTGCACCAATGGCCAGCGGCGGTCTCGAGACCACTCAGCCCTGAAGCCGTAATTCCAGGACGGCGACAATGGGCTTCAATGATTAGCGGTTCAGTCGCGTGCGTGGCACTCGGCGAAACATAGTGACAAATCGGGTTCGAATCAAAAGTAGATCAAATCCGTCTATTGTCAGTGCCACGCAAATGCTATGCATGCTGAGTCTACCCCCTCGGTGCTGAATACTCTACCTTGTGGCACAAGGAGGCAGGATCAAACGCCTCAGAATTTAGAGTGCATGTTTGCGGCGGCTGGCCAAGCCTGCCAGCCCTACCCCAACAAGCAACAGCGTGGCGGGTTCTGGCACCCCTGAAGGTGGATCGGTGATGGAACCACCGCCGCCAGCGGCGGCTCCGATAATGTAGCTGCGCGCAGGATTACTACCATCCAGCGCCAGCGTGGTTAAACCACCAAAATTACCTTCGAAATGACTATGGCAAGGCCCGGCATTGGCATCAATATCCGAATTGCTCAGGCCAGGGAAAGCTGCGCTCCCTGCGGCCGTCAGGGTGGCCCCAGAAGAGTTGCAACCGCTAACTTCGGTGAGACCAGGAAGCAGGGCAGTAAGCCAGCCGTATGCGACGGGCCCGCTACCGTGCGCCATTAATCCACCACCTGATCCTACAAACGAATTAATGGCATTAGCGTTAGCGGTAAGTGCGGCACCTTCGGTAGCGACTAGATTATTACTAGCTCCCGTACCGGCAATCCATATGACACCAGGATTCACCGCACCGCTCGCCAAATCGCTAAAAAATGTGCCGATGTTCGTTGCACCGTCGTAGAACGATAAGCTTCGCCCCAAGACGTTGGCGACAGAGTTAATTGCACCACCTGCATTAGAGGATGTGTAAACCCCCGCGCCTGGATTGACTGAACCCAAGGCGACGA
This sequence comes from Dechloromonas sp. A34, assembly GCF_026261605.1. Lineage (NCBI taxonomy): Bacteria > Pseudomonadati > Pseudomonadota > Betaproteobacteria > Rhodocyclales > Azonexaceae > Dechloromonas > Dechloromonas sp. A34. Next base: position 3,959,169 of record NZ_CP102486.1, read on the forward strand.
TATCCACCGTTAAGGCACCAGGCCTGGTCTGAGTACCAAAAAGACTGGAAATTGCCTTTTCGATGTAGAGCCAGCCTTCAAGATTTGCCCCTCCGGCACTCCGGGAGCCGTGATCCGTCAAATCATCTCCGCCCAAAATGACCGGGCCGGCCCAACTTGCTGCTGAAACCAACAGCCCCAACGAGGCTGTCACTGCGAGTTTTACACTTTTTTTCATGGGAGTCTCCTCATTAAAAACCACGCCAAAAAGACAGCGCCAGAAAATCAGGCAACATACGCGCCAGTACTAATAATTTATTTTTAATTTTTAATAATCATGTTGTTATAAAACAACCAACTGGCGACGATAGATTGGTTTGATTATTTTCAGGCGGAGCTGTAAGAATCTTCGACAGATAATCGCGATGGATTTTTGGTCACCTAACCGACCCTGCGGCCACCCGAAAAAACTACTGGCAAAATCCCCTTACAATTCGGCGTCGGCCCCAATCGCCCTGTAGCGTTATTCGAGTATCGAATCCTTCGTATCGGAAGCGCCATGAAAAAAATCTTCGCCACTGCCCTGATTGCCTTGACCGTCGCCAGCCTGAGCGGCTGCTTCCCGGTTTTCATTCCGGTGGGTGATCATCACGGCCACCACAGAGGGCATCACCGCGGCGGGTAATACCTGCTTGACTGCTTCCAATGCCATCCCGGGCCGCAATTCGCCCGGCCCCCATCGGTCGATAACGCTCGTACGAAAAAAATCCCCGCCGCAGCGGGGATTGCTCCTGTAACCGGGAAATTCAGCGCGGAAAGTACATCCTGGCCTTGTCCAGTTTGTAGGTCCAGGGCAGGTTGGCGTTCTTCCAGCCATTAACCACGCGCTGGCCGCTCCTGGCGCCTTCTTTGGCGCTATCGCCCTCGACGCCTTCGGCCACGCTATAGACCTTGTTATAACCAGCCATCTGCAATCTGTCCTGGGCCTTGGAACTGCGGTCTCCGGAGCGGCAGATGACGATAATCGTGGCGTCCTTGCCCAGCCCCATGTCCTTCAGGCGGCGCTCCACTTCCGGCACGAAGTCCTGGTTCGGCTCGAGCTTGTACATGAAGCGCTTGTCATCCCACTCGGTCATCAACTCAGGGTGTTCGACATAGGGCACCAGCGCGTCGGCGTCGCTCGGCCAGCCGACGTACATCGCCTCGGCCCGGGTCCGGACGTCGAAGAAAGCGACGCCTTTCGGATCCTTCTTTTTCATCTCGTAAGCCTGCTGTGGCGTCAGGCAGAGGCCGACTTTGGACTTCTTGACGTCAGGCAGCTTGTCCCAGTCGGTACTGCCCGACGCCCAGTCGGCCGCCAGATTCAACGAAGATACCGCCAGCAAGCCAACGGCGAACCACTGTTTGAAAGTAGCATTTTTCTTCATCATGCCATCCCCGGATTGTTGGCCGCGCCTTTCAGCGTCGGCAGGTTGAGATTGACCGGCTTGACCGTCTTGATGTCGCGCAGATATTTTGCCACGACCTCCCAGATCGGTTCGCCGGAATTCTTCGCCTCTTCCGAAACTGGTGCCCAGCCGGCCACCTTGTAGGTTTTGGCCGGATCGATCAGCTGGCCCTTGAGGGTCAGATTCTGGATGCGGCTGCCCATCTTTCCGGTCGGATCGCAGGTATATTGCAGGCCTCCGACGCGCACCATGTCGCCGCCTTGCTGGTAGTAGGGGTCGGGGTTGAACAGGTTGTCGCAGACGTCTTCGAGCACGGTCTTGATCATCTCGCCGCTCATGTTGGTAACCGTCGTCCACGGGTAGGTGATCGCCGTCTGGTCGAGCACGTGTTCCATCAGGATCGGCTGCCCCGGCAACAGCGAGGTGCCCCAGCGGAAGCCAGGCGAGAAGGCGATTTCGGCATCCTTGACCTTCATCAGCGCGTCGAGAATGACCTGGTCGAAGGTACCGTTGAAGTTTCCACGGCGATAAAGCAGGCCTTCGCTGACCGCCAGCTTTTCGTTAAGTTTGGACAGGTAGGGCGCGCGCGCCTTGTCGATCAGCGTCTGCATTTCCTTGTCGGCCGGCAGCAGGTTGGCGAAGACGGGAAGCAACTTGTAGCGGAAGTCGGCGATCTTGCCATTCCTGACGTCGAAATCGAGCACGCCGAGGTACTTGCCGTTGGAGCCGGCATTGGTGACCAGGGTCTGGCCGCCGGCATTCTTGACGACGACCGGGGCCGGCATGCCGTCGTGGGTGTGGCCGCCGAGGATGGCATCAATGCCCTTGACCCGGGAAGCCATCTTGAGATCGACGTCCATGCCGTTGTGCGAGAGCACGACAACGACCTGGGCACCAGCGGCGCGTGCTTCGTCGACGGTCTTCTGCATGTTGTCTTCCTGGATGCCGTAGCTCCAGTTCGGCACCTGCCAGCGCGGGTTGGCGATCGGCGTATAGGGGAAGGCCTGGCCAATGATCGCTACCGGCACGCCATTGATCTTCTTCATCACGTAGGGCTTGAAGACCGGGTCGCCGAAATCGTTGGTCTTGATGTTCTGGGCGACGATATCGACCTGGCCGGCGAAATCCTTTTCCTCGATTTCCTTGATCCGGGCCTCGCCGACCGTCGATTCCCAGTGCATCGTCATGATATTGACGCCGAGCGCCTTGCAGGCATCGACCATGTCCTGGGCGTTGGTCCACAGCGCCGTGCCGGAACCCTGCCAGGTGTCGCCGCCGTCGAGCAGCAGCGCGCCGGGACGATTGGCCTTCATGCGCTTGACCAGCGTTGCCAGGTGGGCGAAGCCGCCGACCTTGCCGTAGGTCTCGGCGGCCTGCTCGAAATTCAGATAGGTGTAGGCGTGCGCCTCGATGCTGTTCGGCTTGAAGCCGAAATGCTTGAGCAGATGGTCGCCGACCAGGTGCGGCACCTTGCCGAACTGGTCGCCGAAGCCGAGATTGACGTTGGGCTCGCGGAAATAGATGGGCAGCAGCTGGGCGTGACAGTCGGTGATATGGAGCAGGCTGACGTTGCCAAACCTGGGCAGGTCGTAGAGTTTGGCGGCGCTCTTTTCCGCCCGCGCGAAATCACTGTGCAGGGCCATGCCGCCGGCAGCGGCGACGGCCATGACCTGCAGAAATTCCCGACGATTCATGCTCATTTCTTGTCCTTGAATATGAAATTTTGGTGGAGCCAAAAGATCTGGCGGAGCACCCGCCAAAAAAGACCCGGCGGGTTGCCCCGGCCGGGTAAAACGCAAGTTCAGTCTTTGTTGACCGGCGATTCCGGATCGATCAGGAAAGCCACGATGTGGGTGATCTGCTCCGGCGTCACCCAGTTATGCAGGCCGAAGCGCGGCATGTTGGTGCACGCCGTGAAGGCGTTGGAGTTGTAGATCTTGTCGTAGACGTACTTGATGTTTTCTTCGGAATTGCCGCGAATCTTGCCGAAGTTCTGCAGGCTGGGGCCGATCGTGCCGTAGGCCACTTCCTGCTTGGCCAGTTGGTGGCAGGCATAGCAATTGCCGCCGCGGACCCGCCCGGCCTTGTCCGGCTGAATGAAGCCGATATGGCCGCCGGTGCCGACCGCGGCCAGCTTCTCGCCTTCCTTCCAGTCGCCGATCAGCTTGCCGTCGACCGGGTAACGGATGGTCGCCGCGTTCAGCTTTTCCAGCTTTTCGCCGATCTTGCGCGGCGGATTGTCGCGATACTGGCCGCAGGTCTTCATGGTTTCATCCTGCTCCAGCCGGGTCATCCAGTACTTCGGATTCTCGGCCTTGAAGGAGGTCCGGAACACCTGTTCGGCGTCCTTGGCATATTTGCCGCCGGGTGCTTCGGCAGCTTTTTCGGCCAGCACCGGGGCAACGACGGCGGCGCTCAGCAAGCCGACAAGGGCAATTTTCAGTTTCATGGTCATCCCCTCTCAGCGCTTGATTCCCGGCGTTTCCATGACGGTGCCGGTGGCGGTTTTTAGCAGGTAGGTTTCCAGCGCGATTACCGAATCGGCCAGATAGTTGGGTTCCGGCCAGCGCGCCTGGCGCATGCAGTCGATCAGACGCCGCTGCATGGTCCACACCGTTCCTTGCGAGACGCGATAGGAGGGCCAGGTTTTCATCGCGACGCCGGCACCGTCCTTGGTCGTCAGGTTGCCGAGATCCTGCAGGCGGATGCGCTTGCCCTCCTGACCGTGGCAGATCGAACAGGAGAAATCCTGCGGCCCGGAGCGGCGATAGAAGATGTACTCGCCCATCTTCGCCATCTTCGCTTCTTCCGGATGGGTGGCCGGCACATTGATCGGCTTGCCATTCGATTTGGCGCCGATAAAGGTGACCAGGGCCTCGATATCCGAGTCCTTGCCCGGCTTCGAGTACCACTGCTTGGTGACCTCGGCCTGAGTGAAGCCTTGCAGCGTGACCATGCAATGCACCAAACGGGATTCGACATCCATTACCTTGTTGGTGTCCTTGAAGTACTTGGGCAACTGGGCATAGGCCCCGTCCAGCTTGCCCGGGCCGAGGCCCAGATCGCACTGCTCGAGGGACGCGTTCTTGGGGCCGCGCTTCTCGGCCCACAGCGCCTCACCCTTGACTTCGAAGAGGTCGGCCGGGTTGCCGTCGGCCAGTGCCTCGCGGTACTTGGCCAACTCGTCGGCAACCTTGCTGTCCTGGGCGGTGGCACTGCCGAGGCAGGCCGTCGTGACAGCCACGCCGACCAGCGTTTTGATAAAACCTTGGATCATTTCAACTCCTCCGGGGATGTCGATCGACGGCGGCGGTCTGTGCCGCCTTGGCGCCGTCGTCATGTACAGCCATTAGCCGATGACGGCTTCGTCGCTACGCGTATCGCCCTTGTTGTCCTTCCACGAGACGACGATCTTGTCGCCCTTGGCGCCGCCCTTGAACTTGAAGGCCAGGTACGGATTCTTGGAAACGGAGGGACCGAATTCGCTGCTCAGCACGAGCTTGTCGTTGTGCTTGGCAGTCAGTTCGGTAATGAACCAGGCCGGCACGACGGCGCCGGCGGAGTCCTTGCGCTGACCGGTTTCCATTTCGTGGCTGACCAGGACTTTGACTTCGGTAACGCCATCCTTGTTGGCGGCGCGGATTTTCATCGGATTTGCCATGTTTATTTCTCCTAAATTCTGTAAGTGTGAAAACGGGAGGCGAAGCGTCGCGAGCGATGGCAGGACAAGGCGCGGTTGCGAGACAGTGCAATTTGCACGGCGAGCATCCGCAACGCAGTCATGCCGAGCGCAGTAGCTTCGAACCCGTTTTTAGCCGCCGCAGCCACCCAGGGTGACCTTGATTTCCTTGGTCGCCATGAAGAACTTGCCGTCCGACTTGACCAAGGCGTAGATGTTCGAGGTCTGGCCCATCTTGACGCGGGTCTGGACGCTGGCTTCGGTGCCTTCCGGCAACACGAAGGTGGCGGCCAGCGCGTTCGGGTTCTTCTCGATCAGGATGGCGACCATGGTGATGTTGGGCAGCGTGGAGGCGACGCCAACCGGCACCACGGCACCGTTTTCGGCGATATCCGGGCCGGTGACCTGGACATCCTTGCTGTCGGCCGGCGCCCCGGCGCCGAGCGCCTTCAGCGTATCGGCCATGCTCTTGGCGTCAAAGGCGGCCTTGTTCCAGTCGGCCAGCGCCATGCCCGGCGTGATGATGCCGGCCGCGGCGAGAACGGTCATCAGGGCAGCGCCCGAGCCGGCTTTCAGTACATTACGACGTTGCGTGTTCATAACTACTCCTCTCAGAAAATTGAATTAACCGACTACTTCGCACCCGACAAAATCCACTTGACGAGTGTCTTCAACTCTTCATCTTTCAAATGCCCGTTCGGCGGCATCGGCACCGAGCCCCAGACGCCCTGCCCGCCGGCCTTGACCTTGGCCACCAGACGCCCCTCGGCATCGGCCTGCCCCTGGTAGCGGGCCAGAACCTCGTTGTAGCCAGGGCCGACGATCTTGGCGTTGAGGCCGTGGCAGGCCATACAGCCGTTCTTGGTCGCCAGTTCGAGGTTCGGATTAGCCGCCACCGGTGCCGCAACGGCATCGGCGCCCAGTGTTCGGGTCCCGCGTACCGGGCCGAAATTGCGGTTCTGGTCGTACAACTCGCCGTGCGCCGTGCGGGCGTAGTCAGGCAGGGTCGAGCCGATCACCGCACCCGGCTTGCAGTTCTTCATGCACGCCTTGTTCTGCGTATCCGGCTTGCCACCGTTGCCGATCCCGCCCTTCGCCGCCGCGGCGCCCGGCCACAGGCCGTGCTCGGTGGTCATGCCGTGGCGGTTGGGCAACAGCTTCTGGACGTCGGCGATATTCTTGTCGGAGAGCACGAAGTCGCCCGGTACCATTTCCGACAGGTTGAGCAGGTAGGCAAGGATGGCGTAGACCTCGTCCGGCTTCAGCGACTTGGGCGCCGTCCATGGCATGGCGCGCTGGATGTAGTCGAAGACCGTCGAGATCGTCGCCACCTTGGTAAAGGTCGTGCGCTGCGGCAATTCGCCGGAGGACAAGCCCTTGACCCTGCCGGTCTTCATGTCGTCCTTGGTCGTGCCGCCGACCAGCGGCGTGAATACCTCGTTCGACTCGCCGAAGGTGCCGTGGCAGGAGGCGCACTTGGCCTCGAACAGTTCCTGGCCTTGATCGACCGAACCCGATCCCTTGGGCAAGCCCTTGAAGTCGGGGCGAACGTCGATATCCCAGGCCTTGACTTCGGCCGGCGTCGCCTGGCGACCGACCCCCGAGAAGTGGTCGACGGCCAGCGCCGCGCTCGACACCCCGGCCACGGCCAGAACAAGAAGGGTCTTAGTGCCACGACGGCAAAGGCTGGCATTAAAGAACCTGGACATTGCTGACCTCCCCGCTTTCGATGACTTTCCAGGACTGGATGGCGTTGTTGTGATAGATCGACTTGGTGCCGCGTACGGCGCGCAGTTGTCCATAACTCGGCTGGACGTAGCCGGTCTCGTCGATGGCGCGCGACTGCAGAATGGCCGGCTTGCCGTCCCACACCCAGTTGGTATTGAAGCGGGTCAGTGCCTTGTTCTGGACCGGGCCTTCGAGGCGGGCGGTCTGCCAGTTGATGCCGCCGTCGAAGGAGACATCGACCTGCTTGATCCGGCCGCGACCCGACCAGGCGAGGCCGGAAACGTTGTAGAAGCCTTTGTCGAGCAAAGTCTGGCCGCCAGACGGTGTGGTGATCACCGACTTGGCTTCCTGAATCGAGCTGTACTGGCGATGCAGGCCGTTGGGCAGCAGGTCGATGTAATGCACGGCCTCGTCCTTGGTGGCATAGGGCATGTCGCCGACTTCGATGCGGCGCAGCCACTTGACCCAGGACACGCCCTGGACGCCAGGCACCACCAGGCGCAGCGGGTAACCGTTTTCCGGGCGCAGCATTTCGCCGTTCTGGCCGTAGGCGACCATGACTTCACCGCTTTCCACCATTTCCATCGGGATGGTCCGCGTCATCGAGGAGCCGTCAGCCCCCTCGGCCAGCACGTAGCGGGCCTTCTTGTAATCGACGCCGCAGTCGTCGAGCAGGTATTTCAGCGGCACGCCGGTGAATTCAGAGCAAGAGATCATGCCGTGCGTGTATTGCACGGTGGGCACCGCGACGTTGCCCCACTCGAGGCCGGTGTTGGCGCCGCATTCGATGAAGTGGATGCGCGACGCCGAGGGCAGGCGCATCAGTTCGTCCAGCGTGTAGACCTTGGCCTTCTTGAGCAGCGAGTCGTCGGAGCCATTGACCATCAGGCGATGCTTGGACGGATCGATGTCGTGCCAGCCCTGGTGATGGCGCTCGAAATGCAGGCCGGACGGCGTGATGATGCCGAACAGGCCCTGCAGCGGAGCGAACGACACCGAGGCGCCGCCGACCCGGGCCAGGCCCGGCGATTCGCGACGCAGCAGCTGGCTTTCGTACTGCGACGGCATGCCGTAAGGGCGGGCCGCCACCGGCTGACCGAGCGAGGTGGTCCACGCCGGATTCTGCAAAATGTTGGCATCGCCTTCGCTGGCCCGCGCTACCAACGGCGCGCTCAGTGCGGCGCCGGCGGCGAGGAAGCTCTTGCGCAGAAAATCCCGGCGCCCAGCGGCGACGGCCTTGACCTGCTCTTCCGAGAGGAAGTTTTCCGGGGCGGGCCGCAGACGCCCCGGTTGTTTGACGATATCACCCATAGAGACCACTTTCCTCCGTCTGTTAATTTCAATCACAGGATTTCACTGACGCCACACCCAACTGGTCGCCCAGGTCACGGCTGGCTACCGTGATGCTGACTGTCCGGCAGATGTCGACAAAATTCGGATCGACGACGCGATACATCACCGAGCTGCCTTCGCGCCGCCGTTCGACGACGCCAGCGCGGTACAAGATGTTCAGATGACGCGAAATATTGGCTTGCGTCAGCCCGATGTGCTCGACCACTTCGTGGACAGGCCGCTCCTCGCCGCACAGGCAGGAGAGGATGCGCAAGCGCGTCGGATCGGCCAGCAGGCCGAAGTACTGGGCAACTTGCTCGAATACGTGAATCGTTTCGTCCATGACGTTCTTTTGATTTAGATCAAGAACCAATGTATAACTGCATACTTATATAGTCAACAACTAATATTGATGCAGCGCAACATGCAATTTGTGCGAAAGGCATATACCCTTCGCACTACGGCTGCAACCGGCAAGCGTCCGGAGAAACCTGGCTATATGACAATCGACAACATTCAGAGGAGATGAATAATGAAAATGTTTCCAACCTTGACGGCAGCCTGCCTGCTGCTGGCGAGCGGCGTTACGCTGGCCGCCGACCCGAATCTCGGACGCAATCTGGCGGCCACCTGTGCCAACTGTCATGGCACCAACGGCCAGGCGCTTAAGGGCTCGGGCATGGATGCCCTGGCCGGCCAGGAAAAAGCCAAAATCCTGCAAAAACTGGCCGAATTCAAGAGCGGCGACAAGCCCGCCTCGATCATGCATCAGATCTCCAAGGGCTATACCGATGCCCAGCTCGATCTGATCGCCACCTACTTCGCCGCACAAAAATAAGGGGACAACACCATGATGCTCATGAAAAGACGTGATTTCCTGAAGGTTGGCGCGGCAGCCGGTGCGCTGGCCTCCCTCTACGGCTGCGCCGGCGGCAACCAGGCGAGTGGCCATGTGGTCGTGGTCGGCGGCGGTTATGGCGGGGCGACGGTGGCCAAGTACCTGCGCATGTGGAGCGAAGGCGGCGTTCAGGTCACCTTGATCGAACGCAATCCGACCTTCATCTCCTGCCCGATATCCAATCTGGTCATCGGCGGCACCAAGACCATGGAAGACATCACCGTCAGCTATGACGGCTTGAAGAACAAATGGGGTGTCCGCGTCATCCAGGGCGATGTGGTCGCGGTCGACGCCGCCAAGAAGACGGTTTCCCTGAAAGCCGGCGGCGCCATTTCCTACGACCGCCTGGTGCTATCCCCCGGCGTCGATTTCATGTGGGACCAGGTTCCCGGCCTCAACAACACCGAGGCCCAGGGCAAGATCCTCCACGCCTGGAAGGCCGGCGCTCAGACCGTCGCCCTGCGCAAGCAATTGGAAAACATGAAGGACGGCGGCACCTACGCCATTTCCATCCCGAAAGCCCCCTACCGCTGCCCGCCCGGACCGTACGAGCGCGCCTGCCTGGTCGCCAATTATTTCAAGCAGCACAAGCCCAAGTCCAAGGTCATCATCCTCGACGCCAACGAGGACGTGGTCTCCAAGAAGGGCCTGTTCACCAAGGCATGGAGCGATCTCTACAAGGGCATCATCGAGTACCGCAACAACAGCGAACTCAAGGATGTCGAAGTCGCCAGCAACACCGCCGTGCTCGAGTTCGACAAGTTCAAGGCCGACGTGCTGAACGTCATTCCGCCGCACCGCGCCGGCGATATCGCCGCCAAGTCCGGGTTGAAGCTGATCAACAACCGCTGGGTGGACATCAACTGGCTATCCATGGAATCGACCAGCACACCGGGCGTCCATGTCCTTGGCGACGCCATCTTCCCGGCGCCGACCATGCCGAAATCCGGCCACATGGCCAACCAGCACGGCAAGCTGGCGGCGGCAGCGATCCTCAACCTGCTCGCCGGCCAGGAACCGAATCCGGAACCGGTCGTCATGAACACCTGCTACAGCTTCGTCGATGCCAAGAACGTGATCCACGTTGCCTCGGTGCACCAGTACGATGCGGCGACCAAGGTCGTGCAGCCAGTCAAGGGAGCCGGCGGCGTCTCGGCCGCGCGCAACGAGCTGGAAGGCAAGGTGGCGATGGGCTGGGCGAAAAATATTTGGGCCGACATGCTGGCCTGACTCTGCTCGCGCCATAGGCACCGACGCCGGCTTGCCGCCGACCCGACGCCCGGCAATTCAGTCCGTGGTTTTCAAGCCGGGGTTCCGACCCCGGCTTTTTCATTGCGCTGAGAAGGCACCACCCGGCCAGGCGATCGACGAAAGCTAGACGGTGTAGCGTGCCGCCGCTTCACGCAAGCGAGCAGCGAGGCCCGCCAGTTCATTGGATAGAACGGCGCTTTCCTCCGCGCCGTGACTGTTCTTTTCGCTGATCTGGGCCACCAATTCCACCTGGCTCGCAATCTGGTTGCTGGCCTGCCCTTGCTCCCGTAATGCAGACGAGATGGATTTCACCTCGTCCTCGACGCGGGACACCCCCTCCTCAATACGTCCCACTGCGGCGTTGGCCTCATCGGCATGCGCAATGCTGGTGGCGACCTGGCTCACGGAAAACGCCATGTGGTGCCCGGCGGTCTCGGTTGCCTGTTGAATTGCCGTAATTTTACTGGCGATGTCGCGGGTCGCCTGCGTGCTCCGCTCGGCAAGTTTGCGCACCTCGTCCGCGACGACCGCAAAGCCTCGCCCTTGCTCACCGGCTCTCGCCGCTTCGATCGCGGCGTTAAGTGCCAGTAAATTGGTCTGGTCGGCCACATCATGAATGATCTGGACGATGAATGAAATTTCCTGTGAGGCCTGCTCCAGCACCTTGATGGCTGCTGCGGTTTCCTGAATTCCGCTGCCGATGTCGCGAATCTTGCCGATCGTCTGCACGATCACATCCCCCCCGGCATGCGCCGCCAGATCCGAGGCTTGCGCCGCATCGGCCAAGGCCTGGGCATTGTCGGCAACCTGATTGATACTCACCGTCAATTGCTCGACCGTGGCGGCCATGCTCGAAGCGGATTCCGACTCATTGACCGAAGATCCGGCAACCTCTTGCGCCGCCGATGCCAGGTGGGTGGCCGCCTCCGTCATTTCCTTGATCGCGCCCATGAACTCGCGCAGCGTCTCGCGCATCGCTGCCGTGAGATGGTCCACCGCAGCCGCGACATCCGCGACTTCGTCCTTGCCTGCGATGCCGATCGGGTGAGTGAAGTCCCGGGACTCCACGACATGGATCACCGCATTGCGCATCGTCTCGAGCCGCACCACCACGGTGCGATAGAGCATGATGCCCATGACGATGCCGATTGCGGCGGCCAACCCCAGGGTGACGAGCAACTGGATATTGGCCGACCTCCGTATTTCGACCGCCTGGGCGCGCAACTGGTCGCTGCTGACCACGCTGTCCTCGACAATTTTGTCGATCGTCGGCAAAAGGCTGCGAAAAGCCTTGCGCTGTTCGTTCCGAAAATAAGCCAATGCCAGCTCCTTCTCATCGGCGCGGACCAATTGCACCAACCGGTCATGAGTCTGCATGTAGACATTGAAGGCTTGGCGGTAGTCGGCCAGCAGCTTGTGCTGCTCGTCACGCACAATCAACTTTTCATACAGCCCCTCGAATTTCTTCAAGGCATCCAGATTTTGCTTTTGACGCCCGAGTGTCTCGTCGATCTCTTCCGGCGAGCGAATGATCAGAAGCTGGGTTTCCCGATTGCGAAAATCGATGGCCTCGGCGCGCATGGCACCGGAATATCGAACCGAAGGTAATTCGCTTTCTCCAAGGTGATCGGCCACATTCCCGACCTTGGCCAGTTGCAGGAAGGCAATCCCGCTGCCGCCGAAAATAAGAATCAGGAAAGCGGTGATAGCCAGGACAACTTTACGTGCGATTGACATGACACCCTCCCTTTGGTGCTCTGCACGATGCAGACAATTTCAGTCTAGACGCAAATACACAAATTACCTGGATCAGATACCCATGATTGAAAGGGGATGACCGGCGCTTCCGATTGGTCTTCCATCTCCGGGCGATGGCCCGCTCGAGCCCCTCCGTTTTTTATTTTTGTCCGGTTCTGGCTGGCCCCCTGGCGGTGAACCCGGCAAACGCCCGATCGGCCGCGCCGCACTCGTCGACAGCAACGTGCTCGAGCAGGATGTCGCCGAGATTGCGGCGATCAAAGGCGCCGGGTTCAGTTAAGCGTTGCGATGTACTCGGCCACGGCATGGGTTTCCAGCTCCGACAGCTTGGAGGCCACGGTATGCATAACGGCGTTGTCGTTGGTCCGCTCACGGCGGTTGAACTGTTTGAGCTGGTCTTCGATGTAGCGCGGGTGCTGGCCGGCCAGACGCGGCAACTGCGGCGTTCCCAGGCCCTTCTCGCCATGGCAGCTGGCGCAGCTCGGCAGGCCGGTAAATTGATTGCCCCGGTTGAAGACGTACTTGCCGACCCCCAGCAGTTCGGCATCCCTGACTGGCCGCGCGCCGACCTTCTTGTTCTGGAAGAAGGCCCCGAGCGCCTTCATCTCGGTCGGCGTCAGCTCTTCCGCCTGCGGTTTCATGGTGTCGCTCTTGCGCTTGCCGGATTGAAAATCGCTGAGCTGCTTGGCGATGTAGTCGGCATGCTGGCCGGCCAGGCGCGGAAAGACCGGGCTGGCGGACTCCCCTTCCAGACCGTGGCAGAGAAAGCAGCGGCCGCCCACGATCTCTTCGGCGCGGGCCAGATCGACCGGTTCGGCAGCGCCGGCCGCAGCACCGAGCAGCGCTGCGACCGCCCCAATGCCGAACAACAATGTTTTTTTGCCGCTCATTTGCGCACTCCTTCCACTGACGAATTATTGGTACATTATTAAATGATAATTCGCTTACACTGAGCTTTCAAAGCCTGCCAGATTACCGGCCAGGCGCCCCGCAATGGCGCAAGGATAGTGCCAAACGAGACAGGAGCCCCCAATGAATCGACGCCGTTTTCTCCAGCATTCCGCCGCCTTTTCGGCCCTGGGGGCACTCGAGTTCGCCCCTTGGCAAACGCTTGCCGCCGTCGCCCGTGAAGTCGATGACTTCGTTCGCGGGCCCGCCGTCAAGGATCACCCGCTGCGCCAGATAGCACCGCATGTCTGGATGATCTTTTCGCCGGACGGTTTCCCGACGCCGGAAAATCAGGGAATGATGTGCAACATCACTTTCGTCGACACCGCCAAGGGGCTGGTCGTCGTCGATACCGGCGCTTCGGTGCAGATCGGCGAAATGGCCATACGGCAGATCCGGAAGAAATTCAAGAAACCGGTCGTCGCTGTCATCAATACCCACTATCACGGTGACCACTGGCTGGGCAACCATGCCTATGTCGAGGCCTACGGCGATGCCCTGCCGCTCTATTCCCACCCCGGCACCATCCGGGCGATCGAGGGAGTCCAGGGCAAGCTGTGGCGCACCCTGATGGAGCAGTGGACCAATCAGGCAACCCTCGGCACCCGCGTTGTGCCGCCCCAACTGCCACTGGAGAACGGGGCCGAACTGAAATTCGGCGATGTCACGCTGCGCATCCATCATCTCGGCGTCGTGCACACCCCTTACGATCTCTGCGTCGAGGTGCTCGAAGATCGCGTGATGCTGATTGGCGATGTCGCCATGGACCGCCGCATCGCCAATATGGACGACGGTTCCTACGTCGGGACACTGAAGGCCTACGACACGCTGGAAAAAACCGGCAGCCGCATCTGGCTGCCCGGCCACGGCGAACCCGGCGCTAAGGTTCTGCAATGGAACCGCGAACTGTTCGAAGGCATCTACCGGACCTGCGAACGCGCCATCCGGGATGGCCTGCCGCTCGAGGAAGCCAAGCCCCTGGTCCTCAAGGATCCGCGCGTTGCCAGCCGGGCCCGAGATACCAAGGGCTTCGAGAGCAATATCGGCAAGTACGTCAACCTGGCCTTCCTCGAAGCCGAGGCCGCCGGTTTCTGAGCCTTTCCCGCCCCCCACCATCACCACCCAGCATCAGGAGACATCATGCGCCTGCCCATCACCGCATTCATCGCCCTGCTCGCCTTGCCAGCCCTGGCCGAGGAACCCTGGGGCAAGGTCGATCTTGATGCAGCCAAACCGCTGCATGACAAGGCCTGCCAAAGCTGCCACACGAAGATGTATGGCGGCGACGGAAGCAAAATGTACACCCGCGATGGCCGCATGCTGTCGAACCAGCTGGAACTGCTGCAACGCGTCGCATCCTGCAACGCGATGGTCAGCGCCGGCTGGTTCCCCGAGGAGGAAGGCAGTGTCGCGGCCTGGTTGAACAAACACTATTACCACTTTGAAAACTGAGTTCCGGCACCGCACCCGTGGTGCGAAAAACACCGTCCTCGCCCTTCTGCTCCTGGCCTGCAGTATGCTGCCGGCGCCGGGATTCGGCGCCGAGCTGCCGCCCGCCGTGGATTTGCGCAACGAGGCCAAACAGGCCTTCCGCCAGGGCGGGCCGTTGATCATTCTGTTCAGCCGTGATGACTGCAAATACTGTGCAACGGTCAAGCGCGACTATCTGAAACCGCTGGCCAGCCACCCGCGCTATCGCACCTGGGTGCTGGTCCGCCAGATCAACCAGGACAGTTCGGCCGCCCTGATCGATTTCCGCGGGGAAGCGACCACCCACGGCGGCTTTGCTGATCGCGAAAAGATCAAACTGTTTCCGGTCGTCGCCTTTTACGGTCCGGAGGGGAAGCGCCTGGCTGCCCCGATCGTCGGCGCCCGGCTTCCCGACTTCTACCAGAGCTACCTGGACGACGCCATCGAGCAGTCAATCGCCGCGCTGCGCGGCCGTTAGGGCGCATCCGGCCTGGCGCGTCTGGCGCAGGGCCAGACTTTCGTTGGCGACCAGGGCGAGCAGAACCAGGCCACCGCCGAGCAGCACGCTGGCCGACGGTTGCTCGCCGGCTCCCAGCCAGGCCCAGGCCACCCCGAAAACCACCTCGAGCAGGGCGAGCAGCGCGATTTCCGGGGCCGGCAGTTCGCGGCTCAGGCGCACCATCAACAGACAAGGAACCGCCAGTTGCACCATGCCGAGCAGCGCGAGCAGACCCAGATCATGGCTGGAAGCCTCAAATGGCCAGGCCAGGGGCAGGGTTGCGCAGGCCGACAACAGAGCGCCGATCAGCACCGCGGGCAGCATGTCCTGCGTCTTCGTCGGATCCGCACCGGCATGTTGCAGGACGGTCAGATTGATCGCCCCGGCCAGCGGCACGGCAAAGGCGACCAGCGAGCCGAGCAGCGAAGCCCCCTCGCCGGCCTGGGTGCCAAACATCCAGGCGATACCGCCTCCCGCCACGACAATCGCCAGCCAGCTGCGGAGCGGAAGAACGTGACCGAGAAATAGCCGCGAAAACAAGGCGGTCAGCACCGGACTGAGCGCCATGGTGACCAGCACGTTGGCCACCGAGGTCAGGGTCAGCGCCACCATGAAAGCGGTGTACATCACCGCCCAGCAGACCCCGGAGATCCAGACTGCCCGCCCGCCATGGACCAGCCCCGACCACAGGGCGGGACCGCGCAGCCAGCCGAGGGCGACGACCAGCGCCAGGGCATTGAAGGCGCTGCGCCAGAAGGTGACCTCGAAGCTGCGCGCCGCATCGAGATGCCGCGTGACCACCCCCGCCACGCTCCACAGCAGCGTCACCAGCACCATCAGTGCCACGGCGCGCCGATGGGTCATCAGGCGAACCCCGTCGCCGCGATCAGGCGCGACGGCGACGCGCTTCGTAAAGACAGACGCCGGCCGCCACCGAAACGTTCAGGCTCTCTACCGAGCCATGCATCGGGATGCTCACCAACTGGTCGCAGGTTTCCCGCGTCAGCCGGCGCATGCCCTCGCCTTCGGCGCCCAGCACCCAGGCCGTGGCGACCGGCCACTCGGCAGCATAGAGATCGCGCTCGGCTTCGCCGGCTGTACCGATTACCCAGATCTCGCGCTCCTGCAACTCGCGCAGGGTCCGCGCCAGGTTGGTCACCATCACGTAGGGCACGGTCTCGGCGGCACCGCTGGCGGTTTTCATTGCCACATCCGTCAAGCCGGCGGCCCGGTCCTTCGGCGCGATCACGGCATGGACGCCGACGGCATCGGCGACGCGCAGGCAGGCACCGAGATTGCGCGGATCAGTAATACCGTCGAGCACAAGCAGAAAGGCTGGTTCTTCCAGCGTATCGAGAACGTCGTCGAGATGGGCCAGCTTGCGCCCGCCCTCGACGCGAGCGATAACGCCCTGGTGCTTGGCACCCGGCGCCATGGCATCCAGCCGCTTGCCGTCGCTGGCCAGAATCTTGATGCCTTGCAACTCGGCATGGGCGAGCAGATCGCGGGCGCGCGTATCCTGGCGGGAGGCATCGACAAAAATTTCCTTAAGCGCAGCGGGATCATGGCGCAACTTGGCGGTGACGGCATGGAAGCCGTAAATCAGGCGGGACGACATGGCAGCTTTCAGTAAGACAAGGCGCGAATTTTACCGCGCCAGGCATCAGGTCAGAACCCGGCCCCGAGGAGGGGCCATCAACGCGCGTTTGGGTTGATCTGACGGAGGACGGAGTCTTCGCGCTCGACCCAGTGCACCAGCTGCATGTCATGCAGCGCAATATGATTGATGATCCAGCGGGAGAGCAGGCAATCGAGTTCGCGGATCAGCCCGACGTTGTTCATCGGATCAAGCGCCGCGACAATTTCCTGCACTTTGCCGGAAATCGCCGCGTGGTCCTCCATATGTGCCTCACAGAGTTCGCGATCGACCAGTTTCAGCAACGAATCCCGCATGATGGCTTCTTCGGTCTTGAAGTGATCGAGAACGAAGGAAAGGACATCGCCGAGCATGGCCACGAGTTGCATTTCGCAATGTTTGCGTGCCGACTCCTGGCAATTGCCGCAATGCGGGCAATTGACTTGATCGACGCATATCCGGCGCAAGCCGGATATGCTGGAGAGCAGGAGGCGGTGTTCGGCATCGATGACCTGATGCCCTGTAACCAGCTCAGGCGGCAGGTCGACATTCGCCAACCAGCCATCTGGTTCTTTGGTGGCCATCGCCACCGGTGCTTCCGCCATCAAGTGCAAACCGTGATCTGCCATCGCTGCCCCGCACCCTCGGAAAACCTAATATTCTAGAGCAATATTTCAAACCTGAATCAGAAATACCGTTGTTTTCAAGGAATATTCGGCCGGTTTTCCGACAGCGCACACGCCATCGCGATCTTCAGACTCAGCGCCGCTTGGCCGCCTTCTTTGCCGGTGGCCGAGCGTCCGGCTTTGCCGTCCGTTTGCCAGCAGTTTTGGACACACTCTTCTTGGTGGCCACTTTGACCGTCGCCTTACCCACCGGCTTCTCCTGATTACGCTCCCGCGCTTCCGGCGCCTTCCGGCCCATCGACTTGCGCGCTGCCGAGCTGCCATCCGTCCTGACCAGGACGAAATCGATCTTGTTGGACTCGAGATCGGCCCGCACCAGCTTGACCCGCACCCGGTCCCCCAGTCGGAAACGCTGCCCGGTTCGCTCACCCAGCATCTGGTGCTTGACGTTGTCGAACTGGAAGTAATCCTCACCCAGATCCGAAACATGAACCAGGCCTTCGACGTAGATCGTATCGAGCGCCACGAAGATGCCGAAGCCCGTCACCGCCGAGATGGTGCCGTCGAAGACCTCGCCGATGCGCTCCTTCATAAAGAAGCATTTCAGCCAGTTCTCGACATCGCGCGTCGCCTCGTCGGCCCGCCGTTCGGTTGACGAGCACTGGAGGCCGATATCGTCCCAGCTGCTGGTCGGCGTGTAGGTTTCCTTGGCCAGCACGGCCTTGATCGCGCGATGCACCAGCAAGTCAGGGTAGCGCCGGATCGGCGAGGTGAAGTGCGTGTAGTGCTCGTAGGCCAGACCGAAATGGCCGACATTGTCCGGGCTGTACATCGCCTGCTTCAGCGAGCGCAGCATCACGGTCTGCAAGAGCTGGAAATCCGGGCGCAGCTTGATCTTCTCAAGCAGCACCGCGTAGTCCTTGGCCCGTGGGTCGTCACCGCCACCCAGCGCCATCCCGAATTCGCCGAGGAAGGCGCGCAGGTTGGTCAGCTTCTCGTCGGAGGGCGCCGCATGCACCCGGTACAGACAGGTCTGCTTGTGCGCAGCGAGGAAGTCCGAGGCGCAGACATTGGCCGCCAGCATGCACTCTTCGATAACCCGGTGTGCGTCGTTGCGGACGACCGGCACGATGTTCTCGATCTTGCCCTCGGCATTGAACAGCATTTGCGTTTCGGTCGTCTCGAAGTCGATCGCACCGCGCGTGCTGCGCGCCTTGTGCAGGGCCTGGAAGAGCTTGTAAAGATTTTTCAGGTGCGGCTGCAGAGCCTTGTGGATGTCACTTTCCGGTTTCGCCTCGCCGGACAGCCATGACCAGACCAGGTTGTAGGTCAGCCGGGCATGCGAGCGGAAGACCGCCGGGTAGAACCGGTACTCGCCGATCTTGCCGGCGGCGCTGATCGCCATGTCACAAACCATGGCCATGCGCTCAACATCCGGGTTCAACGAGCAGATGCCGTTGGACAGTTTCTCCGGCAGCATGGGGATGACGCGGCGCGGGAAATACACCGAGTTGCCGCGCTCCAGGGCTTCCTTGTCGAGCGCCATACCCGGCCGCACGTAATGCGAGACGTCGGCAATCGCGACGACTAGCCGCCAGCCCCGCCCCTTCTTCTCGCAATAGACGGCATCGTCGAAATCGCGTGCCGTCTCGCCGTCGATGGTCACCAGCGGCAACTCGCGCAGATCCTCGCGCCCGGCCAGATCGGCTTTCTTGACCTTGTCCGGCAAGGCCTTGTTTTCTTCCAATGCCTTCTTCGAGAACTCGAAGGGCAAATCATGCTTGCGCAGCGCGATCTCGATTTCCATGCCAGGATCGGCATAGTTGCCCAGCACTTCAATGATGCGCCCGATCGGCTGCGAAAACTTGCTGGGCTGCTCGATGATCTCGACCATCACCACCTGCCCGGACTCCGGTTTTGTCTTGGCCTTCTTCTCCGGTGGCACCAGGATGTCCTGCGCGATACGGCGGTTCTCGGGAACCACGAAAACGACGCCGTGCTCGACAAATACACGGCCGACAACCTTGCTGTTGACCCGTTCGGTGACCTCGACAATACTGCCCTCCGGCCGCCCCTTGCGGTCCAGGCCCATGATCCGCACCAGGGCGCGGTCGCCATGCAAAACCTTGCCCATCTGGCGCTGGTCGAGAAAGATGTCGGGACTACCGTCATCCGGCACTAGAAAACCGTAACCATCCGGGTGACCTTGAATTCTCCCCGCTGTCAGGCTGGCCCGCTCGGGCAAGATATAAGCCCCCTTGCGGTTGCGCAGCAGCTGGCCCTCGCGTTCCATGGCCCCCAGGCGGCGCTGGAACATCTCGCGCTCGCTTTCGGAAATATCCAGCAATTCAATCAACTCGACGAGCCCCAGCGGCCGGGCCTCGTCGGTCAACACCTGGGAAACGTATTCACGGGACGGCAACGGTTGTTCATAACGGAGGGATTCACGCTCGAAGAACGGATCGGCACGGCGGATTTTTGATAATTTTTTAATTGACATCTTTTCTTCTTTCTCTATAATGGCGGCTCTTCGCATCTGTGCCCAGGTGGCGGAATTGGTAGACGCACTAGTTTCAGGTACTAGCGGGTAACTCCGTGGGGGTTCGAGTCCCTTCCTGGGCACCAGCGATTTTGATAGAAGGCCTTGTTCAAACAAGGCCTTTTTTCATTTCTGCCGGGGTTTTCAACACAACCGGCCAATGCACGGTTCGTCTCAACTGGGCCGCATTGTCTCACAGCCCGCTGCGCCAGTCCTCCCCGGCAACAATTGCTAACACTTGCGTACACTGCGCCGGTAATCGCCGGCATCCTCTCTGCGTTATTCGGCTTGTCACCACCACCCTTGCGAGCCGAATCATGAAAAAGACTACCGCCATCTGCCTGGCCATCAGCCTTGCACTGGGCACTGCCGGAACGGCCCAGGCCGAGTGGAGCCGTCATGGCGGCCACGGCGGCCATCGCCAGCATTACGACGGGGGCGGTCGCCACAACAACTGGATCGGACCAGCGGCAATCCTCGCCATCACCGGACTCGCGATTGGAGCCGCCGCCTACAACCAGGCCAACGCCGCACCGGTATACGTGGCACCACCCCGCAGCTACCAACCGCCACCTGAATCGGGCAACTGGTACTACTGCCAGCCGTATGAACAGTATTACCCCTATGTCCGCGACTGCCCCGAACCCTGGCAACAGGTGATGCCGCCGCGCTGAAAATTAAAACGGGCCTTGCGGCCCGTTGCTCTTTGCGCGATCGCCAACCGGATCAGTTGAAGGGATGCTCCTTGAGGATGGTCTCGTCGCGCTCGGGGCCGGTCGACACGATGGCGATCGGCACTTCGCAGAGGACTTCCAGACGATTCAGGTAGGCCTGGGCATTGACCGGCAGGTCTTCCCAACGCTTGACGCCAAAGGTCGTGCCCGTCCAGCCGGGCATGGTTTCGTAAATCGGCTCACAACGGGCGACCTCATCGGCGCCGATCGGCAGCAGGTCAAGTACCTTGCCGTCGAGCTTGTAGCCGGTACAGATGCTGAGTTCCTTAAGACCATCCAGCACATCCAGTTTGGTGATGCACAAGCCTGTGAGGCCGTTGATCCGGCCCGAACGACGCAGTGCGGCGGCATCGAACCAGCCGCAGCGGCGCTTGCGCCCGGTCACCGTACCAAATTCGCGACCGACCTGCGACATCTGGTAACCCGGCACGCCTTCGGTGTCGATATCTAGCTCGCTCGGGAAAGGACCGCCACCGACACGGGTGCAGTAGGCCTTGGTGATACCCAGAACGTAATGCAGCATGCCCGGACCGATGCCGGCGCCGGCTGACGCCTGACCGGCCACACAGTTGGAGGACGTGACAAACGGATAGGTGCCGTGATCGATGTCGAGCAGCGTCCCCTGGGCACCTTCGAACAGCAGGTTCTGACCGGCCTGATTGGCGGCATAGAGCGCGGCGGAAACATCGGTCACCATCGGCCGGATCTGCTCGGCATCTGCCATCGCCTGATCAAGCACAGTCTGGTAATCGACGGCCGGCGCCTTGAAATACTGGGTCAGCACGAAGTTGTGGTACTCCAGGACTTCCTTGAGCTTCTCGGCGAAACGTTCCGGGTGGAACAGGTCATAGACACGCAGGCCGCGGCGCGAAACCTTGTCTTCATAAGTCGGGCCAATGCCCTTGCCGGTCGTGCCGATCTTCTTGTCCTCGGCCTTCGCTCCCTCACGCGCCTGGTCGATGGCCGAGTGGTAAGGCAGGATGAGCGGACAGCCCGGGCTGATCTTGAGGCGCGAACGGACGTCGATGCCGCCTTTTTCCAGCTCGGCGATTTCCGACAGCAGGTGATGGATGTCGAGCACCACGCCGTTGCCGATGTAGCAGTCCACCCCATCGCGCACGATGCCGGAAGGCACCAGATTCAGCTTGTACACCTGTTCGCCGACGACCAGCGTATGACCGGCGTTGTGGCCGCCCTGAAAACGCACCACACCACTGGCGTGGTCGGTCAGCCAGTCGACGATCTTGCCCTTCCCCTCGTCACCCCACTGGGTGCCCACCACGATGACATTCTTGGCCATTTCTTAATCCTCTTGTATTGCTTCAATAATCCATTGCCCACCGACCTGGACGAGCTTGCGGTCGCACATGGGGCCTTCGCAGGCCGTCTCGCCCGGCAGCAGTTCGACGACGATCTCCCCCTGCTCGCGCAGTGCCGCGATATGGGCCGCCAACAACTTGTAGTGACCGGCGTAGGAAGCGAGAATCGCCCCCTGTAACCGACCCGGCGGGACCAATCGGGCCACTTCGCGCAAATCCATCGAAAAGCCGGTAGCCGGCCGGGCCCGACCAAAGGTCTTGCCAGCGCCGTCGTAGCGGCCGCCCAGGGCAATCGCCACCGGATAACCGGGACAGTAGGCGGCAAAGACCACTCCGTTGTGATAGTGATAACCGCGCAGATCGGACAAATCGATCGAGAACGGCAGTTCGGGAGCCGCACCAAACAGATGGCGCAAGCCGTCGAGCGCGCCGGCGATTGCCGGCAAGTCGGGCAATTCGGTCGCCGCCCGCTGCAGGACCTCGGCCCCGCCATATAGCTGCGGCAAGGCAATCAGTGCCTCACGATAAGGCGAAGGGACGGCGGCACATGCCTCCATCAGTCCCGGCACATCCTTGGCCTGGAGCAGACTGAGGACGTTTTCCTCGTCCTCCTTCGGCAGCCCGGCCGCTTCGGCCAGGGCACGGAAGATGCCGACATGCCCAAGGTCGATGCGACTGATCGGCAGCTTGATGACAGCAAAAGCACCTGCCATCAGACGAATGATGTCGAGATCGGCCTCGATCCCGGCATAACCGTAGAGTTCGGCACCGATCTGGACAGGCTCGCGCCCGGCAGAAACGCTTGCCGGCAGGGTGTGCAGTACGTGGCCGCAATAACAGAGACGGGTTACGCCTTGATGATTCAACAGATGGGCGTCGATCCGGGCCGCCTGCGGCGTGATGTCGGCGCGCACCCCCATGGTTCGCCCGGAAAGCTGGTCGACCAGATTGAAGGTGCGCAGCTTGAGATCCTGCCCGGCACCGGTCAACAGCGACTCCAGGTACTCCAGCATTGGTGGCATGACAAATTCAAAACCACGCCCCGAAAGTGATCGAGAATGCTGCGGCGCAGACGTTCGATGCGCGCGGCTTCGGCCGGCAGCGCATCGGCAATGTATTCAGGTAACAGCCAGTTCATGAGAAAAGGACTAAAAGGACGAGCCCGATCAGCATCGAGGTCAGACCAACGAAGCGAATCTGCCCGTCCGAGAATTGAATGAGGCGGCGAAAGGTTTCACGCCAAGCCGCCGGCGCAATAAAAGGCATGGCACCTTCGAGCACCAGCATCAGCGCGAAGGCAAGCAGGATGGTCGATGTCATTTGCCCTTGTCGTTACCACGACCGAGGCTTTTCATATACTTGAAGAAATCGGAACTCGGCTCGACCACCAGTACATCGTTTTTGTTTTTGAAACTGCCGCGATAGGCCTCGAGGCTGCGATAGAAGGCGTAGAACTCGGGATTTGCACTGAACGCCCCGGCATAGATCGCCGAAGCCTTGGCATCGCCTTCGCCCTTGATCTTCTGCGCGTCGCGGTAGGCATCGGCAATGATGATTTCGCGCTGACGATCAGCATCGGCACGGATTTTCTCAGCCTCGGCCGAACCTTCCGAACGCAGTTCGTTGGCGACGCGTTTGCGCTCCGCCTCCATCCGGCGATAGACCGCATCGCTGACCTC
Source organism: Dechloromonas sp. A34 (assembly GCF_026261605.1). Taxonomy (NCBI): domain Bacteria; kingdom Pseudomonadati; phylum Pseudomonadota; class Betaproteobacteria; order Rhodocyclales; family Azonexaceae; genus Dechloromonas; species Dechloromonas sp. A34. The sequence continues at coordinate 3,982,692 of NZ_CP102486.1, forward strand.
GGTCGGCAGTTCAACCCGCTTCAGGCGGACGTCGACGATCTGGACGCCGATCTTGCGGGCGTCGGCATCGGCCTTTTCGCGCATCTGTTCCATGATCTTGTCGCGTTCGCCGGAAACCACGTCATGCACCGTCCGCTTGCCGAATTCCTCGCGCAAACCGGCGTTGACCGTCTGGTTCAGGCGCGTCCTGGCCCGCGTTTCATCGCCGCCCACCGAAATGTAGTAGAGGCTGGGATCGACGATGCGCCACTTGATATAGGAGTCGACCAGAACATTCTTCTTCTCAGAAGTAATGAAGCGTTCCGGGTCGGCGTTATCGAGCGTGATGATGCGCTTCTCGAAATAGCGGACGTTCTGGACCATCGGAATCTTGAAATTCAGACCCGGTTCGGTAATCACCCGCTTGACTTCGCCCAGCTGGAAAACCAGCGCGTAAAGACGCTGATCGACGGTAAAGATCGACATCGCCATGACCACCAGCACGGTGGCAGCAACGGCACCTAACAGATTGATACGCGGACTCATCAACGCCCCTCCCGATCACGCGAGCGCAATGAACCTTCGCGCGAACTTCCCGAATATGATCCACCGCCCACCTGCGGCGCCCGCTCAACTTGTGGTGGAGCCTCCGACGACAACGGTGAAGACGGCCGCACCGCCGTATTGGCGGCCGGCGCTTCGACCGGACCAACCTGAGCGGCAGTCATGCCCGCCGCCGACTGCATCAGCTTGTCGAGCGGCAGATAAAGCAGGTTGCCCTGCCCCTTGGCATCGACCAGGACCTTGCTGGTATTGGCATAGACCTGCTGCATGGTTTCCAGATACAGGCGCTGACGAGTGACTTCCGGGGCCTTGGCGTATTCGACCTGAACCTGACGGAAGCGCGAGGCATCGCCTTCCGCCGTCGAGATGACGCGCTGCTTGTGGCCGTTGGCCTCTTCGAGCAGGCGTGCTGCAGTACCCTTGGCCTTTGGAATCACGTCGTTAGCGTAAGCCTGACCTTCATTCTTCTGGCGCTCACGATCCTGACCGGCTTTCACTGCGTCGTCAAACGCCGCTTGCACCTGCTCCGGCGGCTGGGCATTCTGCATGGTCACCTTGGAGACCAGAATGCCACTCTTGTAGCGATCGAGGATGTCCTGCATCAACTTGGCGGCCTGGGTCGCGATCTGCTCGCGTCCTTCGTACAGAACGAAGTTCATTTCACTCTTGCCGACGATTTCCCGGACTGCGGATTCAGCAGCTCCCATCACGGCTTCGTCGGTAGAACGATTGTTGAACAGATACTCGACCGGATCCTTCAATATGTATTGCACGGCAAACTGAATGTTCACGATGTTTTCATCATCTGTCAGCATCAAGGCCTCTTTCAGCACCTTGTTGCGTTCCGTGCCGCGATAACCGATTTCCAGTGTGCGCACGCCGGACAGATTGACCAGTTCATGTGACTGGAAGGGGTACGGAAAACGCCAGCGCAGGCCGGGCTCGGTGGATTCCTTGTAGCTGCCGAACTGAAGAACGATGCCGCGCTGTGAGGCGTCGACAATATAGAAACCCGACGCCAGCCAGACAACGGCGACCAGACCGGCGATCAGGCCGATCCCGCCACCGAGAAACTTGGGATTGAAATCGATGTTGGGCATGCGCGGACCGTCGCCGCCGTTGCCGCCACCGCCCTTCTTGCCAAACATACCGGACAGCTTGCGATTGAAATCGCGCCACAACTCTTCGAGATCGGGGGGCCGTCATTCGGGCGACGAGGACCACCACCACCGGGCTTGTCACCGTCATTGCTGCCACGGTTGCCCCATTGCGGGTCATTGAGCGACATGAAAATACCTAACGTAGGAATCATGGGTTTGGGGATTTCAATTAGTGTAGTCGTGTTGGGCTTCGTGCTCGGCGTCGGCCAGCGCCTTCCGCCTTGCCTCAGCCTTTGCTCGTGCATATTCGGCCAGTGATTCCCGCAGCAAATCCAGGCCAACTCCCGAGCGCGCACTGACGCGAACGCGCGCGATATTACCATACTCGTCGCGCTCGACTCCCGGCGCGGCATCGGTCAGGTCGATCTTGTTCCAGACGATGACCTGGCGCATCTGGCCGGCACCGATTTCCTCGAGCACCTTCTTGACTTCATAAATTTGCTCGTCACGGGCATGACTGGCGCTATCCACTACATGCAACAGGACATCTGCGTCGATAGCGGCCTCCAGCGTGGCATGAAAAGCATCGACCAGAGAGTGAGGCAGATCGCGGATGAAGCCAACGGTATCGGAAATCACGATATTGCCCGCTCCCTCGATCCACAGCTTGCGCGCCGTGGTATCCAGGGTCGCGAACAACTGGTCGGCTGCAAAGACACCGGCATGGGTCAAGGCATTGAACAACGTCGATTTGCCGGCATTGGTGTAGCCAACCAGCGAGACGTTGAGGGTGTCGCCACGCCGACGCGCCTTGCGCTGCACACCGCGCTGGCGCGAAAGTTTTTCCAGTCGCTCCTTGAGCAATTTGACCCGATTGCCGAGCAAGCGGCGGTCGGTTTCAAGCTGTGTTTCGCCAGGCCCGCGCATACCGATACCGCCCCGCTGCCGCTCCAGGTGAGTCCAGCCCCGCACCAGGCGGGTCGACAAATGTTCAAGCTGGGCCAGTTCAACCTGCAATTTACCCTCGGCGCTGGAAGCGCGCAGGGCGAAGATATCGAGAATCAGACTGGTCCGGTCAATCACGCGACATTTGAGTTCGCGTTCAAGATTACGTTCCTGGGCCGGCGACAGTTCGTGATTGAAAATCACCAGATCGGAGTCGCCAGCAGCCAGCATCGCTGCAATCTCCTGCACCTTGCCTTTACCGGCAAAGGTTTTGGGATCGGGACTATGACGACGGCCAAAAACTTCCGCAACCACTATGCCGCCGGCCGATTCAGCCAGCAGGCGAACTTCTTTCAGTTGATCCTCGAGGTCCGGTTGGCCAAAATCAAGCTGCACGATCACCGCACGTTCACCGGCGGCGGGTCGTTCAGTCATGGGCATTTACTGACGCGAGAAGCATTGGCCCGCTAAAATAGCGAGCCCTGGAACATGGGCTTATTGTTCCGCCGCCTGTTCTTGCTGGAGGTTGACCGGGCGAGCCGGAACCACCGTCGAGATGGCATGCTTGTATACCATCTGGGTAACCGTGTTCTTCAACAGTACAACGTACTGATCGAAGGACTCAACCTGGCCCTGCAATTTGATCCCGTTCACCAGGTAGATTGAGACGGGAACATGCTCTCGACGGAGAGCGTTGAGGAAGGGGTCTTGTAAGAGTTGCCCTTTATTGCTCATGGTGTGGACTCCATGTGTGTTGTTATGAGTTGCCTAATGTACCCAAAATACTTCGGGTTGCCAAAGCATTTAGGGTTTATTTCTTGTCTTTGTCGGCAAACGGATTTTTCGCGGTAACAAACTGGATGCGCAAAGGCGTTCCCTGCAATTTGAAGGCCTCGCGGAAAGTGTGTTCAAGATAACGACGATAGCTGTCGGTGATGTGATCGACCGCATTTCCGTGAACGACGATGATCGGGGGGTTGGAACCGCCCTGGTGGGCATAGCGCGGCTTCGGCCGGAAAAGGCCATGCTTGGGCGGCGCCTGCCTGGCAACCGCGTCGATCAGCACCCGCGCCAGGCGTGGTGTGGACATCTTGGTCATGGCCGCCGTGAAAGCGGAATCGACTGACCGGAACATGGACTCCAGACCAATATTGTCGCGTGCCGAAATAAAGTGGAATTTGGCGAAATCGAGGAATTTCAGCTTGCGCTGCAGGATCAGGCGCGTTTGCTCACGGGTGTAGGCATCGAGGCCATCCCATTTGTTAACAGCAACCACCAGCGCCCGACCGGATTGCACGATGAAATCGGCAATATGGGCATCCTGCTCGGAAACATCAGCCTGGGCATCCACCATCAGGATGACGACATTGGCATCCTCGATCGCCTGCAGGGTCTTCACCACTGAGAACTTCTCGATCGACTCGAAGACCTTGCCGCGCTTGCGCATACCCGCCGTATCGACCAGTACATACTTGCGGCCGCCGCGTTCGAAATCGATCTCAATCGAATCCCGTGTCGTGCCCGGCGCATCGAAAGCGATGACGCGCTCTTCACCGAGCAGCGTGTTGATCAGCGTCGACTTGCCGACATTCGGTCGCCCGACAATTGCCACCCGGATGGCATCGGATTTTTCTTCCTCTTCGTCCGGCTCCGGAAAGGACTCCAGGGCCAGATCGACCAAGCCGCGAACGCCTTCGCCGTGAGCCGAGGAAATGGCATTGGGTTCGCCGAGACCGAGCTCGTGGAACTCCGCCTCGACCATACCGGCATTCATGCCTTCCGCCTTGTTGACAGCGACAAAGACCGGCCGGCCAATGCGCCGCAGCTTGTTGGCGATTTCCTTGTCGTGCGGCGTAATGCCGGTACGACCGTCGACCACGAAAATGACAGCATCAGCCTCGGCAATCGCCTGCTCGGTCTGGCGCGCCATTTCGTGCAGGATGCCTTCTTTGATCAGCGGCTCGAAACCGCCTGTATCGACAACCAGATAGGGTTTGCGCCCCAGCTTGCCGTGACCGTAGTGACGGTCGCGGGTCAGCCCCGGCATGTCGGCGACGATGGCGTCGCGCGACTTGGTCAGGCGATTGAAAAGAGTGGACTTGCCGACATTGGGTCGGCCAACCAGAACGAGCGTAGGTTTCATTGCGCCTCGATTGCGCTCACGTTGCCGCCCGCGGTTTGCACCAGAAAGCTTGAACCGAGCAATTGAACCGGGGCACGCACGGGCGTTCCGTCGGTCTTCATGCGGGCGGCAAAGCTGCCGTCCTCACGGGAAAGAAAATGGACGATGCCCTCGGCATCGGCCACGGCGACCAGCCCACGACGAACGGCCGGGCCGGACAGGCGGCGATTGAGCAGCTTGTCCTGCTTCCACAGGCTGCTGCCGGACAATCGATCCAGGGCATGGACTGCGCCCTTCTCGTCGGTGACGAACAGGTAGCGCCCGTCAAGGACCAGACCAGCGGCCGACGAAATGTCACGCGACCAGATCATCGCCCCCCCCTGGCTCATGTCGAAACAAGCCACGCGGCCCTGAAAGGCGACGGCACAAATCTGGCTGCCTTCGATGACAGGAGAGGCCACGATATCGGCAACGCGATCAAGCTCAGTCGCCCCCTTGGGGAGCGCCACCGCTCCCTCCCAGACCGGCGCACCATTCTGCAAGGACAGGGCAACCAACTTGCCACCGGGAAAGCCGACAAAAACGAAACGATCGGCAAAGATCGGCGCCCCTGCACTGCGAATCGACAAGCTCGGCGTCGAACGTTGATAAACCCACTTGCGGCCACCGTCACCAGCATCGAACAGGAAGACGCGGTTGTCACCACTCTTGACGGCGACGCCCTCGTTACCCACGGTCGGCGAGGCCAGCACCTCGCTGGTCACCTTGGCCTGCCAACGCGGCTTGCCATCCTCGGTCGAAAAGGCCAGGACATCGCCCTTGGGCGTGGCAACCACGACCAACTGACCACCGGCCCCGACCCCAGCCGACAAGGGCTGACCGACGTTGATTTTCCATATGGTTTTGCCATCTTCGATCTTGCTGAGCGCACCGTCACGGCCAGCGATGTAAATGGCACTGCCCAGCACGGCCGGCGCAAAGGTGTAATCGCCTGCCTTGCCCGCACCGGCCGACCACTGCGTGCGAACTTCAGCGGTCGCGACAATCGGCTTCAACGCGGCCATCTTGGGCGCGGCACTGGTGAAGGGGTTGATCGAATTGATCGCGTCGGAAACGGTCGCACAACCGCCGAGCAACAGTCCGGCAGCGGCCAACAGAACAAGCAGGCGGCGTGACATCAGGCGGCCTTCCCCAGGCTGTCAAGCTTTTGCCGGAGCAGTTCGCGCCCGGCGCCGGCCTTGCCGGAAGCATGGTCCAGGGCGGCTTGGTAGGCACCGCGCGCTTCGGACTTCTTGCCCTGGGCGGCCAGCACATCACCCTTCAGCTCCTGAAAACGAGCCTCGAAGGCGGGCAACGAGGCCCCAGCCAATTGCTTCAGCGCCTCGTCATAGGCTTTTTCGTCAAGGTGCACGGCTGCCAAACGCAGACGGGCGAGATCCTTGACCTCATCCTTGCCATTGGCGGCAGCCCAGCTCAGCTGTGCCTTGGCCGTTTTGAGGTCGCCTGCTTCAAAGGATTGCCTGGCCGCCAGCAAAGCGGCTAGAGAAGCATAACTGGTGCTGCCGAACTTTTCCGCCAGTTCGCCGGCAGACGACTTGACCTTCTGGGCATCGCCAGCCGCCACAGCCTGTTCGAGGACCGCATAGATCGCCGCCGCCTGTGTCGACTGGCCCCGCTGATACCAGTTCCAGCCTTGCCAGCCGATCACTGCCAGGCAAAACACAGTGATCACACCGGTCACCAGGTTGCCATACATCTTCCACCAGGTTTTCAGCGTGTCGATCTGTTCCTGTTCTTCTAGGTCGTAGTGCGCCATCCGCTTATTCCTCTTCGTCCGAATCGATCAATTGCCCGATGATGGCATCCGCCAGATCATCGACCTTCAGTTTAAGTTGGGCCACGCCTTCTTCGCGCAGCGCCTTGAGTTGGGCTTCACCGGTCGCCGCTTCATCGTCGCCGATGATGACGGCAAATGTCGCCCCGCTGCCATCGGCTTTCTTCATCTGCGACTTGAAGCTGCCGCCACCGCAATGCAGCAACACGTTAATCCCCTGGTCGCGCAGCCCTTCGGCAACGCGGAAAGCCTGGCGGGAAGCGACATCACCTTGATGCACCAAATAGACATCAGGCGCCGGAGCCGCCGGTTCGCCGCCGGAGTCTCTGATCAATGCGATCAGGCGTTCGACGCCCATCGCAAAGCCGCAGGCCGGCGTCGGCTTGCCACCGAGTTGCTCGACCAGTCCGTCGTAACGGCCGCCGGCACAGACCGTCCCCTGGGCGCCGAGCTTGTCGGTGACCCATTCGAAGACGGTCAGGTTGTAGTAATCGAGGCCGCGCACCAGACGCGGATTGATTGTGAAGGGGATGCCGGCATCGCGTAACACGCGCTGGACGCCCTCAAAATGCGCCAGTGACTCGGCCCCGAGGTAGTCGATCAGCCTCGGTGCGGCAGCGCAAAGATCCTGCATCGCCGGGTTCTTGGTATCGAGGATGCGCAGCGGGTTGGTGTGCAGACGGCGCTTGGCATCTTCGTCGAGCAGCTCGGCGTGTTCCTCGAAATAGGCGATCAAGGCCGCCCGGTGCTGGGCGCGCTCCTCCGCCTGGCCTAGGCTGTTGAGCTGCAGTTCGATGCCGTCGAGGCCGAGATCGGCCCACAGGCGGGCGCCCATCAGTATCATTTCGGCATCGATGTCCGGACCGGTGAAGCCGAAGGATTCGACGCCGACCTGATGAAACTGGCGGTAACGCCCCTTCTGCGGCCGTTCATGACGGAACATCTGGCCGATGTAGTAGAGGCGCTGTGTCTGACGGGCGGCCAGGTTGTGCTCGATCACGGCACGCACGCAACCAGCAGTGCCTTCGGGACGCAAGGTCAGCGCCTCGCCGTTCAGGCCGTCGATAAAGGAATACATTTCCTTCTCGACGATATCGGTGACTTCACCGATGGCGCGCTTGAAGAGCGGCGTCGGTTCGACGATGGGCATGCGGATGGGGCGATAGCCGTAGCCCTTCAGCCACGCACGGATGGTGTCCTCGAACAGTTCCCAGAATGCCGCTTCTTCGGGCAGGATGTCGTTCATCCCGCGCACGGCTTGCAACGTTTGACTCATGCTTGCAGTTTCTTCTTGTAGGTGCGCTGGACGTAGCGCTCGATGATGTCCTTGAATTCGGCGCTGATATGTTCGCCCTTGAGCGTGACGGTCTTCACCCCGTCCTCGTAAACCGGGGCCGACGGCGCCTCGCCGGTGCCGGGCAGCGAAATGCCGATGTTGGCATGCTTCGACTCGCCGGGGCCGTTGACGATACAGCCCATGACGGCCAGCGTCATGTTCTCGGCACCATCATATTGCAGTTTCCATTCCGGCATTTTGGCGCGGACGAAATCCTGGACATCGCCGGCCAGTTCCTGGAACAAGGTACTGGTCGTGCGGCCGCAGCCCGGGCAGGCCGCAACCATCGGCGTGAAGGCGCGCAGCCCCATGGTCTGCAGGATTTCCTGGGCGACGATCACTTCCTGGCTGCGCGAACCGCCGGGCTCGGGGGTCAGCGAAACGCGGATGGTGTCGCCGATGCCTTCCTGGAGCAGCACGGAGAGCGCGGCGGTAGAGGCGACGATACCCTTCGAACCCATGCCGGCCTCGGTCAGGCCAAGATGCAGCGCATAGTCGGCCCGCCTGGAGAGTTCGCGGTAGATGGCGATCAGGTCCTGCACACTGGAAACCTTGCAGGAGAGGATGATCTTCTCGCCGGCCAGACCGACTTCCTCGGCCTTGGCGGCTGACTCGAGCGCCGAGGTGACCATCGCGTGGCGCATGATCGCGGTGGCGTCGAGCGGCTCGGCACGCTTGCTGTTCTCGTCCATGATGCGGGCCATCAGGTCCTGGTCGAGGCTCCCCCAGTTGACGCCGATGCGTACGGGTTTGTCGTACTTGCAGGCCAGTTCGACCATCTGCGCGAACTGCTCATCCTTTTTCTTGCCGAAGCCGACGTTGCCCGGATTGATCCGGTACTTGGCCAGCGCCTCAGCGCAGGCCGGATGGTCGGTCAGCAGACGATGGCCGTTGTAGTGAAAATCGCCGATCAGCGGCACGTTGCAGTTCATCCGGTCGAGATGCTCACGGATCTTCGGCACGGCGGCGGCAGCTTCCGGCGAGTTGACCGTAATGCGCACCAGTTCCGAGCCGGCGCGCGCCAGTTCGGCACACTGCAGGGCAGTCGCCAGGTAGTCGGCGGTATCGGTATTGGTCATCGACTGAACGACCACCGAGGCGGTGCCGCCGATCGCGACATGGCCGATTCGGGTGGCGCGCGTCAGGCGCCGGGCAAGCGCACTCATGGCTTACTCCAGAACCAGGCGTGCGACATCGCCACGCGTATGCGGAACGAGGTCGACCGGCTGTCCATGCCAGTACAACTTGACGCCCGGCGCATAGCCGATGACCAGCGAAAGCGGACCTTCGCCGGACAGTATCTGCTCGCTACCCGCCGCAAGCCGCTGCGAGAACACCAGCTTGTTGTCGCGATTACGCACTTCCAGCCACGAGTCCTTGTCGAAAACAAATCGCATCTGCGGCGCATTGGCTACCGGTGCCGGCTTCTCCAGGTTTTGCGGCGGCGCCGATCCGTCCGCGGCAAGCGCGGGAGGCGGCGCATCGAGCGGGGCCAAAGCCTGCGGATTCATGACCTGCTGCGGTGTCGCGCCCGGCGGAAATACCGGGTCGGCCGATGGCGCAACGGCATCTGCCGGCGGGGTAGCCGGCACTTCCTTGCGGGCCAGCGAGTCGAGCAGACTCTGCGTATTGTCGCGCCAAGCCGAAAGGTCGTTGGGCAAAAGGAAATAAACCAGGGCGGCAAGCAGTACCAGCCCGCCCCCGTCAGCATCACCGCACGGTCCCGCCGCGACGCAGAACCCCCGGTCAGCGGCATCGACGTCGGGCGCGTTTCGGGAACGGACAAGCTGCTGACCGGCTTTTCGAGGACGCCGTCGAGTTGCATCATCAACGGTGCCGGATCGATCTGGACCAACCGGGCGTAATTGCGGACAAAACCACGGACGAACGTCTGTCCCGGCAATCCCTGCCAATCCCCATTTTCCAGTGCCTCAACCTGGCGCGGACCCAGCTTCAGCGCCTGGGCGATGTCGAGAACGTCCAGCCCGCGCGCCTGGCGGGCCGCAGCAAGTTGCTCGCCCACCGACGGCAGGGAAGTAGACGAGACCTCGTCGACAGCAATCTCGTCGGAACCGATCTGCTCACTCATTCAAAATTACCCTTGAGGAATTCCTGATATTCGGGGGACGTCGGGTAGCGGCTGCGCAATTGCGACGCGTAGCCTCCCTCACCTCCCCGATTGCCCAATTTGCGCTCGAGCCGGACGCCCAGCCAGAGGGCTTCGGCCGTCGGCGGCTCCATCATTTTGAGCGCTTCATTGAGGTAGATCCTCGACTCTTCGAGGATGCCGCGCTTGTAAAAAATCTTGGCCAGCTGGAAACGCGCGGTCTGCGCGCCGTCACGCGAGAGTTGTACGGCCTGAAGCAGATAGCCTTGAGCTCCTTCCAGATCACCCGCCTTTAATGCACAGGTACCGGCATTGGTATAGGCGCGATCCGGGGTCTCGTACAACGGGCTCTTCAGCGCATTTAGGAAATAGGCAATGGACTGGCGCTCCTTGCCGGTTTCGCAAAGGTACCAGCCATAGTTGTTATTCACTTCCGGGTCGTTCGGCGCAATACTCAAAGCACGCCGAAAATCGTCCTCGGCCTTGCCGTTTTCCTTGAGCGCAGCGTAGACCAGACCGCGAATGCTGTAGGCCTGGTGATACCCCGAGTCAGCTGCGAGCGCGACACGTAGTTCGTCGAGTGCGACCGACATATTGCCACCCTGGTAGTACATGGCCCCCAGTTCCGTATGAATCCGGGCGCGGTTGCGCGGATCGCTGGCCGCCAGATTGCGCCCGTTCGGCGTCTGCTCAAAGTTGTACTGAGTCTGGGCGTAGGCTGAAAAAACACAAAGCACACTCAGACACACGCCGGCAATCCGGCTTTTCAGCGAAAGACTCTTCACGGCCTTGCCTCCTTGAGGGGGATGATCCGTCCAGCTGTGCGCTTGGTCTTATCCTTGACCTGCCCGGCCAGTTGGCCGCAGGCGGCATCGATATCATCGCCGCGTGTCTTGCGCGTCGTGGTAATAATGCCTGCCGTCATCAGGATATCGGCGAAGCGCCGTACCCGTTCAGCTGGCGAACGCTTGAATGGCGACCCCGGGAAGGGGTTGAAGGGAATCAGGTTGAATTTGCAATGCACCGATTTGACCAACGCCAGCAATTCACGGGCGTGGGCATCGCTGTCGTTGATGCCATCGAGCATGATGTACTCGAAGGTAATGAAATCTCGCGGCGCCTTCTCCAGATAACGCCGGCAGGCGGCCATCAGCTCTTTCAGGGGGTATTTCTGGTTGATCGGCACCAGCTGGTCGCGCAGCTTGTCATTCGGCGCATGCAGCGAGACCGCCAGGGCCACCGGGCACTCATCGCCTAAGCGGTCCATGACCGGCACCAGACCTGAGGTAGACACCGTGACGCGGCGGCGCGACAGACCATAGGCGTTGTCGTCGAGCATCAACTTGAGCGCGGCGACGGAATTTTCGAAATTGGCAAGCGGTTCGCCCATGCCCATCAGCACGACATTGGAAATAACCCGTTCGTCGCCATGCACCGCACCGAGCGCGTTATTGGCCTGCCAAAGCTGGCCGATGATCTCGGCCACCGTCAGATTGCGGTTAAAGCCCTGCTTGCCGGTCGAACAGAATGCACAGTCGAGGGCACAGCCGGCTTGCGTGGACACGCAGAGCGTACCTCGGTCATCCTCGGGAATGAACACCGTTTCCACGGCATTGCCATTACCGACATCGATCAAAAACTTGCGCGTGCCGTCATCCGACAACTTGTCGGAGACCACCGCCGGCGGCAAGACGACGGCTTTCGCCTTGAGCTTCTCGCGAAGGCTCTTGGCAATATCGGTCATGGCATCGAAATCCGCCACACCGGAACGATGAATCCAGCGCAGAACTTGCCGGGCGCGGAAAGGCTTTTCGCCCTGCGCGGCAAACCAGGCGGTCAGGCCTTCAGCATCGAGATCAAGAAGATTTTGCATCAGCATCCCAGTCCGTCATTCCCGCCAATGCGGGAATCCAGAGGTTTCTGGATCCCCGCACCGGCGGGGACGACGGATATTTGAATCAACGACCGGCGTAAACGTTCATGCCCGGGAAGAAGAAGCCGATTTCGACGGCGGCGGTTTCCGGCGCATCGGAACCGTGCACGGCGTTGGCGTCGATGGATTCGGCGAAGTCGGCGCGGATGGTGCCGGCGTCAGCCTTCTTCGGATCGGTGGCGCCCATCAGTTCGCGGTTCTTGGCGATGGCGTTTTCGCCTTCCAGCACCTGGATCATCACCGGGCCGGAAATCATGAAGGAAACCAGATCCTTGAAGAAGGGACGTTCTTTGTGCACACCGTAGAACTGACCGGCTTCTTGCGGGGACAGCCAGGCCATCTTGGAAGCGACGATCTTCAGACCGTTGGTTTCGAAACGGGAATAGATCTTGCCAATGACGTTCTTGGCGACTGCGTCGGGTTTGATGATGGAGAGGGTGCGTTCGATAGCCATTTAATTGCTCCGCAAAAGCTAGACAGTTGAAAAACGGGCAATTTTAGCAGAATCGCGAGGCAAACGCCTGTCTCACTGAGCGGCGGCCTTGCCACCCAGGGTCGCCAGCAAGGGGTCGCGCAGCACGGCAAAATTGCGCGGCGCAATGTACTGCAGCAGTTCCTTGCCCTCACCATCGACCAGGATATCGAGGCCTTTTTGCGGATAGAGCAGGTGCACGCGTTTTTCGGAGATCACCAGGCGCTCGCCAGGCTGCCCGAAGCGCTGGATCACCGTCGCCTCATCCAGATTGACCGCCGGAATGACGCTGATCGCCTTGACCGGCAGATTTTCCGCCAGCGCCAGATCATCCGGATGCAGCGTGATCTTGCGGGTCGTGCTTTCCATGTGCTTGGCCTTCAGGGCTCGCTCGCGCATCGCGGAAATCGCTTCCTTCGAGGCATCGACCGTCACCACCACCTTGGCCAGCACGAAACCGAGCGGCACCTGGGTGTAATACCCTTCTAGGGTACCCGCCTCGCCCGGCTCGGCAATGATCGCGACATCGATTTCCGTTCCCAGTTTCTGCCGTACATCGCCCAACGTACTGCCCCCGGGCTTGATGCCGAAGACACTGCTGCCACCCTGCCCATCGAGTTCGATCTGCCACGGCAGGTTGCTGTTCGGGTCGACGCCCTCGTACTTGCCGGCGATCGGTATGAAGAACGGCACGATCAGCGCCACGAGGACAAAAGCGATCAGGTAGAGAGCGAATTTCATTGAATTCTGATAGGCAACTAGGGATGGGCGATTGTGCCATAGCAACCGCCCGGAAACGAAAAAGCCGCGCCCGGAGAATCCGGTGCGCGGCTTTGGCTGGGCGCTGCGAGCTTAGAGCATGCCCAAGGTCCGGGGCAACCAGAGCGACAGGTCCGGCCAGTAAGTGACTACCATCAAGAAGCCCAGCATTGACAACAGCCACGGCCAGACAGCGACGGTCAGCTCGGTAATCCCCATTTTGGTGATGCCCGAGGCGACGTAGAGGTTCAGGCCGACCGGCGGATGGCACATGCCGACCTCCATATTCACCACCATCAAGATACCGAAGTGCACCGGATGGATGCCGAGTGCCATCGCCACCGGGAACAGAATCGGCGCGAAGATCAGCACGATCGACGATGGCTCCATGAAGTTACCGGCCAGCAGCAGGATGACGTTGACCGCCAGCAGGAAGGTGATCACGCCCAGCCCGTTGCCCAGCATCCAGTCGGCCAGTGCCTGCGGAATGTTCTCGTTGGTCATGATGAAGGAGAACAGCACGGCATTGGTGATGATGTAGAGCAGCATCGCCGACATGTTGGCCGAGTTGAGCAGCACCTTCGGCACGTCCTTGATACCCAGATCGCGGTAGATGAAAACCGCGCAAATGAAGGCATAGACCGCCGACATGGCAGCCGCTTCGGTCGGCGTGAAGATGCCTGTATAGATACCGCCCATCACGACGATGATCAGCAGCAGCCCCCAGACCGAGGCGCGGAAGGCTTTCCAGCGTTCACCCCAGGTCGCCTTCGGCTGACGCGGGTAATTGAACTTCTTGGCGCGATACCAGGTAACACCACCCAGTACGCCGGCCAGGGCCAGGCCCGGGATGACGCCGGCCATGAACAGTGCGCCGACCGAGGTGTTGGTCGCCACCGAGTACATCACCATGACGATGGAGGGCGGAATCAGGATACCGAGCGCTCCAGAGGTGGCGATGACGCCCGCCCCGAACTTGTTCGGAAAGCCCGCCTTGACCATTGCCGGCAGCAGGATGGAGCCGATCGCAACAACCGTCGCCGGGCTGGAACCCGACACCGCTGCAAATAGCGCACAGGCCAGCACACCAGCCAGACCGAGGCCGCCGTACCAGTGGCCGACCATCGACGTGGCGAAATTGATCATTCGTTTCGCCACCCCGCCGTGCGTCAGGAAATTGCCCGCCAGGATGAAGAACGGGATGGCCATGATCTCGAACTTCTCGATGCCGGTGAAGAGCTTCAGGGCCACCGATTCGAGCGGCACCTGGGTCATCGTGAACAGGAAGGTCAGAACGGTCAGGCCGAGCGATATCGAAATCGGCATGCCGGTCAGCATGAGGACGGCCAGCAGGCCGAAAATTACTAGCGCATTCATTTCGGCTCTCCTCCCAAGTCTTCCTTGCGGCGATCCTCCGCCACCGGTTCATCGCGTGTACGGCGATTTTCCCCAATCATGTGGTGTTTCAGGTCGTGCATGTGCAGGTTGTCGTCCAGTCCGTAGGGATTGATATCGACCGCCGGCTTTTCATCCTCCAGGCCTTCGACGTGGCCATGATCGTGATGCGGCAGTTCGCCGGTACGAATGAAGGCGACGCAAACCTGCAGAAAACGGAAGCACATCAGCGACGACCCCAACGGAATGGCGCTGTAAACCATCCAGGTCGGCCATTCCAGATCGGGCGTTGTAGGCCCTTCGTAGTTGTCGCCAGTATCGATACCGAGGAACTGGAAGATGGCGTAATGCGCCCCGTTTTCCCAGACAAAAGTGCCCCCCAGGGTTGCCACCGTACCGGTAAACAAAGCCCCGGCCAGCAGACCGAAGACGATGAACCTGGCGCGATTGCTGTCATCCAGACGGTTGATCAGCACGTCGACCCCGACGTGAATGCCGGTCCGCACGCCGTAGGCGGCGCCGAACTTGGCCATCCAGACGAACATGATGATGCAGAGCTCTTGAGCCCAGCCGAAATTTAGTGTCAGCAACCAGTCCTGCAGACCGGGAATATCCACCCCAGCCATGTAGCGGTGCACGACTGAGACGAAGATAATCAGCGTGGCCGCCCCCATCAGGAAGGTGACCAGCAGTTCTTCCAAGTGATTCAACGCCTTGTTGATCATAACGAGTTCCCCCGGTGTTACTCGGGGGCCGCAGCCCCCGAGTTCTTGTTTCTACTGCGGGTTACAGGCTATCCGGCTTGAAGCCGGTATCCTTGTAGACCGCCTGAATGACCTCTTTACCAACGCGACCTTCCATCTTCTGATGGACCGGCACGAGCGCCTTCTTGAAGGCCAGGCGCTCTTCCTTGGTCGGTACATAAACGGTGGTCTTGCCGCTCTTCTTCACCGCTTCCAGCGAGCTTTCGTTCTCGACCTTGGCGATCTGGTTGGCGTAACGCGTCGCCTGCTCCATGGCATCTTCGAGCTGGCCACGAACGTCTGCCGGCAGGCCATCCCAGAATTTCTTGTTCACAATCACCGCGTAGCCGAGATAACCGTGGTCGGTCAGCGTCAGATGCTTCTGCACTTCGTGCATCTTCTGCGTATACAGGTTGGAGATCGGGTTCTCGGTACCATCGACCACGCCCGTCTGCAGCGCCTGGTAAACCTCGGAGAAGGCCATCACCTGCGGCAGGCCGCCCAGGGCTCTAACCTGCTCTTCAAGCACCTTCGACGACTGGATACGCAGCTTCTTGCCTTTCAGGTCGGCCGGCGACTTGATCGGCGTGTTCAGCGAGAAGGACTTGAAGCCGTTATCCCAGTAACCCAGACCGCGAATCCCCTTGGGTTCCAGCTTGGCGAGCAGTTGCTTGCCGACCGGGCCGTTGGTCACTTTGCGCAGGGCATCGTAATCGGCAAAGATGAACGGCAGGTCGAATACCTCGAATTCCTTGACACCGAGCGGGCCGAACTTGGCCAGCGACGGCGCCAGCATCTGGACAGCGCCCAGTTGCAGCGCTTCCATTTCTTCCTTGTCCTTGTAGAGCGTCGAGTTGGCATAGACCTCGACCTTGACCTTGCCCTTGGTCAACTCGGCCGCCTTCTTGGCGAACATTTCGGCCGCCTTGCCCTTCGGCGTGTCATTGGCCACGACGTGGCTGAACTTGATGACAATCGGCTGTTGGGCATAAGCCCCCAGCGAAACGACGCAGGCAAACAGCCCGACCAGCAGCTTCGATACTTTCATTTTTTCTCCTCCAGAGTATGGGTCGCGAACCGACGATTGCGACTGAGTGAAAGTATTACGAAAGATATAACTGCTGCGTATTGTGGTTTTCCACAATTCAGCCCGCACAAAATAAAACCGCCGGTCAGGCCGGCGGTTTTATTCGGGGACGAAGTCTGATCAGTTATGTTGAACGATCGGACGCGGACTGTGGGGAATCTCGATCTCCGGTGCATCGTCGAGCACCAGTTCGGGGAACTCCGCCTCATCAACCGTTTCGTTATTGAGGACCGCTGTCATGCGCTCGGTATCCAGGGCCTTGCACCACTTGGCAACGACCAGGGTCGCCACGCTGTTGCCGATGAAATTGGTCAAGGCGCGGGCTTCGGACATGAAGCGGTCGATACCGAGGATCAGCGCCAGACCGGCCACCGGCACGGTGCCGACGGCAGACAGCGTCGCGGCCAGCACGATGAAGCCGCTACCGGTGACACCGGCGGCACCCTTCGAGGTCAGCAGCAGGATGAAGAGCAGCGTGATCTGCTGGCCGAGATCCATCGGGGTATTGGTCGCCTGGGCGATGAACACGGCAGCCATGGTCAGGTAGATCGAGGTACCGTCGAGATTGAAGGAGTAACCGGTCGGCACGACCAGCCCCACCACCGACTTCTCGGCACCGGCATTTTCCATCTTGGCCATCAGGCGCGGCAGGGCAGACTCGGACGACGAGGTACCGAGCACCAGGAACAGCTCTTCCTTGATGTACTTGATCAGCTTGAAGATCGAGAAGCCGTGAAATGCAGCAATACTGCCCAGCACGCCGACGATGAAGATGACGCAGGTCAGGTAGAAGGCCCCCATCAGGCTGGCCAGTTGCGTCAGGCTGCCGACGCCGTGCTTGCCGATGGTGTAGGCCATGGCACCGAAAGCGCCAATCGGAGCGACCTTCATGATCACGCCGACGATGCCGAACAGCACGTGCGACAATTTTTCGATCAGATCGAAGACCGGCTTGCCGCGCTCACCGAAGGCATGCATGGCATAGCCAAACAGAATCGAGAAGAACAGCACCTGCAGCATGTCGCCCTTGGCAAAGGCGTCGACGACGCTGGTCGGAATGATGTTCAGCAGGAAATCGACCGTCGACTGCATCTTGCCCGGCTCGGCATACTTGGCGATGCCCTTGGTGTCCAGCGAAGCCGGATCGACATTCATGCCGACACCCGGCGCCCAGACGTTGACCACGATCAGGCCGATGATCAGCGCAATGGTGCTGACTACTTCGAAATAGAGCACAGCGAGGCCGCCGGTCTTGCCGACCTTCTTCATGTCTTCCATGCCGGCAATGCCGACGACGATGGTACAGAAGATGATCGGGGCGATGATCATCTTGATCAGCTTGATGAAGCCATCACCGAGCGGCTTCATCGCGGCGCCGGTTTCGGGGTAGAAATGACCGAGGGAGACACCAATGATGATCGCGACGATCACCTGGAAATACAAACTCTTGAATACCGCTCTTTTGGCCATGAAGCTGAGCCTCCTTTGGTAAGATTTTTCTGGAAATTGTGACAAAACGGCGGCGAGTATCGTTAAACGGCGAGCGCCTCGCCATTGTGGTTATCCGAATTGTGGATAGCCACAATGCCAACCACCGGAAAAACGTGGTGTAGCATTTCCCTATGACACAGGTTCGCCAATCCAACTCCGGCAGCGCCCGCCACCTGCGCTGGCTACTCGCCCTGCCCAAACTCGGCATCGTGCTGCTGCTCGCCGCGCTGCTCGCGCTGCTCTGGCTGCTCCACCGCAACGAACTGGAAGAAGAGCGGGCGGCGCTGATCAAGGACGTCCTCTGGCTCGAACAAAGTCTGCGCTTTCATCTGAGCGGGAACGAGGAGCAACTGCAGCAGTTGGCGACAGACATGAGCACCCAACCCGACCGCAAAAAAATCTTCCGCCTGCGCGCCGCCCATTTGCTCAAGAACAACCCCGAGGTATCGCAGATACTCTGGCTCAACCGCGATCGCGAAGTGATCGATGCCTTGCCGACGACCACGCCCCCCGATCGCGAGATGGACCCTTTCGGGCCGCCGGTTACCGCCAAAGCCTTCGAACTGGCCAGCCGGATCGGCAAGCGCGTCTATAGCGAACCTTTCTTTCTCGATGCCAACCGCGCCTTCATCGAAGTTCTGATCCCGATCCAGATCGAAAGCGAGCCGGCCGGCATGCTGGTCGCCCTCTATTCGCTCGATGCGGTGCTGAGCAGCCAGGTGCCGTGGTGGTTCACGGAAAAATACAAAGTGGTGATCGTCGACGACAACGACATTCAGTACGCCCGCAAGAGCAATATCGAAGGCAACACCAGCCAGACCTACGAAATCCCATTCGATCCGCCGGGTTACGGCCTCAAGCTCCAGATCACCAGCTACCAGAACACAGACAATTCGCTACAGCGCCTGCTGACCATCGCCATCATCGCGCTCGGGGCCGGCGTCTTCTGGAGCCTGTGGATAGTCCGCGACCTGATGAAAAAACGCTCGCGCGCCGAGGAAGCCCTGCGTGCCGAACACGCCTTCCGGACAGCGATGGAAGACTCGCTGACCGTCGGCATGCGGGCGCGCGACCTCAACGGCACGGTCATCTACGTCAATCCGGCCTTCTGCAAGATGACCGGATTTTCGAGCGACGAGCTGGTCGGCAAGACCCCACCCATGCCCTACTGGGTGCCGGAACAGATCGACGAAGCCTATGCGATACACCAGAGCGTGCTGGCAGGCCAGGCGCCGCCCGAAGGTTTCGAAATCACCTTCCAGCGCAAGGGTGGCGAGCGTTTCCATACGCTGATCTACGAAGCCAAGCTGATCGACGGCAATGGACGCCATACCGGCTGGATGGCCTCGATCCTCGACATCACGGAAAGAAAGCACGCCGAAGAACTGGCCCGTCAGCAACAGGAGCAGCTGCAATTCACGTCGCGCCTGGTGACCATGGGCGAAATGGCGTCCACGCTGGCCCACGAGCTGAACCAGCCGCTGGCGGCGATCGCCAGCTACAACTCGGGCTGCCTGAACCTGCTCGAAAAACCGGAATGCCAGCCCCGGGAAATCAAGCCGGCGCTGGAGAAAATCGGCATCCAGGCCCAACGGGCCGGCAAGATCATCCGCCGCGTCCATGACTTCGTACGCAAGAGCGAACCCAAGCGCGCCCCCTGTGCGCTCGGCGAAGTGATCGACGACTGCCTGGGTTTCATCGAGGCCGACGCGCGCAAGCGCCACATCCGCATCGAATGCGAGCTGCCGCCCCTGCCGCCGATCCCGGCCGACCGCCTGATGCTGGAGCAGGTGCTGCTCAACCTGATCCGCAACGGCATGGAAGCCATGGCGGAAACCCCCGCGCCCCATCGCATCCTGCGCATCGACACGGAAGTCAGCGCCAGCGAATTGCGGATCAGCGTCAGCGATCACGGCAGCGGAATCGCTCCGGAAATTCGCGACAAGTTGTTCACTGCCTTTTTCTCGACCAAACCAGACGGCATGGGCATCGGCCTGTCGATCTGCCGCTCCATCATCGAGTTCCACCGTGGCCGGCTATGGGCCGACGACAACCCCCGCTCACCCACCGGAAGCGGTACGATATTCACCTTCACCTTGCCGCTGGAAGCCGCATGAGCACTCCGCAAGCCCATCTGGTCGACGACGACGACGCCATTCGCGACGCCCTGTCCTGGTTGCTCCGGTCACGCGGCATCCCTTTTGCCGCCTACGACTCGGCCGAAAGTTTCCTCGCCACCTGGACTCCGGATGTCAGCGGCTGCCTGGTTCTCGACATGCGGATGACTGGCATGAGCGGACTGGACTGCTTCGATCAACTGCGCGAACGGCAGTCGACCCTGCCGGTGATTTTCCTGACCGGCCATGGCGACGTCCCGCTGGCCGTGGCGACCCTGAAAAAAGGCGCCTTCGATTTTTTTGAAAAACCCCTCAACGACAACGATCTGGCCAGCCGCATCATCGAGGCCATGGAACTCGATGCCAGACAACGCGTCGCCAGTGCCACGGTGGATTCGGTCAACGCCCGCCTGACCAGCTTGACAACCCGCGAACGGCAAATCATGGAACTGGTGCTGGCCGGCAAGTTCAACAAGGTTATCGCCGACGAGCTCAACATCAGCATGCGCACGGTCGAGGTACATCGCGCCAACCTGTTCGACAAGATGCAGGTAAAAACCGCCGTCGAGCTGGCCAATTTGCTGAAACCCAATCTTTGATTCGCTCGTACCCCCTTTAGTTACTTTTGCTATACTTTGCACTTCCTAGACCGGGGCTAATCGGAACAAACCTCTATTTCCTGGGGGTCTGTCATACAACATGACAATACAAGGTAATTTCCTTACCGCCGGGCGCAAAGATCGCAGCCCTATTCCGATATTTTCAGTTTCACCATGGCTTTTCGCCCGTCATGACCGGCCCTCCTCGCCAGCCAATCCAAATGGCAGCATTCATGACTTCACGACGCTCAAGCTTGGTGATGTCAAATGTCGAGAGTTGAAATGCACAATCATGACAGTGGCGCAGCCATGACGTGGCTGCTACGGATCTTGGCGATCTTGTTCACCGTCGGCGCAATAATCGCCGGCTTTGTCGGCTATCGCCTGAGTACCCAGCCGCCTCCGCCCCCCCCGCCAGCAGCGGCACCAGCGGAAGTCGCTGTCGAGAGTTTGCGGGCCGTGCCGGCCGGCACACCGCTCCGTGCCGAAGACATCGGCGTCAAGCAGGTATCGGTCAAGCCCAAAGGCAGCTTTGCGACCCCGGCGCAGGTCCTTGGCCAGACGCCCAGCGCCAACATTGCGGCTGGCGAAATTCTCACGCGAGCCCATTTTGCCGTCAGCGGCCAGTTGCAACGCAACCTGCACCCTGGCGAACGAGCCGTCGCCATCAAGGTTGATGAGGTCGTCGGCCTCGGAGGCTTTGCCCTGCCGGGTGACCGGGTCGATGTACTGTTTTACCTGCGCTCCAGCCTGGAAACCAAGAACACAAGTTCAGCCCAAGTCGTCCTCGCCGACGTCCGCTTGCTGGCCTTCGGCGAATCCGTCCAGGCGGCGGCCACAGAGGATGACGGAAACACCGGTCGCAAGCCCGAAAAAACTTCGAGCCGCACCCGTGAGACCACATCCGCCGTACTCGCCGTACCGGCTGCCGCGGCTTCGCGGCTCATGCTCGCCGCCAACAGCGGCAACCTCCGTCTCGCCCTGCGCCCCGTCGAACCGTTGGCAGCCTCGCCCGCCCCGCCCCACCTCGTCCACCTGGGCGAACTTGCCCAGGCCGCACCGCCGCCCCCGGAAAAGGCGACGACAACGCGCCGCGAGGCCTTGCCATCGCCCGCCATCCTCATCCACGAAGGCGATACTGTCCGCGCCACCCGAATTCCTCCGCGCTAATCTGCCCAAACTACGAGGCCGCCGTGTTCCGTTGCCTGATCGCCTGTTGCTGCACCCTGCTCCTGACCACGGCAGCCCTCCCGGCCCATGCCCAGGGAGGACAAGCCAGTGGCATCAATGTCGCCCCGGGCAGCCAGCATCCTTACACCCATGGCACCCCCATCCGCCGGGTTGCCGTCGGCGACCCCAAGGTTGCCGGTGTCGTGCTGACTTCCTCGCGCTCCCTGCTCATCACCGGCAAGCAGCCGGGAAGCACCACCCTGTTCGTCTGGGATAAGCAGAGCGGACCCAATCCCGGATTCCAGACCCAACTCGTGGTGGCACCGGCGATTGATGATGGCGGACTCCGGGTGCAGGGGGCCGGAGCTCACCTGAAGCTAGCCGGCACCCTGTCCTCTCTCGAGTCGCACCAAGCCGCGCTGGGAGCCCTGCGCGAGGGAACAAAGCCGGTGGACGCCAGCCATTCCGATTTTGACACCCAGGTGCAGATTGATATCAAGGTGGTCGAGGTCAGTCGCAAACGGCTGATGGACGCGGGCTTTTTCCTCGGCAAGAACAGCGCCCGGTCAACTCAAGCCATTTCCGGCCCAGGCAACCTCACCGGCATCGAAGCCAGTTCCAGTTCGGGCAATTTCACACTGTTCAGCGAATCGGGCTTCCTGCCCTTCCAGAGGGCCTACAACCTGATCTGGGGCGGCGCCCAACGCGGCCTGCTCGGCGCCCTCAGCGTCCTCGAAGCGGATGGTTTCGCCTACACCCTGGCCGAACCCAGCCTGACGGCGATCAGCGGCCAGACCGCCTCCTTCCTCGCCGGCGGCGAGATCCCCATTCCACTGCGCACCGGTGGTGGCGCGGACAGCGCCATCAGCATCCGCTACAAGGAATTCGGCATCAAGGTCGCCCTCACCCCGACGGTTCTCGACCGGGACCGCATCTTCCTCAAGGTCGCCCCGGAAGTCAGCGAACTGGATAACACCCTATCGGTCCAGACCGGCGGCGTCACCGTTCCCGGCCTCAGCGTACGCCGGACCGAAACCAGTGTTGCACTGGGCGACGGCGAAAGCTTCGTGCTGAGCGGACTGGTCAGCCGCAATACGGCCAGCAACGTCGATAAATTCCCGATCCTTGGAGAAATCCCCATCCTCGGTGCCTTCCTGCGTTCGACCCGCTTCGACCGCACCGACAAGGAGCTGCTGATGGTGGTAACCGCCCACCTGATACGGCCTTTTGCCAAAGGACAGGCCTTGCCGCCGTTGCCTGGCGAAAACCTCCGGAACTACGACCCCAGCTTCCTCCAGCTCATGTTTCAGGAGAAGGGACGCTTCAATTCTTTGACAGGATTTTCCGACTGATGGCCGAGCATCGCAGTTTCGTCGTTGTCACGGACCAGGAGCCTTTCGCCCACTGGCTTACCCAGACGCTCCGCGACGAGGGAGCCACCATCGTTGTCGACACCTCGGCGCTCGACCGGGTGTTGCAACTGGTCGACATGACGGGGACCCGGCTGGTCTTCGTCAGCCTTTCACGCGAAGGGCTGCGCCAGGACGCTGCCTTCCTCGAAGGGCTGCTCGCGGCCAAGCCATTACTGCCGATCATCGCGGTTGCCGAATCGCCCGACCAGGCCCTGCTACTGGCCGCCTTGCGGGCCGGCGCCCGTGACTTCATCACGCCGGAACTGCGGCCGGACGAAGTGATCAGCGTGGTTCGCCACCTGCTCGACCGGACGCAGTCCCTGACCACCAGCCCCGGAGATCACGGCTGGGCGGCCGCCGTGGTCAGCGCCCGGCCTGGCAGCGACGCGCCGATGTTCGCCCTGCACCTGGCCCTCGCCATCCAAACCCAGTCGCCGCAAAACAAGACGCTACTTCTCGACCTCGGTGCCCCGCCAGCCGACACCTTGCTCTTTCTTGGCATCAAATCTTCCTACACTTTCGTGGATGCCGTACGCAGCCTGCGCCGGCTCGACTCCACGTTGATCGACACCGCCTTCGGCAAGCACAAAAGCGGACTTCATCTGCTCGCCATGCCTGAGGATCTGCAGCTCAACACCCAAGACATTACCTCGGCCGACATCTACGTTCTGCTCGGCACCCTGCGCCGCTACTTTACGCATATCGTCATCAATCTCGGCGGCGTCCCGACCTCGGATTTCCTCTATCTGGCCCTCGGCCGCGTCGATCGCGTGGTGGTAATCGCCGAGCAGAGCCTGCCCAGTTGCAAGCAGAACATGAATCTCCTGCAACATTTGCGGGAAAACAAAATCGACCTTAACACCGCCGGTCTGGTGCTCGACCACTACCTCTCGCGGATGCCGCCGGATGCCGACAGCGTCGCCAAAGGCATGAGCCTGCCCTTGCTGACCACCTTGCCCTCCTCCGGGATGGCCCGGCTGGCCGTGATGAATAGCGGCGAAAGCATGTTCGACAACTCACCCCGCGACCCTTATGCGATTGCCATTCGTCGCCTGGCGAGGGAACTGCTGGCCGCTGCCCCCAACCCCGACGAAGCCCCCCGGGGCTGGCTGGCCAAAGCGCGTGGCTGGCTGACCGGCGAACCGGCCTAGGACGATCGCCGTGCGCACCTTGCCCTTCTCCGCCTTTGGCTACGATTTCAGCCTCAAGCACAGCGATACCTTCCAGGACACCAAGCTGCGCCTGCATCATTTCCTGATCGATCGCATCGAGGAAGAGCGGGTTCCGATCGGCGACATGACCAAGGACGATCTCGCCGGCTATGTACGCAGCAAGGTCACCCGCTACGTTGCCGAGCACCATCTGGCCGTCACCGCCTACGACACAGAGCAATTGACCCAGGAGATGGTGGACGAGCTCACCGGCTACGGTCCGCTGGAGAAGCTGATCCAGGACGATCAGGTCAATGACATTCTGGTCAATGGCGCCCGCCATATCTTCATCGAACGCAATGGCAAGCTACTGCCCACCGACCTGCGTTTTATCGACGACGACCATGTGTTGCGGGTAATTCGGCGCATTCTGGCACCACTCGGCCGGCGCCTGGACGAATCGAGCCCAATGGTGGACGCGCGCCTGCCGGACGGCAGCCGGGTCAATGCCATCATTCCGCCGGTCGCCCTGAACGGCCCCTGTCTCTCGATCCGCAAGTTCCGCAAGGATCCACTGCAGGCCAGCGACCTGCTGGCATTCGGCACCTTCGACCAAAGTGTGCTCGATTTTCTGCATAGAGCAGTCACCAGTCGCTGCAACATCCTGATCAGCGGAGGCACCGGGGCCGGCAAAACAACCCTGCTCAACGTCCTTTCCCGCCACATACCGGCCGAAGAACGCCTGGTCACCATCGAAGATGCCGCCGAACTGCAGCTGGGTCACAACCACGTGGTCCGTCTGGAAACGCGCCCGCCCAACATCGACGGCCGCGGTGAAGTCACGTCCCGCGAACTGGTCAGGAACGCCCTGCGCATGCGCCCCGATCGCATTATTCTCGGCGAAGTGCGCGGTGACGAGGTGATGGACGTCCTCCAGGCGATGAATACCGGCCACGACGGGTGCATGAGTACCGTGCACGCCAACAATCCACGCGATGCCTTGGTCCGCCTCGAAATGCTGGCCGGCCTGGCCGGCTTCCAGGGCACCGACCTGACACTGAAAACGATGATCGCTACCGCACTTGATCTGGTTGTTCAGATCAGCCGCCTGCCCGATGGTCGCCGACGGCTTACCGGCATCGACGAAGTGCTCGGTATACGCGACGGCCAGTTCGTCACCAGCACCCTGTATGAACACCGCAGCGACAGCGATAGCTTCGTCAGCCTCGGCGTCCTGCCGGGTAGCGCCAAGCTACGGCAAGATGCCGGCGGCCGCGGCAAATGGCACTCCTGAGCCTGGCGCTTTACCTGTTTGCCCTGCTACTCGTGCTGGCAGCCGTGTGGACTTTGCGCAACGCCCAGCGCGCCGATCTTCAGTCGCGGATCGGCAGTCGTTTCAGCGAAAACTCGGTTTTCCGGCGCGAGGCCGATACCGGCCGCCGTCCGCTGCGCGGCACCGTCTTTCATCGCTGGCTATGGCGAAGCGGAATTCGGCCAACGCCAACGCGCCTGCTTGCCTTCGCGGCCGGCCTGCTGGGCATTCTCGGACTGACCTGGCTGCATAGCGGAACAATCGCCGCCTTGGCCTGCTTTGGGATTGCAATTGCAATCGTCATCGTGCTGCCTCACTACCAGTACCGTAAGCGGACCTCCGCCATGGTCGCCCAGGTTCCGCTCTTTCTTGACCAGGTGGTGCGCGGCCTGGCCACCGGCCGCAATCTCGACGGCGCCCTGCGCCTGGCCACCGAAGACACCCGGGAACCCCTGCAGGAGGTCATGGCACGGGTCCAGATGGCGGTCGATCTGGGCGAAGACATCGGCGAAGCCCTGCGTGATGCGGCCCGCCTCTATGATCTACGCGAACTTCATTTCATCGCGATGGCAGTACAGATCGCCCACGGGTTTGGCAGCAACCCCAAGGAAATGCTGGAGAGTGCGGCCAAACTGGTCCGTCACCGCGAACAGGCGCAACGTGAACTTCGCGCCCTCACCGGCGAAATCCGTGTCAGCGCCTGGGTGCTGAGCATCCTGCCGAGCGCTTTGGCGCTTTACATGGTGGCCGTCAACCCGGACTACATCAACACCATGTGGCACGACCCCACCGGTCGCGTCGTCCTCATGCTATCGCTGGCCTTGCAGGCAACCGGCGTAATCATTCTTTGGCGCATGGTGAAGAGCGTATGAGTCGGCCGCCCACCAGTTCCAACGACGCCACCGCTGCAGCAAAAGGGGCCGCGTAATGCATTGGCTATTGACGGTTGCCATCCTGCTCGCCGGAGCCGGCCTGGCCATGTTCTACGTTCTGCGACAGCAGGGACGCCAGGACAGCCGGCGACGCTTCGACGAGGTTTTGGCACGCCGCGACGACGCCAGTTGGCTGACCGCGGCCAGCCCGGAAAAGGGCGACCGTTACGGCGCCGGCCTACTGCACAGCATCACCCAGCGACAATCAGCCGGCCTCGACCTGCGGCGCGCCGGGTGGACCGGCCAGAACGCCAACCTCATCTATGTTGCCCTGGCCACCATCGCACCGGTTGTCGGCATGCTGCTCAGCAGTGGCTGGGGGATCGCCGCCAACTACCAGACGAACGATGTGCTCGCCCTGGCATTTCTCGGATTTGGCGCCGGCTACTTGCTCCCACCCCGCTTGTTGCGCTGGCAGGCCGGGCGGCGACAAAAGTTACTGCGCGAGGAAATGGTGGCCGTACTGCATGTCCTACGCATGCTCTTCGATGCCGGGCTATCCCTCGAACATGCCCTGCGCATCTTCAGCGAGCAAGGAAACGAACTGGCACCGGAGATGGCAAGCGAAATCGGGCTGGCGCTGGCCCGCATCAACTCCGGCCAGGACCGGGCCGACGCACTAGAGGAAATGGCTGCGCCGCTTGGCGTGCCCGAACTCGACGATACCGTCGCCATTCTCAAACAGGCCACCCGCTACGGCGGCAGTCTGCGCGAATCGCTGGTCCGCTTTGCCACGCTCATGGAGGAGCGGCAAATGACCAGCATGCGCGAGTATGTCAGCAAGCTATCGGCCAAAATGACGTTGGTCATGGTCATTTTCATGTTCCCCGCCCTGATGCTTTTCCTTGCCGGCCCAGGCTTCCTGGCGCTGGCCCGAGCCCTGACCCGGATCAACTGAGATGCGAAAAATCCTTTTCCCCGGCCTCTGCTGCATCTTGCTTGCCGCCTGCGGCGAGCTACCGGCCAAGCCTGCGGAAGCGGCCGATTGCGGCACCATGGAGCAAGGTAGCAACACCCGCCTGGCGATGATCCGCAAGCTACTCAATTCGGAGCATCCCTATGCGGCGCTGGCCCATCTCGACGCAGCGGCCATCAACGGCCCCGTCGCCGACGACCTGCGCGCCGATATCCTGCGCCGCATCGGGCGAACCGCCGAGGCCCGAACCTTGTATCGGAGCCTGCTCAATACCTGCCTGGCCGGTGCAGGTCACCATGGACTTGGCCTGCTCGCCGCCCAGGAGAGCCTGCACGCCGAAAGCGTCGACCATCTGCAGCGGGCACGCCAGGCACAACCAACCGACGCCCGGGTGCGTAGCGACTTGGGCTACGCTCTAATGCTGAGCGGCGATCTGGAAGGCGCCCGGCATGAATTCATGACGGCCCTCGACCTCTCCGCCGAAGATCGCAAGGCAGCACTCAATCTCGTGCTGCTGCATTACCGGCAAGGCGATGCGCTCCGCGCCGAGGCGCTGGGGCGGCGCTTTCAGATCAATGATGAAGAATTGGCCGGGCTGCGAAACGAAGCGGCACGCCTGGCGGCAAACCAAGGAGAAAGACGATGAAACGGCGATATCCGAGATGGCTGGTGCCGCTCTGTCTGCTAAGCAGCGGAATGACCTTCGGCGCAGCGCCGGAACCGACCGAAGCTCCCCCACCCCAGGCCGAGAGCGGCAAAGCGACGCGGCAATGGCTGGAACGTCAACGTCAGGGACAGCATGCCTCGGGCAAGCCCTCCCCGCTCTCCGGAGCCGTCCAGGAGCAGATTTATGAACGCTACCAGAAAAGTTTCAGCCACCCGATTCCCGAACATCTCGCCAACGAGCGTGCCAGTTCAGCCTCCGCGTCGCGTTAGTGGCGCCTCATGCCCGACCCGGCAGGGTGGAGCCATCGGGCTGTTCGGCATCCTGACCCTGCTCACCGCGCTGCTATTTACCGCCCTGGCAGTCGATGCCGGACGCCTGTGGATCGAACGCCGGCAACTCCAGTCAATCGCCGACCTGGCCGCCCTCGAAGCGGCTCGCAGCCTGGGTTGCGCCGGCGACATCGAAAATGCCCTTGCGGCGGCACAGGAAGCGGCAACCCGCAATGGCTTTACGGGCAATTTGAACAACGCCCCCAATCTGCTGCAGGTCGGTGGTTTGAACACCGTCGCCGGCAAGCGGCAATTCGCCGCCGGCACGGGCAATGAAGCCGTGCACGTCACGGCGACGCGGACAGTGCCAGCCAGCCTCGTGCTAGGCGGGTTTTTCGGCCAGAACACCCTCATCTCGGCACAAGCCACGGCACGGGGCGAGCCATCCCACGCCACCTTCACCGCCGGCAGCTATCTGCTGCGGATATCCACCACGCCGGAAGATGCTGGTCTGCTCAACGGCCTGCTCGGCGGATTGCTGGGCAGCAGCCTCGCGCTCGATGCCATCTCCTACAAGGGACTGGCCAGCACCGACGTCAATCTTGCTCAACTGGTGCGCGCCGGCGCTGGTGTCGGATCGGTTGAAGAGTTGCTCGATGCCAACCTGTCGGTAGCCGACATCATCGGGCTGACAGCGACCGCCGTCAGCCAACAAAGCGGGGTCGATGCGGCGGTGACCGCGGGCTTGCAGCAACTCCTCGCCGCTTCGGTGAACAATGCGGCAGTGCGCCTCGGCGACGTTCTCGACGTTTCGGTACCGGCCAGCGACGCTGCCGGCAAGGTCGGTATCAACGTCTTCGACCTGATTACCACCACGCTCATGGTGGCCAATAAGCAGCATGCCGTATCGCTGCCTCTGGCCATCAACCTCGGCTCCCTGATCAACGTTAACGCTCGGATCAACGTTATCGAACCGCCCCAGATCGCTGTCGGCCCTCCGGGCCAAGATGCTGCCGGCAATTGGTGCACGCAGGCGCGCACGGCACAAATCGACGTCACGGCGGCGGTCAAGGTAGACGTCCTGTTGGCCCGCATAGATCTTGGCCTGCAGACGCAAGTCGCTCAGGGTGAAGCCCATCTGGAATCCCTGTCCGTGGCACCGGGGGCCACCCGCGCCGTAATCGGCGCGACACCGGGTATCGCCACCATCAAACTGACCAAAGCCGATGGCAGTGGCCACGGCGCCCTCATCAGCGCGCTGGGTGGCTTGATTCCGCTGGCGGAAATCGGCCTCGATCTGCCCGTCCAGCCCGGAAACCCGAGCCAACTCGTCTATGACGTGGCCAATCCGGTCAGCGAGCACCTGCCGCTCAACCACTCCCTCGCCAGCCCGCTCGGCGACAGCCTGGCGACGACCCTGGCCGACCCCGCCGCGCTCGACATCAAAGTGCTCGGTCTCGATCTGGGCGGCGTACTGAGCCCCGTACTCAGTCAGGTCGTTTCCCCGTTGCTCGGCTTCATCGGCAGCGCCGTGCTCGACCCTCTGTTGCGGCTCCTGGGTCTCCAGCTCGGTGGGCTCGACGTTACCCTCGAGGATGTCGAATATACCGGCGGCGCCCGGCTGGCAATCTAGATCTTTAGCGAAGCCGCCCCGACCAAGTTGGTCGGCACCCGCGGCACGGCACCGATCAGCGGCAGGCTGAGGGTGGGTACCAAACCGTTGGTGGCATAGTTGGGATAGGTCACGGTCACGGTTACTACCTTGGCTGCCGCGCCCGTCCCTGCCACATCGACCACGATGTTGTTGCCGGCAACCACTTGCTGGAGCGCTTTGGCGGGTAGCCAGGCCAAGGCATCCGCCGCCCGGTTACGAGCCGTCGTTTCCATACTGGACTCGTAGGCGGCGTCGCTCGGGAAGGCTAGCGGGTCGACGGCAATGGCCGCTCGCACCCCCTCCTCGGCCGCCTGGGTAAGCCCCTGCATGAGCAGCATGGCCAGCGAATAGGCGACAATGGCGTAAAACAGCACAAAGAAAAGGATGAAAAGTAGGCCGAACTCAATGGCAGCAGCCCCCTGCTGGTAGCGGAATCGGCGGGGCACACTCAGAGTAGCCACGGCAACCCTCCGGCTTGCTTGCAGACAAGCGCCACCCCGAAGCCGAGAGCTAGGGCTGCCCCAAAGGGCAGGTATTTTCCGGTAGCCGACTGCAAACCATAGCGTCCGCCGAGCATGAGAAATGCTCCAGCCACCCCCACCGTCACCAGCGCCCCGATGACAAAGGTAATCAGTGTTACCGTCACCCCGCCGAACAAAGCGACCGCCAGCAACAGCTTGACGTCACCCGCGCCCAGTTTATTGGTGAGATAACCTGGCAAAGTAAGCAGCAGAGCCAGCCCACTGGCACCGAGCATCGACCAGCCCCCCGCTCCCAGCGGACTGCTACCGGTAACGGCCAGACTAACCAGGCTGAGCGCAGCGGCACCAAAGACCAGCAGATTTGGTACGCGCCGATGAAAAACATCCCAGTACCCCAGCGCGAACGCCCACAACAAAGCCCCCATCACCCATCCCTGTGGACTGCCGGAACTGACGAGCCAGGACGGCATGAGACCGGACGGCTTGTCAGCTCCCTGCCGCCGAAGTCAATGCAGTCTGAATGCTGGTAAAGATAGCGACGATCGCTGCGCGAATGGTCGGAATGAAGGTAACCAATCCGACCGCAACCATGGCAGCCACCAGCGCATACTCGATGGCGCTGGCACCTTCCTCATCCTTCAAGAAGGCAATGAATCGGGACTTAAGCATATCTACTCTCCTGAGACTGACAAATCGTTTCCCGTGGGGCCGACTTTATAATTTTTGTTACTACGCTACTTTCAGTATAAGACCTGCCGCCGGGATAGCCAACAATACCTAATCAAAATGACTGATTAGCGGGTGACCGGTGCCGAATTCGGCAGCCCCCCACCGGAAGACCAGACAATCTGATTTCGGCCAGCTGCCTTGGCTTGATACAAGGCTGTGTCGGCCGCCCGCAACAAGGTCTCGGGCGACTCCTGCCGAGCGGGAACACAGGTCGCACCGCCGAGGCTGACGGTGACGCGACCGCCGACATTTTCCTGATGCTCAATGCCAAGTGTCTCAACCGCCCGCCGCAACACCTCCGCCAGAGCCAGGCCGTCGTCCCGCGTCGTATGGAACAGCAGCACGACGAACTCCTCGCCACCATAGCGAGCGACAAGATCACTTGAACGCTGGGCACCGCCATCCAGCGCCTTGGCCACCCGCGCCAGGCACTCATCGCCGGCCTGGTGACCATAGCGGTCGTTGTATTTCTTGAAATAATCGACGTCGATCATGATCAGCGAAATGGGCACGGCCAGCCGCTGTGCATGTAGCCATTCGCGCTCGAAAGTGATGTCGAAGGAGCGCCGGTTGGCGATCCCGGTCAGCTTGTCGTGCACGGCTTCCGCCGCGAGAGTCTGCTGCGTGCTGTAAATCTCGATCAAGTCGAGATGCGCCTTGCGTGCCTCATCCGTCAGCCCGGCCCAGATAAGGAGAAGAACAGCCACCATCATCCAGCGATCAACACCGAAGACCGTTACCAGCCCGATCAGAATGGGGACAAAGAGCCCCGCCATGAATGCCGCATGAATAACGGGTAGCGCCGACATTCGCGGCAAGGAAGCAGCCGCAACTGCAGTGAGGGTAAGAATGAGGAGTAACTGGAGGTTCGCCGAGACAAAGGGCAGGAACCCCGCCGCCACGCCCCAGCCCAACCCGGCCAGGCCAGCGAAGAAAGTCAGGGCGCGGGTATTGACCCCGCTCAAGGCTCTTTTTTCGCCAAGCAGCAGGCGCTTGCCGAGATAGCAGTGATAACCCAAGGTCAGCAGCAGGAAGGCAAACCACAAACCCACCGGCAACAAGGCCAATTCAGTCAACAAAAAACCCGACAGTGCTGCCGAGACGATGCTGCCATGAATAAATGTCGCCCCCGACCGCCGATAGGCATGGGCCACCTTGTCGGCAAAGAGTTTGTGCGGATCAGCCAACAGAACATCCATAGTCGGTAATGTATGGCACATAGCATATCACCAGCCTCCACCCTGCCATGGTCGATCCACCGTATTCCGGACGCCAGCGGCTGGCACATCGAAAAAGGCTGACTCTTCCCTTGCTGCTTTTTTTTCGTTAGCATTCGTCGCACATAGTCGTTGCCCGATCGGCGCATTCGGCTTCCCCGCACAATCCCCGCGTCACACCAATTCATGAGGCCCCCATGAGCGAGCATATCCATTACGTCACCGACGACACTTTCGAAGCCGAGGTGCTGCAGTCGCAGCAGCCGGTGCTCGTCGATTACTGGGCCGAGTGGTGTGGCCCGTGCAAGATGATTGCTCCCATCCTTGATGAAATCGCCGCCGAATACGCCGGCAAACTCAAGGTCACCAAGGTCAACATCGACGACAACCAGGCCACCCCGGCCAAGTTCGGCATCCGCGGCATCCCGACGCTGATGATCTTCAAGAACGGCAATGTCGAAGCCACCAAGGTCGGTGCGCTCTCCAAGTCGCAACTCGCTGCCTTCATTGACAGCAACCTGTAATCTCCGTAGTCTCCCGGCCTGAAGGAGCGTTCTGCTTCTTCAGGCGGATGCAGCGGGCCACGCGCCCCAGCCTCCTTCACCACCCCCATAGCTTCACAGCTCCAGCGTCCCGGCTCACGGGCAAACGCCCCGGCCTCCTTTCCGGCGCCACACATCCCCACATGCAACTTTCCGAACTCAAGACACTACACGTCAGCAAACTGCTCGAGATGGCCACTGAACTGGCCATCGAAAACGCCAACCGCATGCGCAAACAGGAGCTGATCTACGCCATCCTGAAAGCCATTGCCAAGAACGGCGAAACTATCTACGGCGATGGCACGCTCGAAGTCCTGCAGGATGGCTTCGGCTTCCTCCGCTCTTCGGACACCTCCTACCTCGCCAACACTGACGACATCTACGTCTCGCCCTCCCAGGTCCGCCGCTTCAACCTGCGCACAGGGGATACCATCGAGGGCGAAATTCGCACCCCGAAGGACGGCGAACGCTATGTCGCACTGACCAAGCTGGAATCGATCAACGGCTTCCCGCCTGAGGCGAACAAGAACAAAATCATGTTCGAGAACCTGACGCCGCTGCACCCGACGCGCATGCTGCGCCTGGAGCGCGACATCAAGTCCGACGAAAACATCACCAGCCGGGTCATCGACATGATCGCCCCGGTCGGCGCCGGCCAGCGCGGCCTGATCGTCTCGCCGCCGAAATCCGGCAAGACCGTGATGCTGCAGAACATCGCCCATGCCATTACGGCCAATCATCCGGACGTCGTGCTGATCGTGCTGCTGATCGACGAGCGCCCGGAAGAAGTCACCGAAATGACCCGCACCGTCAAGGGCGAAGTGGTCGCCTCGACCTTCGACGAACCGGCCACCCGCCACGTCGCGGTCGCCGAGATGGTCATCGAGAAGGCCAAGCGTCTGGTCGAGCACAAGAAGGATGTCGTCATCCTGCTCGACTCGATCACCCGCCTCGCCCGCGCCTACAACACCGTGCAACCGGCCTCCGGCAAGGTACTGACCGGCGGCGTCGACGCCAATGCCCTGCAGAAGCCGAAGCGCTTCTTCGGTGCGGCGCGCAACATCGAGGAAGGCGGCTCGCTGACCATCCTCGCCACGGCGCTGATCGACACCGGCTCGCGGATGGACGAAGTGATCTACGAAGAATTCAAGGGCACCGGCAATTCGGAAGTCCATTTGGACCGCCGCATGGCCGAAAAGCGCATGTACCCGGCAATCAACGTCAATCGCTCCGGCACGCGCCGTGAAGAGCTGCTGCTCAAGCCCGATGTCCTGCAAAAGATGTGGGTCCTGCGCAAGCTCTGCTACCCGATGGACGACCTCGCCGCCATGGAGTTCCTGCTCGACAAGGTCAAGTCCACCAAGGGCAATGCCGAGTTCTTCGACGCCATGCGTCGCGGTTAAACTGCCGATTTATATTGCAAGCGCGTGATTATTCGAGGATAATCACGCGTTTTCCAGGTCGGCCACATCCGCCGGTCGCGTAACGAAAGGACACAAAGTGAAAGCCGATATCCATCCCGATTACAACGAAGTCCAGGTGACCTGCTCTTGCGGCAACACCTTCTCGACCCGTTCCACCATGAAAAAGCCACTTCATATCGAAGTTTGCGCCCTGTGCCACCCGTTCTACACGGGCAAGCAGAAGATTGTGGACACCGCCGGTCGCGTTGAGAAGTTCAACCAGAAATTCGGCGCCATGCGCGGCAAGGCTGCTGCCTGATCGTTCCGAGTTGCGGTATAAAAGGCAGCCTGCTGGCTGCCTTTTTTATTTCCGCTCATCGCGCATCGCTTCATGCCTGATTTTCTCGCCCTGATCCGCCGCGGAATCCGCCTGCCTCCAGTCGGCTGGGTGCTCGCGGCCATTCTAGCCTTCTACGTGCTGGCTGGACTATTCGGCCGCGATCCGTGGAAGGGCGAGGATGCGATTCACATCGGCACCGCCTGGCACATGCTGCACTACGCGGACTGGCTATCCCCCGACTTGGCCGGGCGCCCCTTCCACGAACCGCCGCTCTATTACTGGAGCGCTGCCCTGACCGGCTGGATTTTCGGCTGGCTGCTGCCGATGCATGAAGCCATGCGCCTGGCCAGCGGCCTCTGGGTCGCGCTGGCGCTGATGGGGCTCTATTACGCCGGCCGCGAACTGTACGGTCAGGATAGTGCCGCCGCCAGTCCCCTGCTGCTCGCCGGCTGCGCCGGCCTGCTCTTTCACGCCCACGATGCCCAGCCCATCCTGATTGCACTCGCCGCCTACAGCGGCGGACTCGGCGCCCTGGCCGCCATCGGCCGCCGACCACGCCTGACCGGCATCTATTACGGGCTGGCCGTGGCCGGTTGCCTGCTCGGCACCGGCATTGCACCAACCCTGCCCCTGCTCGCCATGGCACCGGTCGCCTGGTGGCTCTCCCCCGACCGACCGAAAGCCCTGCATACACTGGCCATCGGCCTTGGCATCGGCGCTCTGCTAATCCTGCCCTGGCCGGCCCTGCTGCTGACGCTTGAGCCGGCACGCTTCCACGGCTGGCTGGCGACCGAACTGGCGCCACTGAAAACCCCCTTTTCCTTCCCCGGTGGCGGGCGCTTCCTCTCCATGCTGCCCTGGTTCGCCTTTCCCGCCCTGCCGCTGGCCGGCTGGACACTATGGACGCGACGCAAGGAAATCTCGGCGGCACCGCAATCGCTGCCGTTGATCTTCCTGCTCCTCACCCTGCTGATGCTGGCCCTGGCCTATCGGCCGCGCGAGATTCCCGCCCTGCTCATGCTGCCGCCGCTGGCCCTGCTCGCCACGCCGGGAGCGCTGTCGCTGCGGCGCGGCGCAGCCAATGCCTTCGACTGGTTCGCGATGATGACCTTCAGCCTGTTCGCCGCGCTGATCTGGCTGGCCTGGTCGGCGATGGCGCTCGGCTGGCCGACCAAGCTGGCTAGCCGCGTGGTCGTTCTACGCCCCGGATTCGTCGGCCAGTTCGACCTCTCCGACTTCATCGTCGGCCTTGCCGCCACCGCCTGGTGGATCTGGCTGATCGTCACCGCGCCGCGCTCGCCCTATCGCAGCCTGACGCACTGGGCACTGGGTTTCACCACCTTGTGGCTGCTCGCCACCACGCTGATTCTGCCCTGGTTCGACTACGGCAAGAGCTACCGTCCGGTGGCCCAAGCCATCGCCCGTGCCCTGCCCGACGGCCACGGCTGCCTAGCTGAACGCGGCCTGACCGATGGCCAGCGCGCCTCGCTGGCCTACTTCGTCGAAATCGAACCGGCCGCCTACGACACGGCTGCCGGCAAGGCCTGCAACTGGCTGCTGGTCGGCGGCGACACGCGCCAGGAGCTGGCGCCGCCGAACGGCAACAACTGGACAATTGTCTGGGAAGGCAGCCGACCGGGCGACCGCAAGGAAAAGTTCCGTCTCTTCCGGCGCTGAGGCGACTCCATGAAAAACGGAGGCTCATGGCCTCCGTTGATTTACGATCCTGCGGACATCACGCCTTCAGGAAATGCTCACGGTAGTATTTCAGTTCGTCGATCGATTCGTAGATATCGGCCAGCGCGGTATGCCGCCCCTTCTTCTTGAATCCTTTGTAGATCTCCGGCTGCCAGCGCTTGCACAACTCCTTCAACGTGCTGACGTCGAGGTTGCGGTAGTGGAAGAACTCTTCCAGCGTCGGCATGTAGCGCGCCATGAAGCGGCGGTCCTGGCCGATCGAATTGCCGCACATCGGCGAGTGGCCCTTGGACGAGTATTTCTTCAGAAATTCCAGGGCCGCCAGTTCGACTTCGGCTTCGCTCATCGTCGACGCCTTGACCTTGTCGATCAGGCCGGAACGACCGTGCGTCTTCTGGTTCCAATCGTCCATGCCGGCCAGCGTGGCGTCCGACTGATGCACGACCCAGGCCGGCGACTCGGCGACCATTTCCAGCTCGGAGTTGGTGACCACCATGGCCATCTCGATAATGCGATCGCCATCCGGGTTCAAACCGGTCATTTCCATGTCTAGCCAGACGAGGTTGTTTGCGTTGCCTGCCATATAATTGCCCGAATCCGTAAAAACCCCGATTTTCTCACAGCTTGGCACCCGCTTCGTGACCCCGACCTTTACCCTGATCTTTCTCCTCGCCTTCGCCCTGACGCTGGCCGCCCGCCTGTGGCTGACCCTGCGCCACATCCGCTTCGTCGCCGAGCACCGCGTCGCGGTACCCGCCGACTTTGCCGAACGGGTCGCGCTGGCGTCGCACCAGAAAGCTGCCGATTACACGGTCGACCGCAATAAGACGGGCCTCCTCACCACCCTGGTCGATGCCGCCCTGCTGCTCGCCCTGACCCTGGGCGGCGGCATCGCCTGGCTGCACGACTTGTGGAGCGCCCGCCTGGACGGCCTGCCCTACGGCGTCGCGATGATCTTCAGCCTGATCCTGATCTCCGCCCTGATCGACCTGCCCTTCTCGCTGTATCGCCAGTTCGTCATCGAAGCCCGCTACGGCTTCAACCGGATGACCCTCGGCCTGTTCTTCGCCGATCTCGCCAAGCACACCCTGCTCGGCCTCGCCATCGGCACCCCGGTCATCCTTGCCGTACTCTGGCTGATGGGCGCCATGGGGCCCTACTGGTGGCTTTACGTCTGGCTATTCTGGAGCGCCTTCAATCTGCTGATCATGTTCGTCTACCCGACCTGGATCGCCCCGCTCTTCAACAAGTTTTCGCCGCTTGAGGAGGGCGAAATGAAGTCGCGCATCGAAGCCCTGCTCACCCGCTGCGGCTTCCGCTCCTCCGGCCTCTTCGTGATGGACGGCTCGAAGCGTTCGAACCACGGCAACGCCTACTTCACCGGCTTCGGCAACAACAAGCGCATCGTCTTCTTCGACACCCTGCTCAACCGCCTCGCACCGCCCGAAGTCGAGGCCGTGCTCGCCCACGAACTCGGCCACTTTCGCAAGAAACACGTCATCAAGCGCATCGCACTGATGTTCGCCGGCTCGCTCGCCTTCCTCTGGCTGCTCGGCCAGCTGATCGACGCATCCTGGTTCTACGCCGGGCTCGGCGTCCCGGCGCAGAATACGACCCTGGCCCTGATCCTGTTCTTCCTCGTCGTCCCGGTCTTCACCTTCCCGCTGACCCCGCTGAGCAGCTACCTGTCGCGCCGCCACGAGTTCGAGGCCGATGCCTATGCCGCCGAACACGCCGCCGCCGGCGACCTGATCCGCGCCCTGGTCAAGCTCTATGAGGACAACGCCTCGACGCTGACCCCCGACCCGCTGCATTCGCTGTTCTACGATTCCCACCCGCCGGCCGCCCAGCGCATCGCCCGCCTGCAGGAGGCCGCCCGCTGATGGAAGGCCGCGTCATCGCAGCCCACGGCCGCCAGTACGTCGTCGAACTAGCGGACGGCACGCGGCTGCCCTGCTTTCCGCGCGGCAAGAAGAGCGATATCGCCTGCGGCGATCGGGTCGACATCCAGCGCACCTCAGACGATCAGGGCGTCATCGAAGCCATCCAGCCGCGCACCAGCCTTCTTTACCGCTCCAACGAGGTCAAACAGAAACTGATCGCTGCCAACGTCGATCAGCTGGTCATCGTCGTCGCCACCGAACCGGCCTTTTCCGACGAACTGGTGACCCGCGCCCTGCTCGCCGCCGAGAGCGAGGAAATCGAGGCGCTGATCGTCCTCAACAAGTGCGATCTGAGCGACAAGCTGGCGGCCGCCCGCGAGCGACTGGCCGTCTTCGCCCGCCTCGGCTACCGCGTCGTCGAGTTGTCTGCCCTTGAGCATGCCGACGACCTGCGCCCCGAGCTCTATGGCGTGACCAGCGTGCTGGTCGGCCAGTCCGGCATGGGCAAGTCGACCCTGGTCAATGCCCTGGTCCCGGAAGCCAATGCCGCGACCCGCGAAATTTCGCAGGCCCTCGATTCCGGCAAGCACACCACGACTCACGCCACGCTCTACCACCTCGACGGCGAAAGCCAGCTGATCGATTCGCCGGGCCTGCAGGAGTTCGGTCTCGGCCATCTCGACCGCCAGGAAATCGAACACGCCTTCCGCGAATTCCGTCCCTACCTCGGACAATGCCGCTTCCGCGACTGCAAGCACAACCGCGAGCCGGACTGTGTGCTGAGCGCGGCCGTCGCCGCCGGCGAAATCGATGACAAGCGTTTCGCTGCCTACCACCGCATCATGGGCACGCAACGCTAGTGCCCACCGACCGTTAGCCAGTAGCAATATTCCCGGCTCCCGGCGATAATCCGGCCAGATTCGCCCTGCCATGGAGCGACTGGAGAGGCAGATGCCTGACAACAATCAATCGACCATACTAATCGTCGATGACACCCCGGAAAACCTCAGCGTTCTTGGCGAACTGCTTCAGCGTTCCTATCGGGTGCGAGCCGCCAACTCCGGTCGCCGGGCCTTGCAGATCGCCCAAAGCCAGCCCATCCCGGATCTCATTCTGCTCGACGTGATGATGCCGGAAATGGATGGCTATGCGGTTCTCGCCCAGTTGCGCGCCATTCCGGCGACCGCACAGATTCCGGTGATCTTCGTCACGGCGATGGATGCCATCGAGGACGAAGAGCACGGCCTCGATTGCGGCGCCGTCGATTACATCACCAAGCCGATCCGGCCGGCCGTCGTCCTCGCCCGCGTTCGCACCCAGCTCGAACTGAAGCGGGCGCGCGACTTTCTGCGCGACCAGAACAGTTATCTCGAAGCCGAAGTCGCCCGGCGGATGGCGGAAAACCAGCTGATCCAGCAGGTCAGCATCCATGCCCTGGCCCGCCTGGCCGAAACTCGCGATCCGGAAACCGGCAATCATTTGCGACGCACCCAGGAATACGTCCGCACCCTGGCCACCGCCCTCCAGGACCACCCACGCTTCGCCGCCTACCTCGACCACCGGACCATCGACGATCTCGCCAAATCGGCGCCTCTCCACGACATCGGCAAGGTCGGCATCCCCGACCATATTCTGCTCAAGCCGGACAAGCTGACCCCGGAAGAGTGGGAAATCATGAAAACCCATGCCGAACTGGGCAGCCATGCCATTGACCAGGCCGAGGCCGATGCCGATAAGAGTGTCGAATTCCTGGCCATCGCCAAGGAAATCGCCCATTACCACCATGAAAAATGGGACGGCAGCGGCTACCCCGAGGGGCGCGTCGGCGATGCCATTCCGATCTCCGCCCGCCTGATGGCTCTGGCCGATGTCTTCGATGCCCTGATCTGCAAGCGCTGTTACAAACCCGCCTTTCCTTTCGACCAGGCCAGCCGGATCATCGTCGAGGGCAGTGGCAAGCATTTCGACCCCGATGTCGTAGCCACCTTCGTTCGTGAATTCGAAACCTTCAAGCGCATTGCTCTGACCTATGCTGAATAGACATCCCGCCTGGCGCGCCGTTGCCCGATGAAAGACCAGCCAACGACGGACAGCTCCCTCGCCCGAAAAATCAGCCAGGTCGTCGTTCCCTATGCCGCGCTGGCCGCACTGTGGATTCTGGTTTCCGATCAGGTAGTCGGCTATCTCTTCCCGGACCCCGCTACGCAGCTGGTCGCCAGTTCGCTGAAGGGTCTGGTCTTCATCGCCGTCACAACCTTGCTGCTGGCCATCCTGCTGCGCCGCCTGATCCACAAGATTGAGATGGTCACGGCGGCAGAACGCGCCGCCTGGCAAAAGACCCACCAGGCCGTCGGCCAATATCAGGCCGAGCAGGCACAGCTGCGTACGCTGCTCGACACCCTGCCCGACCTCATCTGGCTGAAGGACCCCCAAGGTGTCTACCTGAGTTGCAACAAACGCTTCGAAGCCTTCTTCGGGGCCAGCGAAGAAACGATCCGGGGGAAAACCGATTTTGACTTCGTCAATCGCGAACTCGCCGAGTCCTTCCGCGCCAACGACCGGCAAGCACTCGCCGCCCAGGCGCCGCGCAGCAACCAGGAATGGGTGACTTTTGCCAGCGACGGCCATCGCGAATTGCTGCTCACCACCAAGGCCCCGATGCACGACACCACCGGGCGCCTGATCGGCGTCCTCGGGATCGGCCGCGACATCACCCAGATGCACGACCTGCAGGAACGCTTCAAGGTCGCCTTCAATGCCAGCCCGGCAGCCATTTCGCTGAGCACCATCGACCAGGGCATCTATCTCGACGTCAATCCCCGATATGCCGCAATGCTCGGCTGGAAAGCCGAAGAATTGCTCGGCCACAGCTCGCTCGAACTCAACCTCTGGCCGACCCCGAGGCCCGCCTGCGCTGGCGTGAACAGCTCGAGGCCAACGGGCAGATGCAGGACTATCTGACCGAATGGCGGCGCCGCGATGGCACCATGATCTCGATCAGCCTGTCGGCCGAGATCATTTCGCTGAGCGACCGCCCCTACGTGCTCGGCTTCGTACTCGACATTTCCGAACGCAAGCTGGCGGAAAATGCCGTTTTCCAGCTCCAGGAACGCCTTGCTGTCGCCTTCCGCGCCGCGCCGGTAGCCGCCTGCATCACCCGCGTCGTCGATGGCAAGATGATCGACGTCAACGACCGAATGCTCAGCGAATACAACGCCAGCCGCGAAGAACTGATCGGCAAGACGACAATCGAAGCCGGTCTCTGGGACGCAGGGGACCGTGCCCGGATGATTGAACTCCTCCGCCGTGACGGCTTCGTCGTCGATTTCGACAGCGTCGGTATCGGCCGCGACGGCCGGCGGCGGCGGATAAGCCTGTCGGCAGCAAAAATCGATGTCGATGGCGAGCCCCATCTGGTGGTCTATATCATCGATGTCTCCGAGCGGCGGGCGGCCGAAGAGGCCCTGCGCGTCCGCGAGGAGATCTACCGCAGCATCGTCACCCAGGCCAACGACGGCATCTGCCTGATCGATCCCGAAACCCTGCAGTTCGTCGAAATCAACGACACGATCATCCACAACCTGGGCTACAGCCGCGAGGAATTCGCCGGCATCAACCTCCTCGACCTGCAGGTAGAGGGCACCGAGAGCGAACTTCGCCAATTGCTGGCGAGCATCGCGCAGCAGGGCAATGCCACCTTCGAGCGCCGCCACCGGCGCCAGGACGGCAGCGAACAAATCGCCCGCATCGCCGCCGCTGCTATCAGCGTCGGCGATGGTGTACGAATCTGCGCGATCTGGCAGGACATTACCGAAGAGAAGCGGGCCACGGCCGAACTCGAGCGACACCGCCATCATCTCCAGGAACTGGTCGGTGAACGTACGGCCCAGCTGGCCAACGCCAAGGAAATCGCCGAGCAGGCCAGTCAGGCAAAGAGCGTCTTCCTGGCCAACATGAGTCACGAAATCCGCACCCCGATGAATGCCATCATCGGCCTCAACCATCTGGCCGAGCGCCATACCCACGACCCTGAACAACTCGCGCGCCTGCGCAAGGTGGCCGATGCCGCCCATCACCTGCTGGCCATCATCAACCAGATTCTCGACATCTCGAAAATCGAGGCCGGCAAGCTCGAGCTCGAGCCCACCGATTTCCAGCTCACCCGTATCCTCGACAACACCAGCGCCCTGATCCTCGACCGCTTGCGTTCGCGCGGCCTGGCCTTCCACACCGAGATCGATCCTGCCGTGCCGCCAGTGCTGCATGGCGACCCCTTGCGCATCGGCCAGATCCTGCTGAATTACCTGTCGAATGCCGTCAAGTTTACCGAGCACGGCCAGATCACCCTCAAGGTCAGCCTCGACGGCGAGACGCCAGGCGGCCTGATTGTCCGTTTCGCCGTCATCGACACCGGCATCGGCATTCCCGTCGAGCAGCAGGCGCGCATTTTCGATGCTTTCGAGCAAGCCGACAGCACGACCACCCGCCGCTTTGGCGGCACCGGCCTCGGCCTCGCCATCGCCAGCCGTCTGGCGGCGCTGATGGGCGGCGAAAGCGGGCTGAGCAGCACCGCGGGGCAGGGCAGCACCTTCTGGTTCACCGCCCGCCTCGGGCACGGCAGCGCCGCCGACGACGACAGCGGCCCGCCCCTGCTGCCCGACGAAGCCGAGCGAATTCTCGCCAGCCGCCACCAGCGGGCGCGCATCCTGGTCGTCGAGGACAATGCGGTCAATCAGGAGGTGGCGCTCGACCTGCTGCAAAGCGTCGGCCTCGAAGCCGACCTGGCGGCCGACGGCGCCCAGGCCGTCAAGATGTTCGCCGAGCACGACTACGACCTGATCCTGATGGATATGCAGATGCCGGTCATGGATGGGCTGGCCGCCACCCGGCTGATCCGCCAAAGCGAAAAGGGCGGCTCGGTGCCGATCCTGGCGATGACCGCCAACGCCTTTGGCGAAGACCACCGGCGCTGTCTCGCCGCCGGCATGAACGATCATATTGCCAAGCCGGTCGACCCCAGCAATCTCTATGCGACATTGATCAAGTGGCTGTCGATCGCCGGTCACCGCGCGCCGACGGCACCCGCCCCGGCGGCTGCGCTGCCAAGCGCACCGGCCGACGCTGCCGACCCCGCATTCATGCTTGCCCTGCAGGACATCCCCGGCCTCGATGTCGAATTGGGGTTGCGGGCGGTACGCGGCCGGGTCGCCAGCTTCCGGCGCCTGCTGGGGACCTTCATAGCCCAGCATGGCAGCGACGACGAGGCCATCGCCAGCGCCCTCGGCGAGCAACGGCCGGCCGACGCCACCCACCTCGCCCACGCCCTCAAGGGGGCTGCCGGCACGCTCGGCCTTGGTGAAATTCACGCCGCCGCCGCCGAACTCAACGACGAACTGCGCAACCCGGGTAGTCACCAGGAACCTGCCGTACTGCTCGCCACTCTGTCCGACACCATGCAGCGCACGCTGCCGGCCCTCAAATCACTGCTCGACACGACCCCGGGAAATCCCTCTTGAGCGCACTGCCCTCCACGCTACTGGCCGACATCATGACCCGCGACGTGCTCAGCGTCGCCCCGGAAACCACCTTTCAGGAGGCGGCCGTGTTGATGGCCGGTCAGTGCATCTCCTGCCTGCTCGTTGGTGACGAGGACGGTACAGCCCGTGGCATCATCACCGAAAGCAACATCCTGCGCGCCCTGCACGACCGGCTGCCAGCGACGATACCGGTCGCCGCCATCATGTCGCAGCCGCTGATCTGTGCCGCCCCCGAGCTCGATCTGCTGAGCGCCCGCCTGCTCGTCGAACGCCACCACATCCGTCACCTCGTAGTCCGCGACAGCAATGGCAAGACGCTCGGCATCGTCAGCGATACCGATTTCCGGATCGCCCTCGGCACCAGCATTTTCCGTCACCTGCAGTCGCTGGCGGGGGTCATGGAGCGCGAAATCCCCCACCTGCCGCCAAACGCCCCGCTGGGCGAGGCCATGGCCCGGATGATCGAATTCGCGGCCGATTACCTGATCGTCACCGAACACGGCAAGCCGGTCGGCATCCTCACCGAGCGCGATATTCCGCGCCTGCTGATGGCACACCCGCACGCTCACGATATTCCGCTCAGCCAGGCCATGAGCTCGCCGGTGCGCGGCATTTCAGTCGACCAGTCGGTCACCGCCGCGCTCGAGGCGATGAGCCGCTTTCACCTGCGCCACATGGCGGTCACCGACGCGGATGGCTACATCCAGGGCGTTATCAGCCAGCGCCGCTTGTTCGAGCAGCTGGCCATGCACCAGCTCGAATCCGCCCTTCACCAGGCGCAGCAGGAACGCGACCGCCTGCGCCTCGAAGCGCATCTGCAAATGGCACTCGATGCCGTCGGCGGTGGCAGCTGGGAATACCTGCACGAACCCGACCGTCACGTTTTCAGCGCCGGCCTGCTACGCA
Organism: Dechloromonas sp. A34; assembly: GCF_026261605.1. Taxonomy (NCBI): domain Bacteria; kingdom Pseudomonadati; phylum Pseudomonadota; class Betaproteobacteria; order Rhodocyclales; family Azonexaceae; genus Dechloromonas; species Dechloromonas sp. A34. The sequence continues at coordinate 4,027,495 of NZ_CP102486.1, forward strand.
TCATCGGTGGCACGCCGGGTGATGCCCCGCACACCCTGGCAGAGCGGCTGGCCCGCATTCACCCGGACGACCTGGCGAGCGTGCGCACCGCCCTCGGGGCGGTCGTCGCCGGGCACTCGGCCAGTCATCTGGTGGAATACCGGATTCGCCACGGCGCCGGCCACTGGGTCTGGGTCGAAGATCGCGGCTCGGTGATCGAGACCCTGCCCGATGGCTCGCCCGCCATTACCGCCGGCATTCTGATCGACATCTCGGCACGGCGCTCCGAACGCCTCGCCATCGAATCCGAGCGCAGCCGCCTCAGTGCGCTGCTCAAGGCCCTGCCCGACATGGTCTGGCTGAAGGATCCGGATGGTGTCTATCTCGACTGCAACCCGCGCGCTGCCCGCCTGTTCGGTCGGCCGCCGGAGGACATTCTCGGGCGGACCGATCACGACTTGCTGGCCAGTGAGCTTGCCGACTTTCTGCGCGATCACGACCGCCAGGCGGTCGAGTGCGGGCAGCCACACTGCGTCGAGGAGCTTCTGCACTTTCCTGATGGCCACGTCGAACGGCACGAAACGACCAAGACCGCGGTCCATGGCGCTGATGGCAGCCTGCTCGGCGTCCTCGGCATCGCCCACGACATCACCGAGCGCGAAGCCAACCGCGAGCAGATCGCCAGCCAGAATCGCGCTCTTCGCCTGATGAGCGGCATTGCCCAGGCCTTGGTTCGTCACCCCGACGAAACCGCCATGCTCCGCGAAATCTGCACCATCTTCGTCGAAACCGGCGGATACCGTATGGCCTGGGTCGGCGAAGCCCGCGCCGACGCCGAGCAGCGGGTCGTGCCGATTGCCGAATCCGGCTTCGTCGAAGGCTACCTGAGCAATCTCGATATCCGCTGGAGCGATACGCCAGCCGGTCATGGCCCGACCGGCCGCGCCATCCGCAGCGGAGTCCCCTGCATTGTCCACAATCTCCACCACGACCCGGCCTTCGCCCCCTGGCGCGAAGCCGCCCTGAACCTGGGCTACCAGTCGTCGGCCGCCCTTCCCTTGCGCGTGGACGGCCGGATCGTCGGCGCCCTCAACCTCTATGCCGAGCACCCCGATCAATTCGGCGACGAGGAACTGACGCTGCTCGGCAATCTGAGCGGCGAAGTCGGCCTCGGCCTGACCATGCAACGCTCCCGCCAGGCCCTGGCACGCAGCGAGGCCAACCTGCTGCAAGCCCAGCGGATGGCCGGCATTGGCCATTACAACTACGACCCGGCGACCGACCGCTGGATCGGCTCGCCGGTACTCGACGACATCTTCGGCATCACTGCCGATTACCCGCATACCGCCCACGGCTGGCTCGAACGGGTCCATCCCGACGATCGCCCGCGGATGGCCGGCTACCTGCGCGAGCAGGTGCTCGGGCACGAGCTCGGCTTCGACAACGAGTACCGGATCGTTCGCCACTGCGACGGGCAGGTGCGCTGGGTGCATGGCATCGGCGAACTGAACCTCGACGACCAGGGACAGGTCGGCCGCATGTTTGGCACCATCCTCGATATCAGCGAGCGGCGCAAGGCTGAGGAAGAACTGCGCAAGCTGTCGCTGGCCATCGAGCAGACCCCGCACAGCATCATCATCACCAATACCGAGCACCGGATCGAATACGTCAATGACGCCTTCGTGCGCAAGTCCGGCTACCGCCGGGAAGAAGCCATCGGCCGTACGCCGCGGATGCTCAGCTCGGGCACAACGCCGGCCACGACCTATCGCTCCCTGCAGCAGGCGCTGGCCCGGGGCGAGAGCTGGCGCGGGGAATTCCGCAACCGGCACAAGGATGGCACGGAGGTCGAGGAATTCGCGATCATTTCCCCGGTCCGCCAGCCGGATGGCCGGATCACCCATTTCCTGGCGATCGAGGAAGACATCACCGACAAGAAACGGACACAGGCCGAACTCGAGCGCCATCGCCTGCATCTCGAAACCCTGGTCGCCGAGCGCACCATCGAACTGAGCCGGGCGAAAGAGGAAGCCGAATCGGCCAGCCGAACGAAGAGCGCCTTCCTGGCCAACATGAGCCACGAGATCCGCACACCGATGAATGCCATCATGGGTCTCACCCACATCGCGCTACGCGAACCGGGCGTCGCCCCGGAACAGCGCGAGCGCCTGAGCAAGGTGGGCAGCGCGGCTCGACACCTGCTGTCGATCATCAACGACATTCTCGACATCTCGAAAATAGAGGCCGGAAAAATGCTGCTCGAAAACACCGATTTTTCGCTGCGCCAGGTAGTCGAGGCCGCCTACAACCTGATCGCCGAACGGGCTGCCGCCAAGCAGCTACCGGTCAGCTGCGAGATCGATCCGCAACTGCCGGCCCTGCTGCGCGGCGACCCGCTGCGTATCCAGCAGATCCTGGTCAATTTCCTGTCCAACGCGGTCAAATTTACCGAACGCGGCAACATCGCCCTCAAGGTACGAGGCCTCGGCGAGGACAAAAACGGCTGGCGGGTCCGCTTCGCGGTCAGCGATACCGGCCCTGGCATCCCGCCCGCTGTTCAGGCGCGGCTCTTCGTTCCCTTCGAGCAGGCCGATACCTCGACCACCCGGCGCTACGGCGGCACCGGTCTTGGCCTGGCGATCAGCGGCCGGCTGGCCGAAGCGATGCGCGGGGAGATCGACGTCGACAGCACACCGGGCCAGGGCAGCACCTTCGCCCTGAACATCCTGCTGTCACCAGCCAGCCAGGCGCATCCGTTGCCGGCCAACCCGCCCACCGATCAGCCGCTGCGCTTTCGCGCCGATACGCGCATCCTGCTCGCCGAGGACAACCCGATCAACGAAGAGGTCGCCAGCGAACTGCTCCGCGCCATCGGCCTCGAACCAGACATCGCCCGCGACGGCGGCGAAGCGATCAGCCTGGCCAGCGCCCAGCGCTACGACCTGGTGCTGATGGATGTCCAGATGCCGGTCATCGACGGCCTTGAAGCCACCCGCCAGCTACGCGCCCTGCCCGGCTGGTCGGCGGTGCCGATCCTGGCGATGACCGCCAACGCCTTCGAAGACGACCGGGCGTGCTGCCTGGCCGCCGGCATGAACGATCACATTGCCAAACCGGTCGAACCGGAGGTGCTGTTTGCCAGCCTTGCCCACTGGCTCCCGGCCAGCCTGCGCCTCGCCGCGATCAGCACCCCGGCCGCGACATCGCTCGATGAGCCGGCGCTGCGCGCCGCGCTGGTCGCCGTTCCCGGCCTCGACAGCACTTTCGGGCTGCACTCGGTGCGCAATCGGCTGAGCAGCTATTGCCGCCTGCTCCACCGCTTTGCCGAGAGCCACGACGGCGACTTTGCGCTGATCCGGCAGAAGCTGGTCGACGGAGAAACCGCCGAAGCCCGGCGCCTCGCCCACTCGTTGAAAGGCGCTGCCGGCACACTAGGTGCCGTCGCCGTCCAGCAATCGGCCACCGCCCTCGAACGGGCGATCAAGGACAAGCTGCCGTCCGCCGCACTTGAGCCGCTGATTGCGCAGACTGCCGCCGACTATGATCAGTTGCAGCATCACCTGCTGGCGCTGTTGCCGCCCCCTGCCGCCCCGGCCGAAACCGGCAGTTCACCCGCCGCGCCCGAAGTGCTGGCTGAATTGCGCCGCCTGCTCGAGGCCGGCGATGTCGGCATCCAGCAATTGATTCACCGCCACGGTTCGGCCCTGCGCAGCTTCCTGGGTGCAAACCACGCGGCTTTCGAACGACTGGTCGAACGCTTCGATTTCGAAGCTGCCCTCGCCCTGCTCGACGCCAGCCAGCCCTCCGTAAGCTAAAGCGGCCGAACCGGGCCGCGAGCCACCTAGTACAACATAGGCACAGGCTGGCACTAGAGGCGGATGGCGGCTTCGACCTCGTTGCCCCGGCCACGATATTCGAGGCGGTCGAAGCTGATCATCCGCGACATGGCGATCCCGCGCCCGTGCGTATCGAAAGCGCGCTCCGGGCTCATTTCGAGATAGCCCTGCCAGTTGAAGCCAGCCCCCTGGTCGCGAATCACGAAGCGCAGTTCGCCGTCGACACGGCGCACCTCGACCTCGACCCGGCGTTGCCCCAGGTCGGGCGAGGCCAGGCGTTGTTCGATTTCATCATGCAGGCGGTCGGTCTCGATCAGCACCGATTTCTGCTGGTAGCCGATCGCCAGGTTGCCATGCTCGACGGCGTTGAGCATCAGTTCCGAGAGGCCGAGTACGACCCTTCCGGGCTCGGGCGCCGTGTTGGCGAGCAGTGCCGCCAGTCGCCGCGCCTCATCCGGCGTGTGATAGACGAAGCGGGCCTCGGCCAGACAGGATAGAACCTGCCCCTGGCGCTTGACCTCGTCCTCGAGTTCCTTGTGGCCCCGGTAATCGCGGGTGGCTGCAGCGACAATGGCGAGCAGCGTGTCGGCCGAGAAAGGCTTGGTCAGGTAATAGTAGGCGCCAGCGCGGAGGCCTTCGAGGACATCGCTATCGGCCGTCATGCCGGTCTGCATGATCACCGGCACATGGCGCATGTCGGCGCGCTGCTTGACCCGATGCAGGATTTCGATGCCATCCATGTCGGGCATCATGCGGTCGAGCAGGATGGCGTCGAAGCTGGTCGGCGTGGCATCGATCGCCCGCCAGGCGGCTTCACCTGAATCGGCTTCGACGACCCGATAGCCCTCGACGGTCAGGTTTTCAGTCAGGGTCTCGCGACCGATCGGCTCGTCATCGACTACCAGCACGCAGATGTTATCCAAAACGCCCTCTCGTTTCTTGGTCTGCCCGTGGCAGTTTCAAGGGCATAAGACTAACTGAAAAGGCAGCGCGCGAACACGTACTTTGGTGCAAGTCGGGGGTGGTATTCCCCTCCCGAAGAACGAGATCCATCTCAGGCCGCTGGCCTGTTCCGGTCCAACCAGGCGGCAGCCCCCAGACCGGCCGCCCGGCCGCTGGCGAGGCAGGCGGTCAGCAGATAGCCGCCGGTCGGTGCTTCCCAGTCGAGCATCTCGCCGGCGACGAAAGTGCCGGGCAGCGCGGACAGCATCAGGTTTTGATCGAGGCCGGCGAAGCTGACACCGCCGGCCGTACTGATCGCTTCGTCGAGCGGCCGCGTCGCCGTCACCGGCAATGGCAGGGCCTTGATCGCCGCCGCCAGGGTGGCTACGTTGGCCAGGGTCGCCGGAGAACACAACTCGCGCAACAGGGCGCCCTTGACGCCCTCGATGCCGACCCGGCGGCGCAGATGATTGGCCAGCGAATCGCGACCGCGTGGCCGTGACAGTTCTTCGCTCAGCCGTTCCAGGCTGCGCCCGGGCGCGAGATCGAGATGGAGGACAGCGGCCTCGCCGGCCGCCAGCGCATCGCGCAGCGGTGCCGAGAGGGCGTAGATCAGCCCGCCTTCGATGCCGCTCGTCGTGATGTTGAATTCGCCCTGCAGGCGCTGGCCGGCCACGGCGGCGATCACCGGCTTGACCGGCTGGCCGGCGAAGCGTTCACTGAAATAAGCGCTCCAGTTCACATCGAAACCGCAATTGGCCGGTTTGAGCGGCGCCACGGCGACGCCACGGGCGCCGAGCAGCGGCACCCAGGCCCCGTCCGAACCCAGCTTCGCCCAGCTCCCGCCACCGAGAGAGAGAATCACGACGTCGGCGCGTTGCTGAATCTCCCCGGCCGGGGTCGCAAAGCGTAACGCCTCGTCGTCCGCCCAGCCCAGCCAGCGATGGCGGACATGGAAACGCACGCCCTGCCCACGCAGCCGGTGCAGCCAGGCGCGCAGCAGCGGCGCCGCCTTCATCCCGGTCGGGAAGACCCGGCCCGAGGTGCCGACGAAAGTCTCGATGCCGAGCTCGTGGATCCAGGCCCGCAGTTGCTCCGGCCCGAAGGCGTCGAGCAGCGGCGCGATCTGCGCCTGACGGTCGCCGTAACGTGCCTTGAAAGCGGGCAGCGGTTCGGCATGGGTGATGTTCATGCCGCCCTTGCCGGCCATCAGGAACTTGCGGCCGGGCGACGGCATGGCGTCGAAGACGGCCACTTCCAGGCCGGCGCGGGAAGCCAGTTGTTCGGCGGCCATCAGACCCGCAGGCCCGCCCCCGATGATGGCGACACTGGGCATCAGGTCGCGGGTTTGGCAGCGGGCACCGCGACCGGCTCGCCGAGCAGGCCGGCGGGAATTTCTTCTTCGTCGAGCGGAACCACGGTCACCGCGACTTCCGGCTCGGTGCCGCCGCCACCCAGAATGATGCCGCGCAGCGGGGAAATATCGGAAAAGTCGCGGCCGACGGCGACCGTGATGTGTTCGGTATCCGGCAACAGGTTGTTGGTCGGGTCGAAATCCACCCAGTCGTAGGCGCTTCCCGGGGCATAGACCGAGACCCAGGCATGCGAGGCATCGGCCCCGATCAGCCGCGGCTTGCCCGGCGGCGGCCGGGTCAGCAGGTAGCCGCTGACATAGCGGGCCGACAGGCCGAGGGCGCGCAGACAGGCAATCATCAGGTGGGCGAAGTCCTGGCAGACACCGCGCTTGTTTTCCAGCACTTCCATGACCGGCGTCGACACGGTGGTCGCCTCCGGATCGAAGGTGAATTCCCTGAAAATCTTCGCCATCAGCGCCTGGGTACCGATCAGGATCGGCGTCTTCGGCGGGAAACAGTCGGCGGCATAGGCAGCCAGTTCATGTTTGATCCGGACATGCGGGCTCTCGAACAGGAAACGCGTCGCATCGAGGTCTTCGGGCCGCGGCGCCTCGGCGGCATCGTAGGCCAGGCGATCGCGCACGACTTCCCAAGGCAGCGATTTATCGATCTCTTTCGGCAGGTGCGGCGCGATCGCGATGGTCATCGCCGAACGGATAACCAGCGCCGCATGCGGCGCGTGAAAGGCGATCCAGGTCGCCGGATTGCCGAAGGCATCGCGCCCGTCGCGCCGCCAGGTCGGCAGCGGTTCGATGTCGATGCGCTGCTCTTCGATCTTCTGCCACTCGAGAACCCGCGGCGAGAGGTGAAGTTGCTGCTGCGACAGCGACACCGCGCTGCCGTAGTCGTAGCGGGTTTCGTGGAGAACGTGGTAACGAACCGGATCCATGGTCACAAGGCCATCGTCTGCCGGCTGACGTCGCCGACGTGCGTGAAATAGCGCATGCCGAGGAAATCGGAAAGCTGGATGGCGGCGATGTTGAGTTCGTCGAGCAGGCCGGCCAACTCATCGCAGGCACCACAGGCATGACAGTCGTCGAACTGCAGGTGTTCCAGCCGCTCGAGGTCGAAGTTGCGCAGGCGTCCGAGGACTTCAGTCAGCTTGCCGTCAAAGGTCGCGCCCAGTTCGCTCGCCATGCGTTCGAGGTAGCGGGCCAGCACGCTGCCCTGGAAAACCACGCCATGCGGATTGCTGTCGTCGAAGACGAGCAGGTCGATGACCGGCAACAGTTCCGGCAAGCGGGAATAGCGCGAGCGGTAGGTGATGATCGAGTCGGACAGTTCGAGCAGCCATTCCAGACAGCCCGGGCCACGCGCCGACTTGATGCGCAGGAAGCCGGCGATCGCCACCGCGAAGAAGGAGAGGCGTTCGAGGCGGCGGCCGACGATCAGGAAACGCCAGCCGTCGTCGCGCGTCATGTTGTCCATCGCGAAGCCGGTCAGCGAGGAGGAAACCCCGAGCACGCGGTCGAGGAAGGCAATGGCTTCAGTCAGCGAGGGGTGAATTTTCTGCGCCGCCTGCTGCTCGCGCTGCAGCCGGTTCAGCGAATGCCAGTGGTCGAGCGACAGGCGTTCGCGGACATGCGCCGCCGACCACATCAGATTGCGGATATTGCCGGCCAGGCTGCCCGGCTGTTCCGGATCGTAAATCGCCTCGAGCAGCATGTGCTCGCTGCCCGCCTTGGCTTCGCCATCTTCTTCCGGCCGGGGCAGGATGCGCAGGCGCCTAGCCAGCTCCATCGACGAGGCCACGGCCGAACTCTTCTCGCCGCCGGCTTCGACGACGCGACTGAGCGCCACGCGCAGCATGCGCGCGCTGTCGTCGAAACGCTCCGAGTAACGGCCGAGCCAGAACAGGTTCTCGACGACGCGCGAAGTCAGGTTGGCGCCGGCCCGCACCAGGTCGCGCACGCCGATCGAGGGTTTGAGCATGGTGAATTCGCTGACCGGACCATCAGTCAGCACCCAGGCATCCTTCGACGAACCGCCGCGCTGCATCGAGATGATGCGTGCGCTGGCCCCGGTCGCGACGCGGGCCAGGCCGCCCGGCATCACCGAATAGCCGTCGGGCGTCGCCACGGCATAGGCGCGCAGTCCGACCGGGCGGGCGAGCAGCCGGCGTTCGTGGGCGCGGCTCCAGGTCGGCGCCTGCGACAGTTCGACCATTTCCTGGGCAACGTAGGCATGCGGTCGGGCTTCGATCCGGCGCAGCATTTCGGCACGCGCCTCGCCTTTGAGCTCGAAACCGAAGACCGGGTCGAGGCGCTGGGTCGGGTAGGCCGCCTTGATCACCAGATCGTCAAAATTTTCCTTGACGTAGTCGAGCGCCGGTTTTTCGCCACACCACCAGGTGGCGACCGAGGGCATGGCCAGCTTTTCGCCAAGCAGCGAGCGACAGATCGCCGGCAGGAAACCCATCAGCGCCCCGGAGGCGAGCAGGCCGCTGCCCAGGGCATTGGCTATGAGGACGCGGCCGGCACGGGCGACATTGACCAGGCCGGGCACGCCTAGGGCCGACTCGCCGCGCAGTTCGAGTGGGTCGCAGTAATCGTCATCCTGACGGCGGAGAATGACATGTACCCGCTTCAGGCCGCGCAGGGTTTTCAGATAGACCGTGTCGCCGCGCACCGTCAGATCCTGCCCTTCAACCAGCGGGAAGCCCAGGTAGCGGGCGAGATAGGCGTGCTCGAAGTAGGTTTCGTTGTACGGCCCGGGGGTTAGCAGCACGACATGCGGCTGCTCGTCGCCCTCGACCGGCGCCAGGGCAGCCAGACCATCGAGATGGTCGCGGAAGAAATCGGCAAGATGCTGGACGTGCAGGTCACGGAACATTTCCGGGAAGACGCGCGAGACGACCAACCGGTTCTCCAGCGCATAGCCCGCACCGGAGGGCGCCTGCGTGCGATCGGCGATCACCCACCAGCGGCCGTTCGGGGCGCGCGCCAGGTCGACCGCGTAATTGTGCAGCCAGACCCCGCCCGGCGGCTTGATGCCGCGGCAGGGCCAGAGGTAGCCGTGCTGGCCATAGACCAGGGCCGGCGGCAGCAGGCCGTCGGCGAGCAGTTTCTGTTCGCCGTAGAGATCGGCCAGCATGGCGTTGAGCAGCCGGGCGCGCTGGGCGATGGCGGCAGAGACCGCAGCCCACTCCTCGGGGGCGATGATCAGCGGCAGCGGGTCGAGGGCCCACGGCCGGTCCGAGCCGCTGGGATCGGCATAGACGTTGTAGGTGACCCCGTTTTCCTGGATCCGCCGGTCGACAAATTCGAGCCGGCGCCGCATCTCCTCCGGCGCCACCGAATCGAGATGGGTGAAAAACTTGTGCCAGTGCGGACGCACGCTCCCGTCCGCCGTCAACATTTCGTCGTAGCGGCGGGGCTGTTCGGGTAGATCGCGAGGAGAGTGCGGGCCATTCAGCCAGTCGGGCAATGCGGGCAGGCCGTTTCCGGCCCTTTTATGCGGCCCGGAGGCCGAAACCCGCCGGGTTAGGAACGCCGCAAGTCTAGCGTAAACGGGTGTTCGGCGCTGGCCTGCGGGGCACCGACCTGGATCTTGCCCGGCGTGTGTCCGAAGCGGAAGAAACGCGCCAGACGGCGGCTTTCGGCCTCGAAGGCATTGACCGGGAAGGTATCGAAACTGCGCCCGCCCGGATGCGCCACATGGTACTGGCAACCGCCCAGCGAACGCTGCATCCAGGTATCGACCAGGTCGAAGACCAGCGGCGCATGGACGCCGATCGTCGGATGCAGGCAGGAGGCCGGCTGCCAGGCACGGTAGCGCACGCCGGCGACGAACTCGCCATTGGTCCCGGTGTTTTGCAGTGGCACTGGCACGCCGTTGCAGGTCAGCACATAGCGGTCGGGCGCCATGCCCTTGACCTTGACCTGGACGCGCTCGACCGAGGAGTCGACATAGCGCACTGTGGTCCCGGCGCTGCCCTCCTCGCCCATGACGTGCCAGGGTTCGAGCGCGTGGCGCAGTTCGAACTCGATGCCCTTGACAGCGAAATCGCCGTATTTCGGGAAGCGGAATTCGAAGTGCGGCGCGAACCACTCGGCCTTGAACGGGTAACCGGCGGCGGCCATTTCCTCCATGACATCGTGGAAATCCTGCTCGGCGTAGAACGGCAGCATGAAGCGGTCATGCAGTTCGGTGCCCCAGCGCGTCAGCCGGGCCGGTGCGTAGGGCTCCTCCCAGAAACGCGCGATCATCGCCCGCAGCAGCAGTTGCTGGGCCAGCGACATGCGCGAATGCGGCGGCATCTCGAAGGCGCGCAGTTCGAGCAGGCCGAGGCGGCCGGTCGGGCCATCCGGCGAGTAGAGCTTGTCGATGCAGAACTCGGCGCGGTGCGTGTTGCCGGTAACGTCGGTGAGCAGGTTGCGCAGGATGCGGTCGATCAGCCAGGGCGGGACCTGTCCACCCGGTTGCGGAATCTGCGCGAAGGCGATTTCCAGCTCGTAGAGACTGTCGTTACGGGCTTCATCGACGCGCGGCGCCTGGCTGGTCGGGCCGATAAACAGGCCGGAGAACAGGTAGGACAGGCTGGGATGGTTGTGCCAGTAGGCGATCAGGCTCTTCAAGAGGTCCGGCCGGCGGAGAAAGGGCGAGTCGTTGGGCGTCGCGCCGCCGAGCACGAAGTGGTTGCCGCCGCCAGTGCCGGTGTGGCGACCGTCGACCATGAACTTCTCGGTGGTCAGGCGCGAGATGTGGGCAGATTCATAGAGGTGTGTGGTCTGGTCGACCAACTGGTCCCAACTCCGGGCCGGGTGGATGTTCACTTCGATGACGCCGGGGTCGGGGGTGACGCGGAAATGGGTCAGGCGCGGGTCGGAGGGCGGCTCGTAGCCTTCCATGATCACCGGCAGGCTCATCTCGTCGGCCGTGGCTTCGACGGCGGCGACGATTTCCAGGTAGTCGTCGAGCTTCTCGGTCGGCGGCATGAAGATGTAGAGCTTGCCGTCGCGCGGCTCGGCACACATCGCCAGGCGGGTGATCCAGCCGGCTGATTCCTTGAAGCCGGGCACGGTGTCGGTCGGCTTCTCCCAGGGATGGCCCTTGCCATGCGCTTCGGCAAAAGCGGCAGCGGAACCGCTACGCCGATCCTGCATTTGCGGAATACGGGCTTCGCGCTCGCCACTGACCCGGGCACGCAACTGAGCGTAGCTGTCGAGCGGATCGGTCGCCGTCTCGGCATCGGGCGGATTGACGTAGGGATAATCGCTCTGCGCCGTCCACGGCTGCGAGTCTATCGGCAGGCGATAGCCCATGGCCGAATCGCCGGGGAACAGGTAGCAGCGCTCGGCACGCAGGAACCACGGCCCAGTCTGCCACTGACCCCAGACATTCTTCATGATCGGCAGGGTATGGCCGACGGTGTAGGTCAGACCCTGGGTAAACACCTTCATCAGGCGTTCGCGCTCCAGCGCGTCATCGACCCGCGAATCGAAGGGATCGACGTTCCCCGGCAGACGGCGCTCGCGCCACATGTAGTAGTAGGCATCCTCGAAGGCCGGGAAGACATGCTCGTCGGTAACCCCGAGACGTTGGGCCACCCGCTTCAGGAATTTTCCGGCCTGCTCGGCGGTGACGCCGTAATCGATGCTTTCGTTGGCGTACAAGGAAGGCGAATTCCAGATCGGCTCGCCATCCTTGCGCCAGAAACAGTTCAGGCTCCAGCGCGGCAGCTGTTCGCCGGGGTACCACTTGCCCTGGCCGAAGTGCATCAGGCCGTTCGGGGCGTATTTCTCGCGCAGGCGATGGAAGAGATCGGCGGCGAAAATGCGCTTGGTCGGGCCGAGGGCGGCGGTGTTCCATTCGGCGCCGTCCGGGTCGTCGACAGCGACGAAGGTCGGCTCGCCGCCCTGGGTCAGGCGGACATCGAGCTTGCCCAACGTACCGTCGATCTGGTGGCCAAGGCGTTCGATCTCGATCCATTGCGCATCGGTGTAGGGTTTGGTGACACGCGGCGCTTCCCAGATCCGGCTGACCTGCATGTGATGCTGGAATTCGGTTTCGCACTCGTCGACCCCACCGGTGACCGGCGCCGCCGACGACGGTTCCGGCGTGCACGCCAGTGGAATGTGGCCTTCGCCGGCGAATAGTCCGGAGGTCGGATCGAGGCCGATCCAGCCGGCGCCCGGCAAATAGACTTCGGTCCATGCGTGGAGATCGGTGAAATCGGCTTCCGGACCAGAGGGGCCGTCGAGCGATTTGACGTCGGCGGTGAGCTGGATCAGGTAGCCGGACACGAAACGGGCGGCCAGGCCGAGGTGGCGCAGCACCTGGACGAGCAGCCAGGCCGAATCGCGGCAGGAGCCGGAACGTTTGGTCAGCGACTCTTCCGGCGTCTGGACGCCCGGCTCCATGCGGATGGTGTAGCTGATGTCGCGCTGCAACTGGGCATTGAGCGCCACCAGAAAGTCGACGCTGCGCAGCGGTTCGCGCGAAATGCCCGCCATATACTTCTCGAACAGCGGCGTCATCGGCAGCTTGTGCAGATACGGCGTCAGTTCATGACGTTCCCAGGCCTCGTAGGCGAAAGGAATTTTCTCGGCATGCGGCTCGAGAAAGAAGTCGAAGGGATTGATCACCGACATCTCGGCGACCAGATCAACCTCGACACGGAAATCGCGGGTCTTTTCCGGGAACACCAGGCGCGCCAGGTAGTTGCCCTGCGGATCCTGCTGCCAGTTGATGAAGTGCTTCTCCGGGCCGACCTTCAGCGAATAAGAGAGGATGCGGGTCCGTGAATGGGGACAGGGGCGCAGACGGATGACCTGCGGCCCGAGATTGACCAGGCGGTCGTAGTTGTAATGGGTAACGTGATTCAGTGCGACATGGATGGACACTGGCTTGCTCCGGGCAAAATGACTATGGCTATTAAAGCAAGACGCGAACCAGCTTTTAAGCCACTGTTTTATTTGAGACTGAAATCATCGACGCACCTTGGCGAAGCTCCCGGCAGCGCCTATGCGCGCCGGTTCGCACCAAAATCGTGCATCATTTCAGCCCCCCACAGATCCTATTCTCCCGTCCTGATATTTCAGTGAAATGGCTTATGGCGCCGACAATTGAAGCGTGCAACAATTTGCCGGGACAAAAACAAAAGGGGGCGGCATGAACAACACGATGGACCCGGCCGGCAAGGCACCCCGCCTGGCGGTTCATGGCACCCCGGACAATCTAGCCCTGATCAGCGCCCGGCTCAAGGACAGTGACCAGATCAAGGTCACCCGGCGAACCCGGCCATGACCACCCAAGCCCCCTCCTTCACGGCTTTCCCGCCACTCCGCCGGCATGTTACGGCCCGCATCGTCGGCCTTATCCTGCTAGCCCTGTTGCTGTTCAGCATCCTGGTCTATCACATGCAACTGCGGCCGATGTTCGACCGGATGGCCACCCTGGAAAGTACCCGGGCCACCCAGAATGTCTCCGAAAAAATCGGCGCACTGGTCGCCACGCTGGAGGGGGTGCTGCGCTCGAGCGAAGAGTTCGCCAAGGACGGCCTGCTCGACATCGATGATGAACAGGCATTCAACCGCCTGATGCTGCCGACGCTGGCCAGCCGCCCGACGATCAGCGCCGTGCACCTGGCCAACGAGCGGGGCGAGGAACTGATGCTGCTGCGCGGCGATAAAGGCTGGCTGAACCGCCGAGCCAGTGCGGCCCAATCCCCCGGTCGCCAGCGCTGGACGAGCTGGCAGGACACCCGGACCCGCCTCGGCAGCGAGTGGAAGGCGAGCGGCTACGACAACCGCCAGCGCCCCTGGTTCAAGCAGGCCGTGGCCGCTCCGGCCGGCGAAATCCAGTGGTCCGAGCCCTACACCTTCTTCACCAGCGGCGACCCGGGCATTACGGTGACCACGAGCTGGCAGGACGACACCGGCACGCGCTGGGTGCTGGCGCTGGATGTCATGCTGCTCGACCTGTCGCGCTTCACCAGCCAGCTCGAGGTCGGCAAGCACGGTCATGTCGCCATCCTGATGCCGGACGGACGCGTGCTCGGCGCGCCGAAGAGCCCGCGCATTGCAAACGACGACGATATCCGCGCCATGGTGCTGAAGGAACCGGAAGCCGTTGGCCTCGACACCATTGCGCTGGCCGCAGCGACCTGGCGGCGCAACGAGTCGCCTAATCAAGGAGTCTTCCGGATCGCCGCGCCGGACGGCAAAGAGTGGATCGCCAATGTCGACCTGCTGCGGGTACGCAACCAGTATTTCTGGATCACCAGCACCGCCCCCTTCGAGGATTTCGTGCCGATCGCCCCCGACTTCCTGGCCATGCTCGGTCTGATCCTGCTCGGCCTGCTCGCCATCGCCACCTTCATCGCCTACCGCCTGGCCCACCAGATCGCCCGGCCGCTCTATCGGCTGGCCCGCGAAAGCGAACGGATCGGCACCCTCCAGCTCGCAGCGCCAGCCGGTGAAGTCCATTCGTCGATCCGCGAAATTCGCGTCCTGGCCCAGGCCCAGGAGAACATGCGCCGTCTGCTGCTGAAGGCGACCGATGACCTGGCCGACGCCAACCGGACGCTGGAAGACAAGGTCGAGCAGCGCACCGCCGCTCTCACCCGCAGCGAAGCCGAACTGGCCGACCAGCTCGCCTTCCAGCAGGCGCTGGTCGACACGATCCCCTACCCGATCTTCTACAAGGGCGCCGATACGCGCTTTCTCGGCTTCAACCGGGCCTACGAGGAGACCTTCGCCGTCCGCCGGGAAGACCTGGTTGGCAAGCGGGTTCTCGATCTGGACTACCTGCCCGAGGCCGACCGCATCGCCTACCAGGCCGAAGACGAACAGACCATTGCGACGAGCGGCACGGTCCGCCGCGAGGTGCCGATGCCGTTCAGCGACGGCAAGATTCACGAGACGCTGTACTACGTCACGGGTTTCGCCAAGGCCGACGGCACGCCGGGCGGCCTGGTCGGCACCTTCGTCGACATCGCCGACCAGAAAGCCGCCCAGCGGGCGATGGCCGCGGCCAAGGAGGCCGCCGAGGAAGCGACCAAGATGAAATCCGACTTCCTGGCCAACATGAGCCACGAGATTCGTACCCCGATGAACGTCATCATCGGCATGTCGCATCTGGCGCTCGGCACCGAACTGGATGCCCGCCAGCGCAACTATATCGAGAAGGTCAATCGCTCGGCCGAGAACCTGCTCGGCATCATCAACGACATCCTCGATTTCTCGAAGATCGAGGCCGGCAAGATGACGATGGAGCGCATCGACTTCCGCCTCGAGGACGTCATGGACGATCTCGCCGGCCTGGTCGGCATGAAGGCCGAAGACAAGGAACTGGAGCTGCTGTTCAATGCCGCGCCCGACATCCCGACGGCGCTGATCGGCGATCCGCTGCGTCTCGGCCAGGTGCTGGTCAATCTCGGCAACAATGCCGTCAAATTCACCGAACACGGCGAAATCGTCATCGGCATTGAGCGCCTGGCCAGCACCGATCAGGAGGTCGAACTGCATTTCTGGGTCGGCGACAGCGGCATCGGCATGACCCCGGAGCAGTGCGGCCAGATCTTCAGCGCCTTCAGCCAGGCCGACGCCTCGACCACCCGCAAATATGGCGGCACCGGGCTCGGCCTGAGCATCTCGCAGAAACTGGTCGAGCTGATGGGCGGCCGGATCTGGGTCGAGAGCGACTACGGCCGGGGCTCGGTTTTCCACTTCACGGCCCGTTTCGGGCTGCAGGCCCAGCCGACGATGCGCCGCATGTTCCTGGCCGACGAATTGCTCGGGCTGCGCCTGCTGCTGGTCGACGACAATGCCTCGGCTCGCGAGATCCTTTCGGCAATGGCACGCAGCTTCGGTCTCGACGTCGAGCTCGCCGGCGACGGCGCCGCGGCGCTGCAGAAGCTCGACGAAGCCGCCGCCAGCGGGCGGACCTACGACCTGGTTTTGATGGACTGGAAGATGCCGAACATGGACGGCGTCGAATGCGTCCGCCAGATGCAGCACAAGCATAGTCAGACCCTGCCGACGGTGATCATGGTCACCGCCCATGGCCGCGAAGAAGCTGCCGAGCATGCCGCCGAGCGCGGGGTAACGCTGAAATCGATACTGACCAAGCCGGTCAATCCCTCGACCCTGCTTGAAACCATCGGCGAGGTTCTGAACAAGGGCATCGCGATCGAGACCCGAGCCCATCAGAAAGCCGACGACCAGTTGGCGACCATGCGCCACCTGGCCGGCGCCAAATTGCTGCTGGTCGAGGACAACGAGCTGAATCAGGAACTGGCAACCGAACTGCTGCGCTCAGCCGGGATCACCGTGCGACTGGCCGGCAACGGCCAACAGGCGCTCGAGATTCTGAATCGCGAAAGGGATTTCGACGGCGTGCTGATGGATTGCCAGATGCCGGTGATGGACGGCTACGAGGCGACCCGCGAAATCCGCCGCAACCCGCGCTGGACCACGCTGCCGGTGATCGCGATGACGGCCAATGCGATGGCCGGCGAGCGCGAGAAAGTCATCGCCTGCGGCATGAACGACCACATCCCGAAACCGCTCAAGGTCGACCAGATGTTCGCCACCATCGCCCACTGGGTCACGGCAGCCCACCCGGACAAACTGCCCGCCGCCGATCGCTCGGCCTCCGCGGGCGGTGCCTTCGCCGACCTGCCGGGGATCGACACCCGGGCCGGACTGGCGACGACGATGGGTAACGAGAAACTCTATCGCCGGCTGCTGACCAGGTTCCGGGACGGCGCGCGCGACTTCGCCAGCCTCTTCGCTGCCGCCCAGGACGATGCTGACCCCCTGGCTGCAACCCGCGCCGCCCACTCGCTGCGCGGCACTTCCGGCAACATCGGCGCCCGCGAAGTCCAGGCCGCCGCCACCGAACTGGAGCAGGCTTGCCAACGCGGCGACGACGCCGAGCGTATCGCCGCCGCACTGGCGCGCACCCTGTCCCGACTGGCCCCGGTGATCGATGGCCTGCAACGCCTGGCGACGGTTGAACAAGCGCCCGAGGGGGCTACCGTGGAGCTCGACCCGGAACGCGTCCAGCCGTTGCTCGACAGGCTGACCACGCTGTTGGCCGAAAGCGATGCCAGCGCCGCCGAGGCCGTAGAGGAACTGGCCGGCGAACTGCGTGGATCGCCATGGGACGCCCAACTCGGCAAGGTCGCCAAACAGATTGCGATCTACGACTTCGACGCCGCCGCCGAGGAACTGGCCAGCGTCATCGAGGCGTTCAAGGCGGAGCAGCCACAGCCCTAAAGCGCACCAGACTGGGGCACGAAAATCCGGTTTACGGGCCTATGAGCAGGGCATGGAACATGCTTCGCCCTACCTCATGAATTCCGCCGTTCCCTCGCCCACCCAGCGCGTCATCAAGATTCGCCGCGACTACAACACCTGGGTCGCCAACGAGACGTTGGAAGACTACGCCCTGCGCTTCACGCCGCGCAGCTTCCGCAAGTGGTCGGAAATGCGCGTCGCCAACACCGCTTTCGGCGCCGCCTCTTTCCTGGTGCTGGAGGCGGTGGGCGCCACCATGCTGGTCAATGCCGGCTTCATCAATGCTTTCTGGGCCATCCTCGCCACCGGCCTGATCATCTTCCTGATCGGCCTGCCGATCGCCCACACCGCCGCCCGCCACGGCCTCGACATGGATCTGCTGACGCGCGGCGCTGGCTTCGGTTACATCGGCTCGACCATCACCTCGCTGATCTACGCCTCCTTCACCTTCATCTTCTTCGCCCTCGAAGCGGCGATCATGGCCTATGCGCTGGAACTCGCCTTCAAGATCCCACCGGCCTGGGGCTACCTGATCTGCGCCCTGGTCGTCGTCCCGTTGGTCACCCACGGCGTCACCGCGATCAGCAAGTTGCAGGCGTGGACGCAGCCCCTCTGGCTGTTCCTGCTGATCCTGCCCTACGCCTTCGTTCTGGCCGAGGAACCGGAAGCGCTGGCCGGCCTCTGGCAATACGCCGGCGAACACGGCACGGGCGGCGGCTTCGACCCGCACCTGTTCGGTGCGGCGCTGACCGTCGGCATTGCCCTGGTCACCCAGATGGGCGAACAGGTCGATTACCTGCGCTTCATGCCCGAGCGCACGGCTGCCAACCGCCGCCGCTGGTGGTTCGGGGTCATCGTCGGCGGACCGGGCTGGGTCGTACCCGGCATCCTGAAAATGCTCGGCGGCGCTCTGCTCGCCTGGCTGGCGCTGCGCAATGCGGTGCCCGCCGAGAAGGCGGTCGACCCCAACCAGATGTACCTGATCGGCTTCTCGCACGTCTTCGACAACACGAGCCTGGCGATCGCCGCCACGGTGCTGTTCGTCGTCGTTTCCCAGCTCAAGATCAACGTCACCAATGCTTACGCCGGCTCGCTGGCCTGGTCCAATTTCTTCGCCCGGCTCACCCACAGCCACCCGGGGCGCGTCGTCTGGGTCGTTTTCAACACCCTGATCGCCCTGCTGCTGATGGAGCTCGACGTCTTCAAGGCGCTCGGCCAGGTCCTCGGCCTTTATTCCAACATCGCCATTTCGTGGATGGCGGCGGTGGTCGCCGATCTCGTCATCAACAAGCCGCTCGGCCTCTCGCCACAAGGCATCGAGTTCAAGCGCAGCAACCTCTACGATGTCAACCCGGTCGGCGTCGGCGCCATGGGCATCGCCTCGCTACTCTCGATCGCCGCCTTCGTCGGCCTCTTCGGCAGCGATCTCCAGCCCTACGCCTCCTTCGTCGCACTCGGCAGCGCCCTGCTCATTTCGCCTCTGATCGCCTGGGCCACCGGCGGCCGCTACTACCTGGCCCGGCCACCCGCCACCACGACACCCCAAGCTCAGAAATGCGTCATTTGCGAACGCGATTATGAAGGCGAAGACATGGCGCACTGCCCGGCCTATCAAGGGCCGATCTGTTCGCTGTGCTGTTCGCTCGATGCCCGCTGCCACGACCTGTGCAAGCCGGAAGCCAGCCTAACGGCCCAGTGGAACGCCGTGTTGCGCCGCCTGCTGCCGGCGCCCGCCCGGCCCTATCTGGAAACCGGGCTCGGCCATTACCTGCTGCTGATGGCCGGCATCGTGCCGGTGCTGGCGCTGGTTCTCGGCGTACTCTACACCCACGAACTGCTCGCCTTCGGGCCGCAGCAGACGGTGCTGATCGCCGCCCTGCAGGACAGTTTTATCAAGGCCTTTGCCGCGCTGCTGATGCTTTCAGGCGTCGCCGCCTGGTGGATGGTGCTGACCCAGCAGAGCCGGCAGGTGGCGCAGGAGGAATCGAACCGCCAGACGCAGTTGCTGATTCAGGAAATCGAATCGCACCAGCGCACCGACGAGGCGCTGCAGAAGGCCAAGGCCGTCGCCGAGCAGGCCAACCAGGCGAAGAGCCGCTACCTCACGGCAATCAGCCACGAATTGCGGACCCCGCTCAACAGCATCCTCGGCTACGCCCAGATTCTCGACGCCGACGAGGACGTGCCGCCCCATCGCCGGCAGGCGGTTAACGTCATCCGCAAATCCGGCGACCACTTGCTGTCGGTGATCGAGGGCACATTGGATATCGCCCGCATCGAGGGCGGCAAGCTGACGCTGGAGGTCAAGGCGCTCGATTTCCCCGAGTTCATGCAGCAGATCGTCGGCATGTTCGAACTGCAGGCTCGCAACAAGGGCCTGGCTTTCGACTACCAGCCGGCTGGCGAGCTGCCGGCCGTGGTCCGCGCCGACGAGAAGCGCCTGCGCCAGATCCTGATCAACGTGCTGGGCAACGCGGTCAAATTCACCGTCCGCGGCAGCGTCGCGTTCAAGGTCGAATGCCGGCGCGACATGGCGGTTTTCGATATCCGCGACAGCGGCCCTGGTATTCCAGCCGCCGAACTGGAGCGCATCTTCGAACCCTTCGTGCGCGGCAGCACGGCGCAGGCCGGCGGCAGCGGCGTCGGCCTGACCATCGCCCGCATGCTGACCGACCTGATGGGCGGCGAGATGCAGGTCTCGAGCACGCCCGGCGCCGGCACCCTGTTCCGCATCCGCCTCTTCCTGCCGCAGGTGCATTCGGCGCAGGCCGCCCGCGAACTGCCGCGCCTCAACCGGGTCGGCTATGTCGGCGTGCGTCGACGCATCCTGGTCGTCGATAACGAGAAGGTCGACCGCGAGATGCTACAGCGCCTGCTCGAGCCCCTCGGCTTCATCATCGAGCCGGCAGCGAGCGGTTACGAGGCGCTCGCCGCGATCCCGCGTTTCGCGCCGCACCTGATCTTCATGGACCTCGGCATGCCCGGCATCGATGGCTGGGAAACCATCCGCCGCATCCGCCGGCAAGGGCTGAGCGAAGCCCATATCGCCATCCTTTCGGCCAACGCCTTCGACAAGAGCCTGGACAACGATGCCGGCATCGCGCCCGAGGATTTCATCGTCAAACCATTGCGCGTCAACGAATTGCTGACCTGGATCGGTCGCAAGCTGGAACTGGAATGGGTGACCGCCAACACTCCGACCCCACCACCAGCTGCCCCTGCCGAACCGCCCCCGCTGATCGCACCCAAGGAAACACATCTCGCGGCGCTCGACGAACTGATCGGCCTCGGTTACCTGCGCGGCATCCTCAGCAAGCTGGCAGAGATCGAAAAGATCGCTCCCGAACATCATGAGTTCGTCCGCGTGCTGCGCGATCTGGCACGACAATTCCAGTTCGATGCCATGAAGGAAATTCTCAGGAAAATACGCGATGCCCGTTGATAGAAGCGTTTCAGACATCGTCCTGATCGTCGACGATGTCCCGGAAAACCTTTCCCTGCTCCACGACGCGCTCGATGAAGCCGGCCACACCGTGCTCGTCGCCACCAACGGCGAATCGGCGCTGCAACGTGCCCGCCAGAGCCTGCCCGACGTCATCCTGCTCGACGCCGTGATGCCGGGCATGGATGGCTTCGAGGTCGCCCGCCGCTTGAAGGCCGATTTCGCCACGCAGCAGATCCCTATCGTCTTCATGACCGGGCTGACCGAGACCGAACACGTCGTTGCCGCCTTCAGCGCCGGCGGCGCCGACTACGTCACCAAGCCAATCCGCCCGCCGGAAGTCCTCGCCCGCATCGCCGCCCATATCCAGAACGCCCGCCAGATGAAGCAGGCGCGCACCGCGCTCGACGCATTCGGCCAGGCCACGGTCGCCGTCCGCGCCCGCGACGGCCGGCTGGTCTGGCAGACGCCGTTGGCCCGCAAACTGCTCAACGACTATTTCGCCAACCCGGAAGAAGTGGCGCCGGAAGAACTGCTGAACTGGATCGCCGACGCTCACCGCGCCCGCCGCGATGGGCGCGAGCCGCACTCATTGCTGCTCGCCGATGGCAGCCGCCGCCTGCTCGCCTCTTTCCATGACCAGACGGCCGACGATGAATGGCTGGTCGTGCTGCGCGAGGAAAACGACGCCTCGGCCATCGAATCGCTGATCGCCGCCTTCCGCCTCACCCAGCGCGAAGCCGAAGTGCTCTATTGGGTGGTCCAGGGCAAGACCAGCAACGATATCGGCGATATCCTCGGCAACAGTCCGCGTACCGTAAACAAGCACCTGGAGCACGTTTTCGAGAAGCTCGGGGTGGAAACCCGCACCGCCGCCGCCAACCTGGCGCTGGGCAAGATGCGCGGCGGCTAGGCAGCGCTTGGCCGAACCGGCCGTCTCGTCAGGTCCCCATCCAGAACCACATCCAGGCGGGCCCCTGGAGCACGACGAACCAGAAGTCGAAAGAACCGTTGATTGGCGGGGATGCACCACGATCCGTCCCGAACACTGACAGGCGATCATAGGCGGCCCGTGCCTCGGGGCATTTCAGCGTCCGATAGGCTTCACTCGCCGCCTTGAATTTCGGCTCGCCATCGGGATCGTCGGCGACATCGGGATGACAGCGATGGGCAAGGCGGCGATAAGCCTGCCTGATTTCTGTGGCAGTGGCGCCGGGAGCGATACCCAGAATGCCGTAGTAGTCGTTGTCTTTCATCACCCCTCCGAAGCACCGTACCGCACCAGCTCTCCCGGTGGCACGTTCGTCAGAAACGCTCGTTTCGCTGACATCATCGCCACTATGTGTCCTATATAACATAGGACCTGGTTTTGAAAGTGATTGATTCGGCAAACAACACCCCCGGGCGGCCAATCTGTGTGCTATCCAACAGACCGCTTGCCCGCAGCTTGCGATGATGAGGTTTCAAACTGTCCGGGGAATCCAGGAAATCGCGATGCCGAATCAGACCGGGAACAAATGCCTTGCCGCCGCATGATCGAAACTCCACCGCCCCTGACACACTATGCGCCCCGAAACTTCCGCGACCGAATGGCCTATGCCTTGGTCCGCTTTCTGCGCTTCTTTGCCGACACTTTCTTCGCTCGCCGCTATGGCCATCGCGCAGTGGTCCTTGAGACGGTAGCCGCAGTGCCGGGCATGGTAGGCGGTTCGCTGCAACATCTGCGGGCCCTGCGGCGCATGGAAAGCGACGACGGCTGGATCCGCACCCTGCTCGACGAAGCCGAGAACGAACGCATGCATTTGATGACCTTTCTGCAGATTGCCCGACCAACCCGCTTGGAACGGCTACTGGTCGTGCTTGTGCAGGGCGCTTTCTACAACTTCTTCTTTGTTCTGTATCTGATTTCGCCGCGGACCGCGCATCGTCTGGTCGGCTATCTGGAGGAAGAAGCGGTTTACAGTTACACCGAGTATCTGGCGGGAGTGGACAACGACACCTACGCCAACGTCCCAGCCCCGGCGATCGCCATCAAATACTGGCAGCTTGCCCCCGACGCGCGCCTGCGCGAAGTCATCATCGCCGTCCGCGCCGACGAGGCGCATCACCGCGATGTCAATCACCAGTTTGCCGACGCGTTGTCGACGGGATAGATGCCAAGCCGGCAGTTTCTGCACCACCCATGACGCAATATCCTACAAGCATAGTGGCGGTTTCTGACAGAGATCGTCAGGTTTCCCGATGCGAGCCGCGCCTGAATGATGAGAACATTAAACATGGCTGGCAGTCTCATCCTAGCGGGCTAAAGTGAATTTTTAGAGCGGTAAGCGCTCAAAGCAATATTGTGAGGCTCAAGTGTTTTACCCTGCAAAATAAATGCCATTGAGATATCCTGAGCAGCAGACAGACTCGACAGAGAACCGGCATTTGCCTTGCGGATTTACGGCAACGTACTCCAGCAGCAGGCCGGCGCTAGCAACCCAATCACAGAGGAGACTCCAATGTGGGTCACCAGCAGGGCAAACGCTACTCACAGCGATGGCAAGGCGATCGACGATCATGCGCAGGCGGTTATCGGCATGATCTTCAGAAATTCGACGGCTGGTTTGGTAGCGCGCCGCACGAGTCCCCGGTGATCTAGCGCCATGACAACCAGTAATACCCAGAATCAGATGGATCTGCGCCATCAGGCAAAGGAACGCGTTGCCCAACAAGGTTTGCCAATGACGACGATCGATACCGACCCGCAAAAGTTGCTCCTCGAACTGCAGGTCCATCAGATCGAACTCAGCATGCAGAACGAAGAACTGCGCCGGACGCAAGAAAACCTGGAGGCGTCGAAGGTCATCTACTTCGAACTCTACAATCTGGCGCCGGTCGGTTACTGCACGCTGAGCGAGACCGGACGAATTTTGCAAGCCAACCAGACAGCGGCCACCTTGCTCGGCGTCGCCCCGCAGGATCTGATCGAGCATCCGATCCGCAGCTTCATCCTCAAGGAGGAGCAAGACACCTTCCATTGCCACACCCAGGAGCTATTCGCCACCGGTGAGCTGCATAGCTGCGATCTGCGCATGGTGAAAGCAGACGGCACGACATTCTGGGTCCATCTGCGTTCGATCGGCGCCCTGGATGCAGAAGGCAAGCGCTTGTGCCGCACCGCATTCATCGACATTACCGAGCGCAAGCGCGCGGAAGAGGCCCTACGCGAGCAGAAGGAGTTCTTCCATCTGATTGCGGAAAACCTGTCGGACTTCATCGCGGTGTTGGACGTCGAGGGTCGGCGTCTCTACAACAGCCCGTCATACGAGCAGTTTTTCGGCGCACCCGAAGATCTGCGCAACACTGACTCCTTCGCCGAGATCCACTCGGACGACCGGGAGTACGTCAGGCAGGTTTTTTACGAAACGGTCCGCACCGGCCAGGGGCAGCGGATCGAATTCCGCTTCCAGATGGCCGACGGCAGCGTCCGCGACATGGAATCGCATGGCAGCGTGATCAAGGACAAGGACGGGCGAGTGGTGCGCATCGTCGTCGTCTCGCACGACATCACCGAACGCAAGCGGTTGCAGGAACAGGTTCGGCAAATGGCCTTCCATGATGTCCTGACCATGCTGCCCAACCGGCGCCTGTTCTGCGACCGCTTGAGTCAGGCGATCGCCGCCAGTTCGCGCAGCAACCTGTTCGGCGCCCTGATGTTTCTCGACCTGGACAATTTCAAGGTGCTCAACGACACCTACGGCCACGACGTCGGCGATTTACTTTTGATCGAAGTGGCGGACCGGCTGAAACGGTGCGTGCGCGAGATGGACACCGTGGCCCGCCTGGGTGGCGACGAGTTTGTCGTCATGCTCAGCCAGCTCGACCTGGAAAATGCGGAATCCAGCGCCCAGGCGGGGACCATTGCCGAAAAGCTGCGGGTCGCCCTCGAGCAACCCTTTCTACTCGCCGTCACCGACGCCGCGAATGTACAAACCACAATTGAGCATCGGTGCACGTCAAGCATCGGCGTGACCTTGTTCGACCAGCATGAAGCAAGCCCGGCGAGTGCGCTGAAGCGGGCCGACTTGGCGATGTATCTGGCCAAGACGGCGGGCGGCAACCAGGTTCGGTTTTTTGACGCTGGGGATGAATGCGGCAAATGACGGCCAGCGCAAGATCGCTCACCGTTACACAACGACTCATGGACTTTGCGGCAATCTGTGCCACCCTGAAGTGTCAGCCCGGAAACATCAATCGCTGACATCTCCCCCTAGCCAATAGATCAATCGTTCGACGACGAGGGGAACGTATTGCCCATGCAGCAGTCGCAGCAAAGGAAACACCATGACACAAAAGAACTCACATAGCCTCCCCAGCGCAAACCCTGCCAACGCCGAAGCGATTCATGCCCTGGCCAATATATACATGGTGAGCGCCGAACGCTTCACCGAACTCAATCTGTCCACTATTCGCGACGCCCTCGACGAAGGCATGTCGGTCACCAGGCAGCGCCCGGCTGCCGGCAGCAAATCGGGGTTCGAGTTTCCTCAGGCCACCTCCCTGCAGCCGATGATCGACAAGTCGATGGCTTACTCGCGCAGTGCCTACGAAATTCTTGCAGAAACCCAACAGGAAGTTCTCAAACTGCTGACCACCCAAATGGGCGTCTTCAGTGACAACTTCAAGCTCCCGACCGACTGGAATGGGTCGTTCGACATGTTCAACAATGGCGTCAAACAATTCACGACGGCGGCCAATCAGAACTTGTCGGCCACCACGGAAGCCGCCAGAAAATCTGCTGAGGCCGTGCTGAAGGTAAGCAAGGCGGCTTAAGCGGCCACTTCCGCCATGTAAATGGGCTCCGTCAGACGGAGCCCATTTTTTGTATCTCCAACACGGCAGCAGTTCGATAACCGCCCGCCGCTTACCCGGCAACCCGCTCCCAGATGCTGACTTCAGACAGCGTGTGCTGGAACTTGCGCTTGGTCTCGCGAATCACGAAGGGCACCGACAGCGGTCCGCGAACCAGCCGGAAGTGCCGGCCGAGGATGGCCTTGAGGCCATCGAGCGTGGTGAAGTTCTCGCCGGCCTGCTTGAAACCGCCAATCCATTCCTCGCGCTTGGTGTGTTCGGCCAGCCAGGTGTAGGGCGAGGCGATCAGCAGCAGGCCGCCGGAATTCAGGCGCTCATGTACCTCGCCGAGGAACTTGGCCGGGCTGTACAGGCGGTCGATCAGGTTGGCGGCCAGGATCAGGTCGTAGCCGGTGAAATGCGGCTTCAGGTTGCAGGCATCGCCCTGGTAGAACTCAACCTTGTCGGCCACCTCGGCCAGTTCGAGCTCGGCCAGGGTGCGTTCCTTGTAGGCGACCAGTTCGCCTTCCTCGACCAAGGTGTAGCGCAGGCTACCTTGCTCGGCCAGTTGCGTCCCGAGGCCGATGAAGCGGGCCGAGAAGTCGATACCGGTGACGCGCTCGAAATGCCGGGCCAGCTCGAAGCTGGCGCGGCCGGTGGCACAGCCGAGATCGAGGGCCGTGGCGGCCGGCTTGTCGCCCATCGCTGTGATGGCCAGTTGGGCCAGGGCACGCGGGAAATTGGGCACCTCGAAATAGCTGTCACCGTAGTGAAATTCGGCGTATTCGGAAAGCAGGCGATCGGTTTCGTAATGTGAGGTCTGCACAGCGGCCGGCGCCTCGCCGACGACATAGCGGAAACCGGCATGCTGGAAGAAATGACGACGGAAGGCATAGCGCGAAGCGGGCAGCGCCTCGTTGCCGCAGGACACCCATGCCCCACCCTTGAGCAGGTTGTGGCGGTCGTCGTAGGTTGGCGTCGTGAAGTCGTCGTAGAGCGGATGCACTTCGAAGCTGGCGAAGGGATAGATCGGCGTCTCGGTCCACTGCCAGACATTGCCGATCACGTCGAACAGCGGGCCATGGGCGAATTCGCCGACCGGGCAGGACGAGGCCCAGTGATCGAGTTGCAGGTTGGCTGCCGTTTCGTCGGCCGACAGCTCGCCGACTCCGGCGAAGGCGCGCAGGGCTTGCCATTCATCTTCGCTGGGCAGGCGCACCGGCAGCCCGGTCAGACGGGTCCGCCAGTTGCAGAAGGCCTTGGCCTCGTGAAAATTGGTTTCCACCGGCCAGTCCCAGGGCATCGCGACTTCTTCGAGCATCAGGCGCAGACGCCAGCCGGCGCCGTCCGCTATCCAGAAGGTCGGGTGTTCGGCCTGGGCAAAGTTCTTCCAGGCCGCCCCCTCCTCCGACCACAGCGCCTCGTCGGCATAGCCGCCGGACTCGACGAAGGCAAGGAATTCGCGGTTGGAAACCAGGTAGCGACTGGCCTGGAAAGCGGCGACCGCCGCCTGGTGGCTGCCAAATTCGTTGTCCCAGCCGTAGACGGCCGTTGCGCTGCGCTCACGGCCGAGATGCACGGCGCCGGTCGGAATGGCGACCAGTTCGTTGGCCGGGGCCGGGCCGCTGCGTCGGCAGGGTTCCCAGGCCGGGTGCGGCTTGACGTATTTCAACTGGTGCTGGCGGATCAGCACCGACGAGGTTTCGAGATGGATGCGCTCGTGCTCGATGCCCATCACTATCACCCACCACGGATGTTCCCAGCCGATCGGCAGGCTCAGCGGCAGCGTGCGGATCAGGCGGTCGACGGTGGCCCGCACTTCGCGGCGATAGGCGCCGACCTGCTCGACGCTCGGCCAGTCGTAGCGCGCCTCGCTGAGATCGTCCCAGCTCATTTCGTCGACCCCGATTGCGAACATGGACTCGAAGCCGGGATTGATGCGCTGGTCGATCAGACCGGCGAGCACCAGCTTGTTGATGAAGAAGGTCGCGGTGTGGCCGAAATAGAAGATCAGCGGATGGCGCAGGGCGATCGGCTTGACGAAGTAGGCCTCGTCGCCGCTCAGCACTTCGAACAGCTGCTCGTAACGGTCGAAGGTGGCGTGGAAATAGTCGAGGATTTCGGCGCGCTTGCCTTCGGCATCATGCCCGGTGAGCTGGGGCGTTCTGGGGAAACTAGGTGTGGCCATGGGGAGTCCGGCGCTGGATAGCCGTGTCATTGATCGAGTGACAGACATTCTAACCACTTGCCCGGCACCGGACACGGCCACCTCCCTCAACGCGGCCCGCCGTATTCGTCGGCCAGCTTGTCGTAATGGGCATGCGCCTCATGCTCGCCAATGCCCGCCGCGTACCATTCGCGCATCGCCGGATGGGAGAGCATGGCATCGCGATAAGTGGCGGCCACCGGCGGTAGGTCGACGTTATAGACATGGAAGCGCCAGACGATGGGCGCATACATTGCATCGGCCACCGAAAAGTCACCGAACAGGTACGGTCCGCTGTCCGTGGCAAAACGGCTACGCGCCTCTTCCCAGATTTCGACCACCCGGTCGATGTCGCGCTGCACTTCTGGCGCCGCCGGCTTGCCCTTGAGCTTGAACTTGAGGTTCATCGGCATCGCCGTGCGCAGCTGTGCAAAGCCGGCATGCATCTCGGCCGAAATGCTGCGCGCCCTGGCCCGGGCCTTCGGATCGGCCGGCCACATCGCCGGGTAGCGCTCGGCCAGGAACTCGGCAATCGCAATGCTCTCCCAGACCTGGAAACCGTCTTCATGCAGGCTGGGGACGCGGGCATTGCCGGCCAGCGGCTTGAGCGCCGGGTTGTAGTCGCGCCCGGCCACCGACACCATGTGCTCGGCAAAGGGCACGCCGAAATGCTTCATCAGCAGCCAGGGCCGCAAGGACCAGGAAGAGTAGTTCTTGTTACCGATATAGAGATCGAACATCAGAGAGTCCTCGCATGAAGTGAAGTTTTGGCCGGCGACTGGCCGATCAGTTCAAGATTACGAAACGGTAGGATGCCATGCCATTGGCCGAAGGGCTGCCGGCAATCCACCGGTTCGATGGCCAGCACGCCGCTGCCTTCGATCAGGATGCGGCCTTTCGGACAGCGGGCGCGCTGGCCGGCCTTGAGGTCGTGATCAACCCCTTCGACCCCGGCGGTCAGCCAAAGCTCCCCTTGTTCGCAGGCAATCGCGAATTCGCGGTCGCCATCCAGCCGCAGGATTTCACCGGGGTAGAGCAACAAACGGGCATATGTAACCATGGCTATCATCCATAAAACATGGCCACAATATACTCCGCCGCCCAGCAAGGAAAAAGCGATTTGCTTTCCGGTTAAGCGTTAGAATTTCTAACATGGAAAACCTGCCACCCATGCCCGCCCTGCGCGCCTTCGAAGCGGTTGCCCGCCTGGGCAGCGTCGTTCAGGCAGCCGACGAGCTGCATGTCACGCACGGCGCGGTCAGCCAGCAGTTGCGTTCGCTCGAGGACTATCTCGGCCTCAGCCTGTTCACCCGCGCCGGCAAGCGCCTGAACATTACCGAAGACGGCCGCATCTACGCCCTGCGCCTACGCATGGCGCTCAAGGACATTTCCGCCGCCACTACCGATGTGCTCTCGCTGCCCCGCGCCGACGAGCTGATCATCGCCATCCTGCCCTCCTTCGGCGCCAACTGGCTGGTTCGCCGCCTGCCGCGCTTTCTGGCGGCGCACCCCGATCTCAAGCTGACTTTGCGGGCCAGCCTCGAAGTCATCGATTTCGCGGTCGACCGAGTCGATGCCGCGATCCGCATGGGGCCCGGCGGCTGGGAAGGCACTTCGCAGACCCAGCTATTCATTGACCAACTGGTCGCCGTCGCCGCCCCCGGCTTCAATGGCGGCAACCTGCCGCAGACGCCGGGAGAGATCCTCGCCGCGCCGCTGATCCGCTCGGTCGAAAGCTGGAGTAACTGGATCGCCGCCGCCGGCCTGCCGGAAACCCCGCTCGGCGGACCGGTCTATAGCGATTCCAACCTGGTCATCGAAGCCCTGCGCCAGGGCCAAGGGGTCAGCCTGACCCGCCGTTCGCTGGTGCACGACGCGCTGCAGCGCGGCGAACTGGTCCTGCTCTCGAATATCACCGTGCCCTACCAGAACCCCTACTGGCTGGTCTGGCCCATGCGCAGCCACGGCACTGCCAAGCTGCTGGCCTTTAGCGACTGGTTGCAGGCCGAAGTCCGCAACTATCTCGCCGAAATGGGCTCTGCGCAACAGCCACCGGACGCCAGAATGAACCCAATCACCCCAGCCGGAGCAATCGAATGAGCCATGCCAAATCGTGCGAAGTCGCACTCGCCGTCAAGACCACCCCGGAACTGCTCGCCGCACTCGACGCGCTACGTCAGGGCTGGAAAACCGATCCCGCCAGCGTGCCAAAAGGCCTCTCCTGCTCGGAGTCGAAGGAGGGTCAGTTCGTCGCGGTCGCCGCTGAATCGGCTTTCGTCACCCTGCCCGGCGCCTGCGTCATCAAAGGCATCGGCGCCATCGAACTGGCCGGCTCGGGCCGGCTTTCGAAGAAGGCGTCAACTCGAAAAGCCTGATCCTGAAGGCGACGCCAGACGGCTGGACATTCTCGGTCAAGTTCATGCAGCCGATCATCCGCAAGCGGAACATCAAGTAACCAAGGCTGAATCTTCCGGCACCCGCCTTGATCGAACTCAGCCCTTCTCGGTGCAGCTTGGTTATGCCGCGGCCGCCCAGCCCGGATGCTGTCGCTCGAGACTCCGAATTTCGCCATTCAGTGCCACTTGCTGGCCGGCCGTGAGCATGCGCTGACCACCGTGCCACTCGTGGCTCACGCCATTGGCCGGCACTCCAGCGCGATGCAGAGCATTGGCCACGGAGCGCAGATCCGCTTCCTCGATGCGCCGACCGTCGCTCAACGCAGCAACAAACCCGCCCCCACATCCCATCACGTTCGCAGAAATAGTCATAACCACCTCGCTCCAATATTCGATTGGGTGCCTTATGCCATCAAGGGATTACGCCCGCACGCGACGAGGGGGTTCGGATGGAGGCCTGCCTGTGGCGGCGTTCGCGATCCGGTTTTTCTCCGAGCTTCGGTGCAGTGCTGATTTGCCTTGGTACCACAAAGACAAAAGCTGGCACTAGCTACCGGTACATCGTCGGACGATCCTGGCCATGTCGTCCCGGCTCTGATCAAGCATGGTGTCGGTGATCGCACCGTAACCATGCTCGTGAATCATCCGGCCCAGCAGATGATTGAAGACCGCGCGCTCGACACGCGACCAAGCCTTGGCGCGGTCGACCGGAAATACGCGATTGGCGCGCTGGATAAACTGTTCATGTGTCTCGCCGGAATAAACACCATACATCTCGGAATGCATGAAATCCTCCTTTGGTTACCAGTTTTATCTCTATTTTTCTCGGTTGGGGCTGGGGTGTTAATGGCTGCACCTTGCGGTACAGCCACTTGAATCAAGCTCAGGCGGCCATTTTCTGGACCAGCGTAGCTGACTTGCCGACGCGTTTTTCACCGGAAACAGCTTTGGCTGCACCCAACTGCTCGTTGAGCGAGGTGGAAATCAGCTTCTGCAGTTCGGCCGACTGGTCTTGCAGCAGGCGCAGGGATGCGGTCTGGTAGTCGCTAGCGGCGAGCACGACATCGCGCGTCGATTCGATCGAACTGCGCACCGCGTCCTGGAATTCCTCAGCCCATTGCTCGGGGTCCTGGCTAAAACTCCGCTCAGTACATGCCGCCTTCAACTGCTGGCTGGTGCGACCGATAAAATCTTGCGTGTGGTCCAGATTCAGGGAAACGAATTTTTCAAAACCGGTGAGCGCCTGGGTGCCCAGCTTCCGCGAAAGTTCGATGCCCTGAAATAACAAATCAAGTTGTTGCTGCATAGTCTCTTACTCTCTTTTGATATGGGGGATACAACATCCACTCTAACCATTGGATTTAGTCAGGATGTTGGATTGAATATTCCCACCACCCATGCCTAGGCAATATCGGAAGAATGCGCGACAACTGTCGGATATTGTCTCGACTCGTGTAGGAATTCGCGAAGCTACCCGACTCTTGATTCAGTCGAGCTTGTGTTCCATCACGTAGCGGGTCAGTTCGGCGTTGGACTGGACACCCAGTTTTTCCAGTATTCGCGACCGATAGGTACTGACCGTCTTGACGCTGACGAACAGCGTCTCGCCGATTTTGGTCAGCGAAACCCCCTTGCTGAGCAGAAGCAAGACCTCCATCTCGCGCTTCGAAAGCGCTTCGTGCGGCGGCCGCGGCCCGGCCGATGCCAGGCCGGACAGCAACTTTTCAGCGAGCGTCGGGCTGACATAGCGGGCGCCGTCCACCACCGTGCGAATCGCCGTCAGCATCTGATGCGGCGGGCTGTCCTTGTTGAGATAGCCGGAGGCACCGGCATCGAGGGCGGGAATGGCGAATTCGGCCTCCGAGAACATGCTGAAGATCAGCACCGGCATCTCGGGGCGGACGCGCTTGATCCGCTTGAGAACCTCGAGCCCGTTGAGGTCCGGCAATGCCATGTCGAGCAGGACCAGATCCCAGTCACCCTTATGCACCAGGGCGAGCGCTTCCGCCCCGCTGGCGGCCTCGGCGGTAATTTCGAGATCCCCGGTATCGGCCAGAAATTGGCGCAGGCCGAAACGCACCACCGCGTGGTCATCAACAATCAATATCCGTTTCATCATTTGCTTTCCTGTCTTCTTTGCCGTCTTCGAGGGGAATTCGCAAGCTCAGGCATGTTCCGGCATCCGGCAGGCCGGTGATGGAAAGCTGACCGCCCAGGTACTGAGCACGTTCGCGCATGCCGATCAAGCCAAAGGAGTCGGGTTTAAGTCGGCAATCCTCCGCCAGACCGACCCCGTCGTCGCTGATCTCGACATTCAGATATCCCTTGTGCTTGCGCATGGAAATAAAAGCTCTGCTTGCGCCGGCATGTTTGGCGATGTTGGTCAGCGCCTCCTGCACGATCCGAAAAATGGCCGTGCTGCGCTCGCGTGACAGCCTGACGTATTCCGGCAGGCGCAATTCCGTGGAGATGCCGGTCAGTTGCGAGAACTGGGCGGCATGCCATTTGATGGTCGCAACCAGGCCGAGCGTGTCCAGGGTTGCCGGCCGCAAATCGGCCGAAATGCGTTTCACCGTCTGCAGTGCGTCATCGAGCTGGCCGAGGATGCGCTGAATCGAGGCTTGCTGTGCTGCGGAAGCCTTCAGGTTTCCGGCAACCGTTGCCAGGCCAAGCTTGACCATGGTCAGCGTGCCGCCCAGTTCGTCGTGCACTTCGCGGGCGATGGTCGCGCTTTGCTCCTCGCGAACCGTTTCCAGGTGGGCGGCCAGGCGCTTCAGGCTGCGGGCACTTTCCATCTGCTCTTCGACCGCCAGTTTGCGCACGGTAATGTTCTCGTGCTTGATCACCAGCCGGAGCGGACCATCGCCGGGAAAACCACACAGCCTCATGACATACCAGCGGCGCTCTTGCGGGGTATTGCATTCGTATTCAATCGAATAATTCTGGCTGCCGCCAGCCAGTGCCGCGCGAATGGCAGCGGCGACCTGGGCGGCTACCTGATCCGCGTCGCGCGCCGCCGCATCGCAAACCTCGAGGTAGTTGGACCCTTCGCACAGCTTGCTAGCGTCCCCGCCATTGGCGACCGCCGATTCGCGCCAGGCCTTGTTCACCGCGATGATTTGGCCGCTGGCATCGAGTACGCACAAGGCGAAATCCAGGGCGTCAATCGTCGAGCGGGCGAAGCGTTCCGATTCCAGCAAGGCCAGCGCCCGGGCTTCAGCCTCGGCAGTACGCTGAGCCACCTTCAACTCCAGCGAGTCATTGATGCGCCGCAGCGAGGTTTCGGCGCTCTTGCGCGCGCTGATGTCGGTCAGGCTGCCGACCACCCGCTCGGTTCGGCCCTCGGCATCGCGCACGATATGAACACAATCGGAGATATGCAGCCAATGGCCAGCGCTGTGTCGCATGCGGTACTCCAGTTGAATCTGGCCGCTACGCGCTTTCAGGTCGCGAAATATCTCCTTCCGGATCCGCTCCAGATCCGCCGGATGGACATTCTCGCGCCACCAGGACCGGCCGGATTCGGCATCCAGCCCGCTGACGCCGAAGATGCGACCGAGACCGCTGGACCAAAAGGTCGTATCGGTCTCCCGATCCCAGTCGTAAACCACGCCGGCCACCGCCTCCATGGCCAGGCGAAAGCGCGATTCGCTGGCCGAGAGCGCGGCCTCGGCGCGTTTGCGCTCGGTGATGTCCTGGGTGCTACCAAAGCCGCCAAGCAGATTGCCCTGCGCATCAAATTCGAGTTCCGCCCGCTCGCGGACCCACCTCGTCTCGCCGGCGACCACGATGCGGTGCTCGACGTCATAGGGAACGCCATGCAGGGCAGCCGACCAGGATTGATCGAGGAAGGCCTGGTCGTCGGGATGCGAGATCGACAGAAAGGTCTCGTAGGTCAGGGGCGTGCCCTTGGGAGTACCGAAGA
This sequence comes from Dechloromonas sp. A34, assembly GCF_026261605.1. Lineage (NCBI taxonomy): Bacteria > Pseudomonadati > Pseudomonadota > Betaproteobacteria > Rhodocyclales > Azonexaceae > Dechloromonas > Dechloromonas sp. A34. The sequence goes on from NZ_CP102486.1 coordinate 4,061,715, forward strand.
TGCGATGGTTTTCATCTGACCACAGCAATTGGTTCTTCTGGACATTGAGGCGCCAGCTGCCGGTCTGGGCGACCGCCTGGGCCCGCCGGAGATCGGCTTCGTTGTCGCGGAGCGCCTGCTCCATGCGCTTGCGGGCGCTGATATCCGCCAGATAGCCATGCCAGAGAATGCTGCCGTCGGCTTCACGCTGCGGCATCGAATGGCCGTCAACCCACACCTCGCCCTTGTCGGGATGGCAAACCCGGAATTCGTCCCGCCAAGGGGTCATCGACGCGGCGGAATGGGCAATCGTCTCGTTGACATGGCCAAGATCGTCGGGGTGAATGCGCTCAAAGAGCGGCCTCGCGTCATCCCGGACAGCCTCCGGCTGGATACCATAAAGCCCGACCAGTGCGCCACTGGCGTAAGGAATACAGGCGCTGCCATCGGGACGCAAGCGGTAGGAGCAGATCACGCCCGGCACGGTCGCGACGATCTTGGTCAGCCATTCCTGCAACTCGAGCTGCCGGCGCAGCGCCGCCTCGGCCTGCTTCTGCGCCGTGATGTCCTGGACCACCGCGTTCGAGCGGATCGGACGACCCTGCTCATCGCGCAACGGGGCCAATTGCACATTGACCCAGACGACGCTGCCATCCTTGCGCACATAGCGCTTGTCGACGACATAGACGTCACCCCCTCCTTCCATGGTGGAACGAAAATCCTGCCAGTTGCTCTCCCGGTCATCCGGGTGCGTGATGTCGCGGAAGGACATGGTCAGCAGTTCGTCCGCCGCATAGCCGGTGATTTCGCAGAATTTGCGGTTCACGCGCAGGATGCGGCCGGTCGTCGGGTCGGACTGGGCACTGCCCAGCACCGAAAACTCGAACATGCTGCGAAATTCCGCCTCGCTTTGGCGCAACGCGGCTTCCGTCGCCTTGCGCGCGGTGATGTCGCGATGCCGGTAGAGCTTGCCGGAAAAGCTGCCGTCAGCCGTGGCGATCTGCGTAACCAGGTTTTCCGACCAGAACTCAGAGCCGTCCTTGCGCCGGCAGCGCACTTCGGAAGGAGCGCGGGGCAGCCCGGCATTGCTCTGGATCTCCTTTTGTCCGAGCTCTAAGGCATCGGCATTTTCGGCATAAAGAAAGTCGGTGGCACGGCCGCGCGCCTCGTCCGCCGAAAAGCCGAAGAGTCGGCTGAAGGCCTGATTGGTCAGCGCGATGCCCCCTCGCTCGTCGGCAACGACGACAGCGTCGACCATGAAGTCGCAGACCAGACGAAGCAACGCGGCCGAGTCGCTGGGCGTGTAGCATTCGGCAGACTGCGGCGCGGCCGTGGTCATGACAGGGCAGTTCAGTTGCTGAGTCACCAAGGCATCGCTCCCAAAAATAACAAGAACTCGCGTTTCTCCGCGCACGGGTTACCGCTGCACCCGGCCAATTTGGCAGCACAGAGCATGCCCATGTCAAGCCAGGCGCGCAGCCCCTACGGCGGCCAGCCGAATTCAGGCGCTCAGCGCCAGGCTGGCCCACAGGTGGGCACCGACCAGCGCCCGCCACGGGGCGAACTCGTCCAGCCAGGCTTTGGCTTCGGCCTCGCCAAATTTTCCTTCCCGCTCCGCCCCGACACCCAGGCGCTGGATGGCGCGCCGCACCGCGGCGTCGCCGTGCAGCGAGCCGTCAAGCCAGCCGAAGCCGCGCAACAGCGCGTAATTCACGGTCCATGGACCGACCCCGCGAATCGCCAATAAGCGCTCGCGGATGGTCTCGACAGGCGGCGCGACCAGCCAGGCGTCGAGCGGCAGTTGGCCGGCCAGTACCTGCTCGCTGATCGCCAGCAGCGTCCGTGCCTTGCTCTGCGACAGGCCAGCGGCCCGCAGTTCGGCTTCGCTGAGTGCGGCCAGCCGCGCCGCATCGGGATAGCAGGCGAGGCCGTCCGAATGGACCAGGCCAGCCACCTGGATCAGCCGGCGGCGCACGGCGACCGCCGCCCCGACGCTGATCTGCTGGCCGATGACGGCCCAGCTCAAGGCCTCGAATGGGGTCGCTGCCAGCGGCACACGCAGCCCGGCCTGGCGGGCAAGCAGCGGGCCGAGTTGCGGGTGGTCGCGATAGTGTTGCTCGAATGCCTCCACCGCCTGGGTCAGGCCGAGCATGCGGCCGACGTGGGCGGCCAGATCGCCGTCGGCCAGCGCCCCGTCGATGGCCAGTTCGGCCGCGACCCGGCCGGGGGCGAAGTGCAGCGTCAGGCAGGCTGGCTGCCCGAGCCAGACCATGCCCTTGTGCAATGCGGCGGGCGCGACCCGTTCGGCCAGGGCCTGAGCATCGCGTTGGTGAAACTTGAGCAGGTCGGCGACGCGAAAGCCGGCCGGCAGATCGAGGCAGCAGCGCAACGCGGCCATCAGCGGGCCTTGCGAAAGGTGAGGTTGAGCCGGCAGTTGCCGACCAGCGGGTGCTCGCCGGCCTTGACGGCGAGCACCCCGTGGTAGCGCAGGCGGTCGGGGCCGCCCCAGACCACCGCGTCGCCATGGGTCAGCGCGATGCGCTGGGCCGGATCGGCCCGCTTCAGACCACCGAACAGAAAGGTCGCCGGCAGCCCGAGCGATACCGAGACGATGGGCTGGGTAAAATCGCGTTCGTCGTGGTCCTGGTGCAGCGACATCCGCGCGCCGACGGCGTAGCGGTTGATCAGGCAGGCATCCGGCACGAAATCGGGGAAGCCGGCGGCTGCCGCCGCATCGCCAGCCAGTTCAAGGAACAACGCCGGCAGCGGCGGCCAGGGCTGGCCGTTCGCGGGATCGGTCGCCGAATAGCGGTAACCGCTTGCGTCGGTCACCCAGCCGAGCGGGCCGCAATTGCTCATCGCGACCGACATGACAAAACCGCCCGGTGTCGTCATCCGGCGAAACGGCGCGGCCGCTACCACCTGGTCGATCGCGGCGCAGATCGCCGCGTCGTCGGCCAGCGCAAAGCCGCGCAGGAGCGCGGTGCCCGGCCCCAGGCGCTCGGTCCATGTCCGGCGATCAATGCCGGCCAACAGATCACCCATCAAGTGCCCGCCTCGCGGTCGAGCAGAGCCCGCTTGCGCTCGACGCCCCAGCGATAGCCGGAGAGGCTGCCGTCGGTGCGCACGACCCGATGGCAGGGGATCGCCACGGCCAGCGCATTGGCGGCGCAGGCCCCGGCCACGGCGCGAACCGCCTTGGGCAGGCCGATGCGCCGGGCGATTTCGCTGTAGCTCGCCGTCTGCCCGGCCGGAATCTCGCGCAGGGCCTGCCAGACGCGCTGCTGGAAAGCCGTGCCGCGAATGTCGAGCGGCAGCTTGAGGCCGATGCCGGGCGCCTCGACCAGGCCGACGACCTGGGCCACCCAGGCTTCGAAGCCGGCATCGCCCCCGTGCAGCGTAGCCTTCGGAAAGCGATCCTGCAGATCGCGGGCCAGTGCCGCGGGATCGTCGCCGAGCAGGATGGCGCACAAGCCGCGTTGGCTGGCCGCAACCAGGATGGCGCCGAGCGAGCACTGGCCGATGGCGAAGCGGATTTCGACCTCGCTGCCGCCGGCCCGGTAACTCTTCGGGGTCATCCCGAGTAGCTGGTCCGCTTGCGCGTAGAAACGACTGCTGGCGTTGTAGCCTGCGGCATAGGCGGCATCGGTCACGCTGCCGCCCTGCGCCAGACCGGCCCGCAGACGTCCGGCGCGCTGCGCCGCGGCATAGGCCTTGGGGGTAAGCCCGGTCTGCGCCTTGAACAAGCGATGCAGGTAATGCGGACTGAGCCCGGCGTGGGCGGCCAGTTGGTGCAGCGTCGGCGGTGAATCGGCGGCGTCAATCAGCCGGCACAATTCGCCAATCAGCCTTGCCTGGCGTTCGGCCAGCGGCGGCAAGTCAGGCCGGCAACGCCGGCAGGGGCGAAAACCGGCCGCTTCGGCGGCGGCCGCCGATGAATGAAATTCGACATTTTCCGGGCGCGGCGTCCGGGCACCGCAGGACGGCCGGCAATAGACGCCGGTCGTTCTCACCGCGTACCAAAAATCGCCGTCGGCCGCCGGATCACGGGCCAGGACGGCCGCCCAGCGCGGGTCGTTCAGCGTTGCCGCGGCACGGCGTTCAGTCGGGTTCGATGCGTTCATGGTCATCCTTTCTACCATTGCCAAGTCGACAACCCAAATCTAGCCTCGTTCAAGGAGGCAAACACCCCGTTGCTTGCTTTTGAATTCGGGGTCGCCCGGTGGCCGCAAGCTTGGCTAGTACCACAAAGGCAAGAGCTGGCACTAGAATGCTCTCCCTTTTTGCCCGCCGCCAACGTCCATGACCACCGCCCCCAGCCTCCCCGCCGACACGCTCGCCGCCCTGGCCGATGCCGAAACCCAGCGCGCCACCGCCCGGCTGGCCCAGGACGTGTTTGCCGGCGTCTTCCGCCAGGCCTTCACGCCCGATCCGGAACAGCTCGGCAAGATCCTGAGCGAGCTCGAGTCGCGCTGCATCGACTGGTGCCAGGCCGGGGAAAGCGACGACAGCCGGCTGCTGCGCCTGGCGCTGCTGATCACCGGCCTCGATCAATGGGGCCTGGCCTACACCCAGGCTTTCAACCTGAATGCCATTCCCGCCCTGACGGCGCTGATCGCCTCCTTGCGCAGTCGCCTGAACGCCCAGTCCGATGCGCTCTTCCAGCAGTATTTCGCGCGCCTCGAAGCGGTCGAGACCGATGCCGTCGATTTCAAGGTCGAACTGCGGCGCAGCCTGCACCTGGCGCTGTGGCACGCCATGGTCGCCTGCGAAACGAGCGAAGAGGCCCAGGACATCCTGCGACCGCTGGGCAGCATGCTGCTCGCCCTCGACCGGCAAATGCCCGAACTGGGCTGGCGACTGGTCGCCGACGCGCTGGCCCACATCCAGATCAGCCTGCTCGGCGAGATCGCGGCGGCGACCGAAGTCGCCCAGGACAGCACGCAGCAGTTGTTCGGGGCGCTGCGTCAGGCGCTGCCGGCGGAGCGCTACCAGAGCATCCTGCGCCACTCCGGCCAGGTGGTGCTCGCCTGGCAGCAACTTCGGCGCAACGGCGAGCCGCACTAGCCATAAAGGCGACGCCGCGCTCCCGGCGACCGGGAAAGCGAACCCACAGATTGCGTCGGCGCATGCCGTACGCAATCTAACGTATTTCCCCGGAATCTCCCGCTCCTTAATCTGGCGCTGCACTGCAACAACGCATTCGACCAGATCACTCAACGACCGAGGAACTTCCATGAACAATCGACGCAATTTCATCAAGGCCACCGTACTCTCCGCCGCCCTGGCTTCCATCGGCATGACGGCCCACGCCGCCGACACCATCAAGGTCGGCGTGCTGCACTCCCTGTCCGGCACCATGGCCATTTCCGAGACTGCGCTCAAGGAAACCGTGCTCATGACCATCGACGAGATCAACAAGGCCGGCGGCGTGATGGGCAAGAAGCTCGAGCCGGTCGTCGTCGACCCCGCCTCCAACTGGCCGCTGTTCGCCGAAAAGGCCCGTCAGCTCCTGACCAAGGACAAGGTCGCCGTGACCTTCGGCTGCTGGACCTCGGTCTCGCGCAAATCGGTGCTGCCGGTTTATAAGGAACTCAATGGCTTGCTGTTCTACCCGGTCCAGTACGAGGGTGAGGAACTGGAAAAAAACGTCTTCTACACCGGCGCTGCCCCCAATCAGCAGGCTATTCCGGCCGTCGAATACTTGATGAGTAAGGACGGCGGCGAAGCCAAGCGCTTCGTGCTGCTCGGCACCGACTACGTCTATCCGCGCACCACCAACAAGATCCTGCGCGCCTTCCTGAAGTCCAAGGGCGTCGCTGATGCCGACATCATGGAAGACTACACGCCGTTCGGCCACAGCGATTACCAGACCATCATCGCCAAGATCAAGAAGTTCGCCTCGGAAGGCAAGAAGACCGCCGTCGTGTCGACCATCAACGGCGACTCCAACGTGCCGTTCTACAAGGAACTGGGCAATGCCGGCCTGAAGGCCACCGATGTGCCGGTCGTCGCCTTCTCGGTCGGCGAGGAAGAACTGCGCGGCGTCGATACCAAGCCGCTGGTCGGCCACCTGGCTTCGTGGAACTATTTCATGTCGCTCAAGAACCCGGAAAACGACAAGTTCGTGAAGCTCTACCGCGACTGGGCCAAGAAGGCCAAACTGCCGAACGCCGACAAGGTGGTCACCAACGACCCGATGGAAGCCACCTACATCGGCATCCACATGTGGAAGCAGGCCGTCGAAAAGGCCAAGTCGACCGACACCGACAAGGTCATCGCCGCCATGGCCGGCCAGACCTTCAAGGCACCGAGCGGCATCATGTCGAAGATGGACGAGAAGAACCACCACCTGCACAAGTCGGTGTTCATCGGCGAAGTAAAGGCCGACGGCCAGTTCAACGTCGTCTGGAAGACGCCCGGCCCGGTCAAGGCCCAGCCGTGGAGCCCGTTCATCGCCGGCAACGACAAGAAGAAGGACGAGCCTGAAATGAAGTAAGCCGGCGCTACGGTCAGTCGTACAAAGCGGGGGCTGCGGCCTCCGTTCTTTTGGTACAGGGTTAGGCCTCGCCTGGCCTGAAGTTCAGGCGTAGCGTCGGATCCGGACGTTGCTCCCGGAATCGGAGACCATGACCAAAGCCCTGAGTTTTTCCGAGTAGAAGAACTTGTTCTTGATCAGCGATCGGGCAGTGAGCGAGGGAAAGGCTCCGGTCTGCACTTCCGGCGTGATACTTGCCGCCTCGAGGTCGATCAGAAACGGCACCAGGGGCAGCGTCGCCTCATCGGGAAAGCTGTCGTTGAGGTCATATGGCATCAGCAGGAAAATCCGGTCGATTTCCGGAACATATTCCATGATGGTCGATTCGTCGTAACGATTGGCATCGATGCACCTGTCCTTCTTCAGGCCACTCAGCCGAAACGTCTGCGTGATTTGGGTATCGAGGTTCCAGACACGCAGCATCGGCGGCCAGAAGTAGTTCTTGTTGTAGGTCGGCCGCGCGAACAGGCACCAGTTGCGCGCCTTGCGGCAAGCCGCCGATGCATAGGCTTCCCAGCCGCTGGGCAGATTGTTCATCCACTGCCAAGTGTCACTCAGCGTGTTGTAGCCCCAAAAACCGCCCGGCGTACCATTCCAGAACGGGCCGCAGATATAACGCTTGTTGACCTCGTCCCAGGTTCCCTTGACCGCCTCACCTGTTGCGCCACCACCAGGCTTGCCGTGAGTAATGTAGTTTTTGTTGAAGGGGAATTTGCGCGACCAAGTGTTGGTCGACTCAGTCCACTCCCAGTACTGGCGGACGCCATGCCGCAACTTGCCATCGGCAAAGGTCATCGCGGCATAAGTGTGGCGGGCCGTTGGATTGCGGGTATCGGCGGCCGGCTCGATGGGGTCGTAGAACATGTCGTGGTTGGCTACTGTGGTCGTTGGATTCGCCTTGCAGTAGTCCTGGGCCCGGGTGTAGATCGAATAGCTGTTGTCACGTGGCGGATTGGTCTTGTAGTTGGCCGGCCAATGGGTCTGCATGTCCGGCAACTTGGCGATGGCCCAGGTCATCTTGCGCAGATCGAACCGGTAGAGGCCATTGTTGGCCGATCCCTGGTGCCCGCCGCCATGGGCAAAAACCCGCCCGCCATCGGCATCGTGGGCAAAACCGCTGTAGTCATCGAGCACGTCGGCGAGATCGGAGGCGCCGGGATCGTTGTAAGTCGGTAGCGCCGCACTCAGCAAGGGTTGGACTTTTTTCACAAAGGCCGTTTGCGCCACCTCGACCCACGGGCCTAGCGGCACCAGATCGAACGAGCGCCGCGTGATAATGCCGGAGGCATCCCGACCTGGCGTCCACAGGAAAGTATTCGGGTTATAACTGCCGCCTGCCTGCCCTTGGGAAAAAAATGGTGGTTGCTCTTCGGCCACGGTGAGTGCGGACTGAATCGGGTAGTACTCGGATGTCGGAATCGTCATGACGAAAAACCTTTCGTGGACAAAGGTAGCACTGCAGCATTGAAGGTCAATGTAGCGCGGCTGGCCTCGATGTCAAAACCCGCTGCCTGATGGGTAAGCCATTCCGGGCAATGGCTCGCACACGGCGCTTTTCTCGATACTTTGTGAAAACACAACATGCCAAATGCATTTGTTGGCGCAACATAATAAACAAAAAAATTCCACGACTATTCGCTAATCATTTGATAAAAATCAACTAAGTTTTTTGTTGCGTTGCAACAATATGCCTTGCACCTTGCTACAATTCATCCGCCGTAATTATTAATTTCTATTTAGGAGTGTCCAATGTCCATCAACCCCCAACAATTCGCCGCCGCCAACAAGGCCGCTGTCGACTCCCTGCTTTCCGTCGCTAATACCGCCCTGGCTTCTGCCGAGCGTATCGCCAATCTGAACTTCGACACTGCCCGCTCCCTGCTGGAAGAGACCTCCTCCAGCGCCAAGGCCCTACTGGGCGCCAAGGATGTTCAGGAAGCCATTTCGATCCAGGCATCGATTTCCAAGCCGAACGTCGACAAGGTCGTCTCCTACTCCAAGTCGGTCTACGAAATTTCCGCTCAGACCCAGGAACAATTGACCAAGATGGTTGAAGCCCAGTTCGGCGACTTCCAGAAGAATGTTTCCAGCATGCTGGAAAAGGCTGCCAAATCTGCCCCGGCCGGTTCCGACGTTGCCGTCGCCGCTGTCCAGAGCGCCATTGCCGCTGCCAACTCGGCCTTCGACAACATGCGCAAGACCGCGCAGCAAGTGACCGAAATGGCCCAGAGCAACATCGCCGCCACGACCAGCGCCACGACCAAGGCCGTCAAGAAAGCCACCAGCAAGTAATTCGCTGGCTCCGCCTCGATGGCGGTCAAAAAGCCTGCTTCGGCAGGCTTTTTTGCGTTTACGGCGGCCGTCTGGCGCTGGAAAGCCATGTATATTCCGCCTTCGGCCAACAGCCCGACCCATTCGATTCCTAGCTGTTCAACCGTCGTTTCGCCCCCTTGCCCCGAAACGGCCTTCATCGCACCTGTCCCATGCCGCTCCAGAACATCGTCCCCGCCGACTATCCGTCCCTGCTCGCCGAAAAGGTGGCCCAGTTCAAGCTGGCCTTTGCCCCGTTCGGCGTCGACGAACCGACCGTGGTCGCTTCCGAGCCACTGCATTTCAGGCTGCGCGCCGAGTTCCGCATCATCCACGACGGCCGCCGCATCGATTACGCGATGTTCGCCCCGGCCGACCGCAAGGTGGCGGTCGCCATCGACAGTTTCCCGGTCGCCGTCGAATCGATCTGCGCCCTGATGCCGCGCCTGCGCGACGCCGTTCAGGCCAGCAATACGCTGAAGGACGGCCTGTTCCAGGTCGATTTCCTGGCGACACTGAGCGGCCAGCTGATGGCCACACTGATCTACCACCACAAGCTGGGCGCCCGCTGGGAAGCCGCTGCCCGCAGCCTGGCCGACTCACTGCAGGTCCAACTGATTGGCCGCAGCCGTGGCCAGAAGGTCGTGCTCGACCGCGACTGGCTGCTCGAAGAATTCGAATTGAACGGCCGCCAGCTGCGCTACCAGCAAATCGAGGGCAGCTTCACCCAGCCCAACGGCCAGGTTAACCGCCAGATGCTGGCCTGGGCCTGCCAGCAGGCCAGCGGTCTCGGCGGCGACCTGCTCGAGCTTTACTGCGGCAACGGCAATTTCACGGTGGCTCTGGCGCCGGCGTTCGACCGGGTACTGGCCACCGAGGTTGCCAAGTCATCGGTGCAGGCGGCGCAATACAACCTGGCCGCCAACGGCCTCGACAACGTCGCCGTGGTGCGCCTGTCGAGCGAGGACATCAGTGCGGCTCTGGCCGGGACCAAGACGCTGAAGGAGTTGCAGGGCGTCGACTTCGATCAATACCGCTTCTCGACGCTGTTCGTCGACCCGCCGCGCAGTGGGCTGGATGCCCAGACTCTCGAGTTGGCCAGCGGCTTCGCCAACATCCTGTACATCTCTTGCAACCCGCAGACCTTGCAGGAGAACGTGGCCGCCCTGCAGGCCACGCACGAGATCACGGCGGCGGCGGTGTTCGACCAGTTTCCTTATACCCACCACCTGGAAAGCGGCCTCTTGCTGACGCGCCGAGCGCCTCGCTAGCCTGCCGCTGTTTCTCCAGAATGAAAGCGACCAGCCACTGGTCGCTTTCGACAATGTGCGTCGCTAGCCAGTTGCGCAGGAAGTCGATGAAATCGGCTTTCCGCGGACGTTCACCAGCCCGGAACCTGGCCCGCAGATCGGTTATTTCGGCAGCGAAGGCGCGATGTTCCTCGAAATGCGCCGTGGCTTCGGCATCCCGCTCCTGCTCGTAACCGTATTGCGCCGCCAGATCCTCTTCGGTCCAGAAGTGGAACAGGGCATAGCCCAGGAATTCATGGGTCACGTTTTCCCAGACGCCGCGGCTGCTATCGTCGCGGAGCTCGCTCCTGGCCTTGTTGAACATCTTGACCAGGGTGCGGTGCTGCTCATCGATTTCGGCAACGCCGGTATCGAACTCTCTGCGCCAAATGATCTTTTCTGATTGATTCATTGTTCTCGCTGCCCGGAAGGTTTCGACACGAGCTGCGGATTCTAGTCACGGAAAATGCAAGCGGGCTTGCGATATGTCAAACGCCGGCCCCGCCCACGGCCTCGCCACCCTACGCAATTCATCGTATTCCCCGTCCCCGGCCCGCCCCGTAAGCTGTCGCTGCACTGCACCAAAGGCGGACGGATCCTTGATGACCAAAATTTTGCTTCTATTTCTGCTGATTGCCGGCAGCCTGCCGGCCCGGGCAGCGCTCGACCCGGCGCAGGTACGCCAGCTGGCGGCCGAGGATTCCAGTGACAAGGTGGCGGCCATCCGCCAGCTGACGCAGACCGCCGATCCGGACGCTGTGCGCGTCCTCAAGGCGATGGCCGAGGACAGCCTGTTTCTGGCCGGCAACCAGGTAGTGATCATCGCGGGCGAGCAGGCTTTCGATGCGACGAGCGGCGCCGCCATCAAACTCCCGGCCAACCCCGAAAGCCCGACGGTCAACAACCGGATTCGCGGCGAACTGGCCAACGCCCTGGCGGCCTTGAAGCTCTTCGATCCCGACCCCGCCGTTCGCCTGGCCTCGGCCCAGAAGCTGCAGAGCAGCGTCAGCCCGGAAATGGCGCCGCTGCTGGCGCGCGCCCTGGCTCACGAAAGCGATGCCGGGATCAAGGCGCTACTGACCCTCGCCCACGCCCAGGCCAATCTCGGCAATGCCGACCCGGCGGCCCGCCTGGCGGCGGTCAAGGCGCTGGCCGAGACCTCCTCGCCGACCATCCGCAGCGTGCTGCAGCCGCTCACCGAGAAAGCCGGCGAGTCCGACGACAAGGTGCGTTACGAGGCCATCGCTGCGGTCAAGGCGATCGACAACCGGCTGGCCATTGCCGAGAACGTCGGCCGCGCTTTTTCCGGCCTCTCGCTGGGCAGCATCCTGCTCCTCGGCGCCCTCGGCCTGGCCATCACCTACGGCGTCATGGGCATCATCAACATGGCGCACGGCGAGCTGCTGATGGTCGGCGCCTACGCCACCTACGGCATGCAGACGCTGTTCCGGGCCTACTTCCCGGCGGCCATCGACTGGTATCTGCCGGCGGCGATTCCGGTCGCCTTCTTCGCCGCCGCGCTGGTCGGCGTCGTCATGGAGCGCACGGTGATCCGCTGGCTCTACGGCCGCACCCTGGAAACACTGCTCGCCACCTGGGGTTTGTCGCTGGTCCTGATCCAGGCGGCGCGCGTGCTGTTCGGCGCACAGAACGTCGAGGTCGCCAACCCGAGCTGGATGTCGGGCGGCATCGAACTGCTGCCCAACCTGATCCTGCCCTGGAACCGCATCATCATCGTCGGCTTCGCGCTGTTCGTGCTGACCCTGGTCTGGGTGCTGATGAACAAGACGCGACTCGGCATGTTCGTCCGCGCCGTCACCCAGAACCGGGCGATGGCCGGCTGCGTCGGCGTGCCGACGGCGCGCATCGACACTCTGGCCTTTGCGCTCGGCGCCGGCATCGCCGGGCTGGGCGGCGTCGCCCTGTCGCAGATTTCCAACGTCGGGCCGGACATGGGCCAGGGCTATATCGTCGATTCCTTCATGGTCGTCGTCGTCGGCGGCGTCGGCCAGCTTGCCGGCGCGGTCTGGGCCGCCCTCGGCCTGGGCATCTTCAGCAAGCTGCTCGAAGGCTGGGCGGGCGCAGTGATTGCCAAGATCAGCATCCTTGTCGCCATCATCATCTTCATCCAGAAGCGTCCGCAGGGCATCTTCGCCCTCAAGGGCCGCTTCGTCGAGTAAGGCCGGCACCATGCGCAAACCGCTAACGATTCGCATCATTTCGTCGCTCGACGGCAAGGCCTGGCTGGCACTCGGCCTCTTCCTCGCCATCGCCCTGGTCGTCGTCCCCCTCCTCAACCTGACGGTACCGGAAGACAGCGCCTTCCATGTCTCGGCCTACGCCATCACGCTGATCGGCAAGATCATGTGCTACGCGCTGGTTGCCGTGGCCATGGACCTGATCTGGGGCTACGGCGGCATCCTGTCGCTCGGCCACGGCCTCTTCTTCGCCCTCGGCGGCTACGCCTTCGGCATGTACCTGATGCGCCAGATCGGCCGCGACGGCAGCTACCAGAGCGAGCTGCCGGATTTCATGGTCTTCCTCGACTGGAAGGAAATCCCGTGGTTCTGGGTCGGCAGCGACAGCTTCGGCTGGGTCGCACTCCTGGTCGTCGCCGTGCCAGCCATCGTCGCCTTCGTCTTCGGCTACTTCGCCTTCCGCTCGCGGATCAAGGGCGTCTATTTCTCGATCATCACCCAGGCCCTGACCTACGCCGCGATGCTGCTCTTCTTCCGCAACGAAACTGGCTTCGGCGGCAACAATGGCTTCACCGACTTCAAGCGCGTGCTCGGCGCCACCATCACCTCGCCGGAAACCCGGCTCGTGCTGTTCGGGCTGACCGCCGTGCTGCTCGCCACGACGCTGATTTTTGCGTCGTGGCTGGTCAAGTCCAAGTTCGGCCGGATCCTGACGGCGATCCGCGACGCCGAATCGCGGGTCATGTTCATCGGCTACAACCCGCTCTGGTACAAGCTGACCATCTGGGTCATTTCGGCCATCCTGTGCGGCATCGCCGGCGCGCTCTACGTGCCGCAGGTCGGCATCATCAACCCCTCCGAAATGAGCCCGGCCAACTCGATCGAAATCGCCATCTGGGTCGCCGTCGGCGGACGCGGCACGCTGATCGGGCCGATCATCGGCGCCTTCGCAGTCAACCTCGCCAAGAGCTGGTTCACCGTCAGCTTCCCCGAATACTGGCTGTTCTTCCTCGGCCTGCTCTTCATAGTCGTCACGCTGATGCTGCCGCAAGGCCTGGTCGGCCTGTGGAAGAAACTGCTGGCGAAAAAAGGAGCACTGGCATGATCCTCGAAAACACGCTCGACAACCGCCCGGAAGGCAGCGACGGCACCGAGCAGATGGGCCACCGGGTCACCGGTGACCTCGACCTCTCGCACGGCGTCGCCCTCTACCTCGAAGATATCACCGTCAGCTTCGACGGTTTCAAGGCCCTGAACCAGCTGACCCTCGCCATCGATGCCGGCGAGCTACGCTGCATCATCGGCCCCAACGGTGCCGGCAAGACGACGATGATGGACGTCATCACCGGCAAGACGCGGCCTGACTCCGGCAAGGCCTATTTCGGCCAGAGCATCGACCTGACCCGGCTGAGCGAACCCGAAATCGCCCACGTCGGCATCGGCCGCAAGTTCCAGAAACCGACCATCTTCGAGCAGCACACGGTGTTCGAGAACCTCGAACTGGCGATGAAGACCGACAAGCGGGTCTGGAAGAGCCTGATTGCCTGGCTGGCCGGCGACGAGCGGGATCGGATCGCCGATACCTTGCGCTTGATCCGGCTCGATGGCGAGGCTGATCGCCCGGCCGGACTGCTCTCACACGGGCAGAAGCAGTGGCTGGAGATTGGCATGCTGCTGATGCAGGAGCCGAAGCTGCTGCTCCTGGATGAACCGGTGGCGGGCATGACCGACGACGAGACGATGCGCACCGCCGAACTGTTTGTTTCGCTGGCTGGGAAGCATTCGCTGGTTGTCGTGGAACACGATATGGCGTTTGTCGAGAAGCTGGGAGGGTTGGTGACGGTGCTGCATGAGGGTTCTGTGCTGGCGGAGGGGGATCTGGCGACGGTGCAGAATGATCAGCGGGTGATTGAGGTTTATCTTGGGCGCTGAGATTTTGGGCTTTCCAGGTCTCAAGCCTGGGGTTCCGCCCTGCTGGCGGGCTTACTTTCTTTTGCTTCGCCAAAAGAAAGTAGCCAAAGAAAAGGCGACCCCGGGTTACGCGGTCGGCTGCGCCGACTCCCCTGCGCTACTCGCTACTGGCGGGGGCTGCGGAACTCGGCCCTACGGGCCTCAGACAGTCCTCGCCCTTTCTCCGCCAGCAGCTCCGTTGCTCGGCGCTCCACACGGGGACCCGAAGTCAAAAACATCCCGGGCCAACCGTCACTCCCGCATAGGCGGGAGTCCAGTCTCATACATGGATTCCCGCCTGCGCGGGAATGACCGTGCCACCGTTTCACCACGGGTCGTTTTTCCGGGCCCCTTGAGAGGTGCCGAGCAACGCAGAAGCGCCGGGGGCAGTCGGCTGGCGTTGTCTGAGCTGCAGGCGAGTTTAGCCAGCCGCCCGGCGTTTCGAGTAGCGCAGGGAACCGGGCGTAGCCCGGCACCGACCCAGGGGTGGCCTTTTCTTTGGCTACTTTCTTTTGGCCACACAAAAGAAAGTACGCCCGCCCGCAAGGCGGAACCCCAAGCCAATCGAAGCACCGAAGCCCGAGGAAAACCCAAATGCTGACCATCGAAAACCTCCACCAGGCCTACGGCGGCAGCCACATCCTCCGTGGCCTCTCCTTCGAAGTCAAAACCGGCGAAGTCACCACCCTCCTCGGCCGCAACGGCGTCGGCAAGACCACCCTGCTCAAAGCCCTGATGGGCCTGGTCAAAACAAAGGAAGGCAGCATCACCTTCGACGGCCAGGACATCACCCACCTCCCTCCGCATGAGCGGGTCAAGGCCGGCATCGGCTACGTCCCGCAAGGCCGCGAAATCTTCCCGCGCCTCACCGTTGAGGAGAACCTTCTCATGGGCCTCGCCACCAAACCGGGTGGCACCAGGATCCCGCAACGCATCTTCGACATGTTCCCGGTGTTGAAGCAGATGATGCACCGCCGCGGCGGCGACCTCTCGGGTGGTCAGCAGCAACAGCTCGCCATCGGCCGCGCCCTGGCCATGGGGCCGAAACTGCTGATCCTCGACGAGCCGACCGAAGGCATCCAGCCCTCGATCATCAAGGACATCGAACGCGCCATCCGGATGCTGGCCGAAACCGGCGAAATGGCCATTCTGCTCGTCGAGCAGTACTACGACTTTGCCGAATCGCTGGCCGACCAGTACCTGTTAATGGAACGCGGCGAGTTCATCATGCGCGGCCACGGCGAAACCATGCCGCAGGACGGCGTGCGCGAGGCGCTGGCCGTGTGAGCGGATGGCGGGCTGGCTTCCGGTAAAATCCGTCAGATGAGCCAGATCACCGACCCCAATATTCTTTCTCCGCTCGGCAAGCCGACCGAGTACCGCGCCGATTACGCGCCGGAACTGCTGTATCCGATCCCGCGCCAGTTGAAGCGCGACGAACTGGGCATCACGACCGAGGCACTGCCCTTCGTCGGCGAAGACCTCTGGAACGCTTACGAACTGTCCTGGTTGAACGCCAAGGGCAAGCCGGTGGTTGCCGTCGGTACCTTGCGCGTGCCGGCTGACAGCCCGTGCCTGATCGAATCGAAGTCGCTCAAGCTCTATTTCAATTCACTGAACCAGACGGCATTTGCCGATAGCGGGGCGGTCGTCGCCACCCTGACCAGTGATCTCTCGGCCGCCGCCGGAGCGCCGGTCGCGGTCGAGCTCCAGGCGCTGGGCCAGCGCCCCACAGCCAACGTCGACTACCCAGATGGCGTGCGGCTCGACGATCTCGATATCGCCTGCGACACCTACCAGCCGGCCCCAGAGTTGCTAGCTGTGGTCGACGGCCCGGAAGTCGAGGAAACGCTGTACTCCCACCTGTTGAAATCGAACTGCCTGGTCACTGGCCAGCCCGACTGGGCCATGGTCGTCATCCGCTATCGCGGTCGCCCGCTCGACCATGCCGGCCTGCTGCGCTACATCGTGTCTTTCCGCAACCACAACGAGTTCCACGAGCAGTGCGTCGAGCGCATTTTCTGCGACATCACCCGCCAGTGCGCGCCGCAAGCGCTCGCCGTCCATGCCCGCTACACCCGGCGCGGCGGGCTGGACATCAATCCTTTCCGGAGCAACGGGGAATTCGCGGCACCGGACAATACGCGGGAAATCAGGCAATAGGGCAGGTCGATCCGCCGCTCAGTTCAGACGAGAGGTCTCAATCAGATCCGGAAGCCCATTACATTGCTCAGGATATGCAGCTTGGGCTGGCCGTCCAGCCAATCGCGGGCATCAGAAACCGTAGGTTGAACCTCGGTCTGATAAGAGGTCATGTCGCCTCTAACCAGGGCGTCTTTCAAACTCTGCGTCAAAGCCTCATCGGTCGTGACATAAACGACCCGGCAATTCGGATTGCTGGCATGGGCGCCGTAATTCATAGCTGCGAGTTGGGTCAGGGTTTGTTCGGATAGTTCATGGTCGCTGACTTCCGAAAAATCGTTGATGACGTAATGGGCCTCGTCGAAGCGGGGATCACCCTGCGTTTCCTCGACCGACTGGATGAACTGCCTGGCCGTCACCACCCCCGAAAACCGTGCGAGGACACCGTCCGGTTCCCAAATAAGTTCATAAGCCATCGGTCATCCCTCCCAACATGATCAGCAATGATGCCGAACGTTGCTCCATGCACGCGGCATCGGAATAGTAAACCCAAAAGTCCTGCGTTATACCTAGTGCATTTCCTAGTTTCCTGGCATGCCAAGACGGGAATGTGCGTTACAACTTCGCTGATGTTCGACAACACCATCGTTGCAGGAGTTCAACACCGCAGGTGCCGTATGACCCATCTTGCGTATTGTTGCGTATTCCCGCCACCGGCGACCTCACCCATAATCCGGACCATGACTTCCCGCCTTCCCTTGACTGCGCCGACCTGGCCTGCCGAGTTGCATCTGGGTTTCGCTCGCGCTGGCGAACGCACGGTGTTGCGCGAAAACCGCCATCGCGGTCCACTTCGCGTGCAGAAAGCGCTTTATCCGGAGGGCGAGGCCGTCTGCCAGGCCATCCTGCTCCACCCCCCTTCCGGCATCGCTGGCGGCGACCAGTTGCGGATTGTGGCCGAAATCGGTGCTGGCGCGCATGCTCAGTTGACCACGCCGGGGGCCGGCAAGTGGTATCGCTCGAGCGGTGCGGAGGCCACGCAGAGCATCGATTTCGCGGTCGCCGCTGGCGCCACCCTGGAGTGGCTGCCGCAGGAGACCATTGTCTTCGATGGCGCCGAAGCCCGCATGGCAACACGCGTTCGACTCGCTGCCGACGCCCGTTATCTGGGCTGGGACATCCTCTGCCTGGGCCGCGCGGCGGCCGGAGAGCGTTTCGAGCATGGCCGCCTCGACCTCGATTACCGTATCGAGCGCGACCAAAAACCATTGTGGATCGAACGCGGCGGCCTGGCCGGCAATGACCCTATGCTCTCCAGCCCGGCCGGCTGGTCCGGCGCCACGGTCTGCGGCACGCTGCTCTGCGCCTTTCCCGAACTGCCGCAAGCGGCCGCCGCTCTGCTCGAAACCTGCCGGGCCGTCGCCCCGGCCGACGGCGCCTCGCATGCGCTCTCTGCCCTGCCCGGCCTGCTCGTCGCCCGTTATCTCGGCGACAGCAGCGAGGCCGCCCGCTCATGGTTCGCCAACCTATGGGCCATCCTGCGCCCGGCCTGCTGCACTCGACCGGCAGTTACCCCCCGCATCTGGAATACCTGAGGAGTCTTCATGGAACTGACGCCAAGAGAGAAAGACAAGCTGCTGATCTTCACCGCCGGCTTGCTCGCCGAACGCCGCCTGGCCCGAGGCCTGAAGCTGAATTACCCGGAAGCCGTAGCCCTGATCACCTGCGCCATCATGGAAGGCGCCCGCGACGGCAGGACCGTCGCCGAACTGATGCACGCCGGCACCCAGGTGTTGAGCCGGGCCGACGTCATGGACGGCATCGCCGAGCTGATCCCGGAAATTCAGGTCGAAGCCACCTTCCCGGATGGCACCAAGCTGGTCACCGTACACAACCCGATTATCTGAGCGGAGGCGAACATGATCCCTGGAGAACTCCTCGCCGAACCCGGCGAAATCGAACTCAACGCCGGCCGCCCGACGATCACCCTGGTTGTGGCCAATACCGGCGACCGGCCGATCCAGGTCGGCTCGCACTATCACTTCTTTGAGACCAACGCGGCGCTCGGCTTCGACCGCGAAGCAGCGCGCGGCTTCCGCCTCGACATCGCGGCCGGCACCGCTGTGCGCTTCGAGCCGGGCCAGACGCGCACCGTGCAACTCGTCGCGCTGGCTGGAGAACGCAAGGTTTACGGCTTACGTGCTTTGGTACAAGGAGCACTCTGATGGCCAATAAAATCACCCGCCAGGCCTACGCCGAAATGTTCGGCCCAACCACCGGCGATCGCCTGCGCCTGGCCGACACCGAACTGATCATCGAAATCGAGCACGACTACACGATCTACGGTGAGGAAGTGAAATTCGGCGGCGGCAAGGTCATCCGCGACGGCATGGGCCAGAGCCAGCGCGTCTCGGCTGAAACCGCCGATACCGTGATCACCAACGCCTTGATCGTCGACGCGGTGACCGGCATCATCAAGGCCGACATCGGCTTGAAGGACGGACGCATCGCCGCCATTGGCAAGGCCGGCAACCCGGACATCCAGCCCGGCGTGAGCATCGTCATCGGCCCCGGCACCGAGGTCATTGCCGGCGAAGGCATGATCGTCACCGCCGGCGGCATCGACAGCCACATCCATTTCATCTGCCCGCAGCAGATCGACGAAGCGCTCTATTCCGGCGTCACCACCATGCTCGGTGGCGGCACCGGGCCGGCCACCGGCACCTTCGCCACGACCTGCACGCCCGGGCCGTGGCACATCCACCGCATGCTCGAAGCCGCCGACGCCTTCCCGATGAACCTCGGCTTCCTCGGCAAGGGCAACGCCAGCCTGCCGGAAGCGCTGCGCGAACAGGTCGCGGCCGGCGCCATGGGGCTGAAGCTGCACGAGGACTGGGGGACGACACCGGCCGCCATCGACTGCTGCCTGACCGTGGCCGACGAGATGGACGTCCAGGTCGCCATCCACTCCGACACGCTCAACGAATCGGGCTTTGTCGAGGCGACGCTGGCCGCCTTCAAGGGCCGCACCATCCACACCTTCCACACCGAAGGCGCCGGCGGCGGCCACGCCCCGGACATCATCAAGGCGGCCGGCCTGCCCAACGTGCTGCCCAGCTCGACCAACCCGACCATGCCCTACACGGTGAATACCATCTACGAGCATCTCGACATGCTGATGGTTTGCCACCACCTCGACCCGGCCATCGCCGAGGACATCGCCTTTGCCGAATCGCGCATCCGCCGCGAAACCATCGCCGCCGAGGACATCCTGCACGACCTCGGCGCCTTCTCGATGATGTCCTCGGATTCGCAGGCCATGGGCCGCGTCGGCGAAGTGATCATCCGCTCCTGGCAGACGGCCCACAAGATGAAGCTGCAGCGCGGCACGCTGCCCGAAGACAATGCCCGCCACGACAACTTCCGCGTCAAACGCTACATCGCCAAGTACACTATCAACCCGGCCCTGACCCACGGCATCGCCCACACCGTCGGCTCCGTCGAAGTCGGCAAGCTGGCCGATCTGGTGCTGTGGAAGCCGGCCTTCTTCGGCGTCAAGCCGTCGCTGATCTTGAAAGGCGGCATGATCGCCGCCGCCGCCATGGGCGACCCCAACGCCTCGATCCCGACGCCGCAGCCGGTGCATTACCGGCCGATGTTCGGCAGCTTCGGCAAGGCGCTGAAAACCTCGGTGACTTTCGTTTCGCAGGCGGCGCTGAACAACCCGGCCGTCGCCGCACTGGGTCTGAGCAAGCCGCTGATCGCCGTTTCCGGCACGCGCAAGTTGCAGAAGTCGGACATGGTGCACAACGGCGCCACGCCCGAGATCACCGTCGATCCCGAAACCTACGTCGTCAAGGCCGACGGCGTGCATCTGGTCTGCGAAGCGGCGACCGAACTGCCGCTGGCCCAACGCTACTTCCTGTTCTAAGACTTTGCGAAAAAGCTCATGCTGATCCTCAATCGACGCACCCAAGCTCCCGCCATCGACTCAGTGGCGCTGGCCTACGACGAACGCAAGCGCAGCCGCCTGAAGGTGACACTGGCCTCCGGCGCCGAGGCCGGAATTTTCCTTGAACGCGGCGACCACCTGCAGGGCGGCGACCGGCTGCTTTCCGAAGATGGCAACGCCGTCGTCGAAATCCTCGCCGCACCGGAGAAGCTCATCGAGGCCGTCGCCGACAGCCCCCTGCTCTTCGCCCGCGCCGCCTACCATCTCGGCAACCGGCACGTGCCGGTGCAGATCCTGCCCTCAGAAAACGGCGGCAAGCTGCGCTTTCAGACCGACCATGTGCTGGCCGACATGGTGCGCGGCCTGGGCTGCTCGGTGACGGAAACCGAAGCCCCATTCCAGCCTGAATCCGGCGCCTACGGGTCGCATAGCGGCCACCATCATGACGACGACGAGGCTGCCTCTTACCTGCACAACCCTGGCCACGGCCCACATCGCTCGGTGCCGAAAATTCACCAGTTCAAACCGCGCTAAACGGGAAATTTACCGATATGCCCTACATCAACGTTCAAATCACCAAGGGTGCCACCCGGGAACAAAAAGCTGAAATCGTTCGTGATATCACCGACTCGCTGGCTCGTGTGCTGGGCAAGAAACCGGAGCACACGCACATCGTCATCCAGGAAATCGACGACGAGAATTGGGGCTTCGCCGGGATGCTCACTGACGACTGGAAAAAGCAGCAAGCGACCGGATGAATCCAGCCTCATCAATGCTCCAACTCGCCCGCCTGCTGCAACTGACCAGCCCGGTCCTGCCGGTCGGCGCCTATACCTATTCGCAGGGGCTGGAATGGGCCGTCGAAACGGGTGTCATCCGCGACGAGGAAAGCGCCGGCCGCTGGATCGCCGACCTGCTGCAGCATGGCATCGGGCGCTACGAGGCGCCGCTGGTCGCCGCGCTGATGGCGGCATGGTCGGCCGCTAACACCTGGGAAATCGCCCGCCTCAATGGCGAATTCCTGGCCAGCCGCGAAGCGGCCGAACTGCGCGCCGAAACCGCCCAGATGGGCTTCTCGCTGGCTCGCCTGGTGCGCGATTTGCGCGATCCCGACCTGGCTCGCGTCGAGTCCACGCTGGCGACGCTCGCCGAAATCGCCTTCCCCACTGGCTGGGCCGGCATCGCCGCTGGTTGGCAGATCGCGCCGCCAGCGGCGGTCACCGCCTACTTGTGGTCGTGGGCGGAAAACCAGGTGATGGCGGCGCTCAAGGCCGTGCCGCTCGGCCAGGCTTCCGGCCAGCGCCTGCTCGCCGAACTGGGCCGCCAGATTCCGGCGGTGGTGACCGAGGCGCTGCAATTGCCTGAAGCCCAGTGGTCCAATTTCACCCCGGCCTACGCCATCGCCTGCGCCCGCCACGAAACCCAGTATTCACGTCTTTTCAGATCGTAAAACCATGAGCAAACAAGCCCTTAGAGTCGGCATCGGCGGCCCCGTCGGGTCCGGCAAGACCGCCCTCACCCTGGCCCTGTGCCAGGCCCTGCGCGAGCAGATCGACATGGCCGTCGTCACCAACGACATCTACACCGCCGAGGACGCCAAATTCCTGGTCAATCACTCGGCGCTGGCCCCGGAGCGCATCATCGGCGTCGAGACCGGCGGTTGCCCACACACGGCGATCCGCGAGGATGCCTCGATCAACCTCGAAGCGATCGACCGCCTGCAACGCGCCTTTCCCGACGTCGAACTGATCCTCGTCGAATCGGGCGGCGACAATCTGGCGGCGACCTTCTCGCCGGAACTCTCCGACCTGACGCTTTACGTCATCGATGTCGCCGCCGGCGAGAAGATCCCGCGCAAGGGCGGCCCCGGCATCACCAAGTCCGACCTGCTGATCATCAACAAGATCGATCTGGCGCCGATGGTCGGCGCCTCGCTGGAAGTCATGGCGCATGATGCCAAGGCACAGCGCGGCGACCGGCCCTTCGTGTTCACCAACTTGAAGACCGGCCACGGGCTCGATACGGTGATCGCCTTCATCCGCGAACGCGGCATGCTCGGCAGCTAGGCTTCGCCCCGGCGGCGGGCTTGCCGGGCGCACCACTTCGGCTCGCCCCGCGCCCCGCATGCACCACGGCCAATCACGCGAAACGCTCTTGCGCCAAGGCTTTACGGCTAAGTCCATGATTCCGCTGCCGTCTCATGCCAGACAGGAATCCGGCACGATTTTCGCTGCACTGCAGCATCGCAATTGGAATTGCAGGATCAATAGGGAGAAATCGTGTCGATGGAAAAACAGCTGGAAATGGCGCAGTTGCTGGCCCGCTTCAAACTGCAGGTCAAACGGACGCTGAGCGAAACGGTCGATCTTGAACGGCTGACCCGTGAGCCCGACTACGCGCGGACGCGCCTGGCCGAAATCGAGGAAGCGGCGCTCGACGAGGATCTGCTGGTGATGGTCCTGCGCCTGCGCGACCAGCTGGTGCCGGTCGCCATTCCCCCGGTCGTTGCCGTAAGCGCAATTGCCCCCCCGGAGGAAGTGCTGCCGGCACGGGAAACCCGTTCCTACCTGATGGGTGCCCGCGCCTGGTAAGCGGCTAGAGACTATTCCAGTCGGGCTCGGGCAAGGCGGCAAAGCCTTGCCGCAAGTGCTCGCCCCATTGCTTGCTGATGGCCCCGTAGTAGGGGCTGTCCTGCGTGATATTGACGTGACGCTTGATCTTCAGGGCATCGCGCTCGTAGATCACCAGATCGAGTGGCAGATCGACCGACAGGTTGGAGCGGATGGTCGAATCCATCGAGATCAGCGCGCATTTGGCAGCCTCGTCGAGCGAGGTCTGCGGACTGATGACGCGATCAATGATCGGCTTGCCGTACTTCGACTCGCCGATCTGGAAATACGGCGTGTCACGCGTCGCCTCGATGAAATTGCCGGCGGCGTAGATATGGAAGGCTCGCTGTTCCTCGCCCTTGATCTGGCCGCCGAGGATCATCGACGAAGCAAAGTCGACGCCGAAGTTCTCCATCGCTGCTGCATCCCGGGTATGGATTTCGCGCAGGCAGTCACCAACATGCTTGGCCGCCTCGAACATGTTCCGGACCTTGTTGAGATTGCTGCCCCGTTTGGACTCCAGCTTCTCGCGCAGGGTATTGACCACCGACTGGCTGATCGACAGATTGCCCGAGGTCATCAGCACCAGCACTCGTTCGCCAGGCTTCTCGAAGACATGCATTTTGCGGAAGGTGTTGATGTGATCGACCCCGGCATTGGTCCGCGAATCGGAGAGAAACACCAACCCGGCGTCGAGCCTCATGGCGACGCAATAGGTCACCTAAGCAGCCTCGGCCATCGGCACCAGGAAGTCCTTACTGATGCCATCACCAATCAGGTAGATACGATCCATGAAATCGGTCAGCCATTCGTGCAGGCCTTGCGCCAGGATGTCCTCGACCCGGGCGTAATGCAGTTGGGCGTGCAACAGGCCAGCTTGACGCTGGGTTTCGTCGGAATGGCTGTTGGCGATCAGGTCGAGATTCTTGACCACGCCATTGATGCAGAAATGCAGAGAACGCGGCATGTCGTTTCGCAGGATCAGCAGTTCGGTGACCCGCTCCGGCGTGATCACGTCGCGATACACCTTGCGATAGACCTCGAAGGCCGAGACGGAACGCAGCAGAGCGCCCCACTGGTAGAAGTCGGTCGCCCCCTCGTCGCCATGCGGGCGCAGGACGTGGTATTTGACGTCAAGGATGCGCGCCGTATTGTCGGCCCGCTCGAGCAGTGTACCGAGGCGAATGAAATGGTAGGCCTTGTCCTGAAGCAGCGTGCCGATCGTGACCCCGCGCGACAGCGAGGAGCGCATCTTGACCCAGTCGAAAAACTCGCTGATCCCGCCATTGATGATCTGCTCGAAGCTCTTCTCGCGGGCTTCCAGCCAGGTCGAATTCAGCGTCTCCCACATTTCGGAGGTGATCGTGCCGCGCACGGCATGGGCATTTTCCCGCGCCAAGCGCAGGCAGCTGTGGATGGAGGCGAAGTTGTCCTGGTCGCTGACCATGAAGCGCAGCACGTTGTCGGCGGTTACCGTCGAATACTTCTTGGCGTAAGTCTCTTCGAGGCTGTTCAGGGCAATGATGGCATTCCAGTTCTGGTTGGCCGCTTCCAGCGCTTGCGGCACCAGGGACATCTGCCAGGTGACGTCGAGCAGGCGGGCGAGATTCTCGGCCCGCTCGATATAGCGGGACATCCAGAACAGGTGGTCGGCGGTACGCGATAGCATTTTTCTCTCCCTTATCAGTCTTCGAGGACCCAGGTGTCCTTGGTGCCGCCGCCTTGCGACGAATTGACCACCAGCGAACCTTTGGTCAGCGCGACCCGGGTCAGGCCGCCCGGCACCATATTCACGCACTTGCCCGAGGACAACACGAAGGGCCGCAGGTCGAGGTGACGCGGCGCGATGCCCTCCTCGACAAAGGTCGGGCAGTTGGACAGCGCCAGCGTCGGCTGGGCGATGTAGCCCTCCGGCTTGGCGATCAACAACTGGCGGAAATGCTCGATCTGCTCCTTGGTCGAAGCCGGACCGACCAGCATGCCATAGCCGCCGGCGCCATGCACCTCCTTGACGACCAGTTCCGGCAG
Source organism: Dechloromonas sp. A34 (assembly GCF_026261605.1). Taxonomy (NCBI): domain Bacteria; kingdom Pseudomonadati; phylum Pseudomonadota; class Betaproteobacteria; order Rhodocyclales; family Azonexaceae; genus Dechloromonas; species Dechloromonas sp. A34. The sequence goes on from NZ_CP102486.1 coordinate 4,086,710, forward strand.
GTGGGCGAGCACGTACTTGAGGTCGTCCGGCTTGCGGCACATGTAGGTCGGCACGTTGTTGAGGATCGGTTCCTCGCCGAGGTAGAAGCGGATCATCTCCGGCACGTAGGGGTAGATCGACTTGTCGTCGGCAACGCCGGTGCCGATCGCATTGGACAGCGTCACGTTGCCGGCCTGGTAGGCTTTCAGGATGCCCGGCACGCCAAGCGCCGAATCCTGACGGAAGGCAAGCGGATCGAGAAAATCGTCATCGATGCGGCGGTAGATGACGTCGACGCGTTGTGGCCCCTGCGTCGTCCGCATGTAGACCACCTCGTCCTTGACGAAGAGATCTCGGCCCTCGACCAGCTCGACGCCCATTTGCTGGGCGAGGAAGGTGTGTTCGAAATAGGCGCTGTTGTAGGCCCCCGGCGTCAGCACGACGACCGTCGGATCGCTGACCCCCTTCGGCGCGACGGCGCGCAGCTTCTCGAGCAGCATGTCCGGGTAATGCTGGACCGGGGCCACTTTGTGCTTGGCAAACAATTCGGGGAAGAGCCGCATCATCATCTTGCGGTCTTCCAACATATAGGAGACGCCGGACGGCACGCGCAGGTTGTCTTCGAGCACGTAACTCTCGCCGGCACCGGCCCGCACGATATCGACGCCGGCAATGTGCGCGTAGATCTGTCCCGGCAGATCGACCCCCTGCATCACCGCGCGATACTGGGCGTTGTTCAGCACCTGCTCGGCAGGAATCTTGCCGGCCTTGAGGATTTCCTGATCGTGGTAGACGTCGTGCAGAAACATGTTGAGCGCCGTGACGCGCTGGCGCAGGCCGTCCTGCATGGTTGTCCACTCAGCCGACGGAATGATGCGCGGCACGATGTCGAACGGGATCAGCCGCTCCTTGCCCGCCTCCTCACCATAGACGGCGAAGGTGATACCGACGCGGTGAAAGGCAAGATCGGCCTCGGCACGCTTGCGGGCGATGCGCTCGGGCGGGGTCGCCTTGAGCCATTCGTCGTAACCCTGGTAATGAGCGCGGACGCCGCCGTTGGCGTCAACCATTTCGTTATAGAAGTTCATGTTGGACTCGTCGCTGAGGATGCTCTCGGCACTAGTTCAGCAGCTTCCGTGCCATGGATTAAATACGCATAAAATCATCGAACTACGAAATCGTTTCAGCATGCAACGCCCCATCGCGGTGCATGGTTATTTCAAGGTGGTGCAAATAAAAAACCCACCGGATCGCTCCGGTGGGTTCTGTTCAGCGAATGAACCGAAGCGATCAGGCGCGTTCGAAGATAACCGCGATACCTTGACCACCACCGATACACATCGTGACCAACGCATACTTGCCGCCGATGCGTTCCAGTTCGTACAGCGCCTTGGTGGCGATGAAGGCACCGGAACAGCCAACCGGGTGGCCGAGGGCGATGGCGCCGCCGTTCGGGTTGGTCTTGGCCGGGTCGAGACCGAGCACCTTGGAAACCGACAGGGCCTGGGCCGCGAAGGCTTCGTTGGACTCGATGACGTCCATCTGGTCCAGGGTCAGGCCAGCCTTCTTCAGGGCCAGCTTGGTGGCCGGGATCGGGCCTTCGCCCATGATATCGTTCGGCACGCCGGCAACAGCGTAGGAAGCGATGCGGGCCATGGCCTTGTGACCGGCCTTGGCAGCGACGTCAGCAGCAGCCAGCACGAAGAAAGCAGCGCCGTCGTTGATGCCGGAAGCGTTACCGGCGGTGACGGTACCGTCCTTCTTGAAGGCCGGCTTCATCTTGGCCAGGGATTCCATCGTCGTGTTGGACTTGACGTGCTCGTCGGTGTCGAACACCACTTCACCCTTGCGGGTCTGCTTGACGATCGGGAAGATCTGCGACTTGAAGTGACCGGCAGCGATGGCAGCCGTGGCACGACGCTGGGACTCGAGGGCAAACTCGTCCTGCGCTTCACGGGTAATGCCGTGCTTGGCAGCCAGGTTTTCTGCCGTGATACCCATGTGGCCGACGCCAAACGGATCGGTCAGCACCGCAACCATGGAGTCGATGGCCTTGGTGTCACCCATGCGGGCACCGGAACGCAGTGCCGGCATCAGGTAGGCAGCCTTGGACATAACTTCGACACCACCGCCGATACCGAAGTCGGCATCACCCAGCATCAGGTTCTGGGCGGTGGTAACGATGCCCTGCAGGCCGGAGGCGCACAGACGGCTGACCTGCATGGCGACGGAATCCATCGACAGGCCGGCCTGGATCGAGGCAACGCGGGAAACGTAAGCGTAACGGGAATCGGTCGGCATCGTGGTGCCGACGGTAACGTAGTTGATGGCTTGGGGATCCACACCGGAGCGTGCAATCGCTTCCTTCATCACCACGCCGGCGAGTTCGGTGCTTTCAAAATCGGCCAGGGAACCACCAAAGGCACCGATCGGGGAACGAACTGCGCTCAGAACGACGACTTCTCTGCTCATAAACATCTCCTTGTAAGAATCATTCAGCCCACCTGACTGGCGAGCCCCAACAAAAACAGCAACAACATCCACAGTACGGTAGCGCGCCAGACAAGGCCGACCGCACTCTGCATGAAATCAACGTCTGGCGGATCGCCCAGGCCCAGTTCTGCCCGATCCGAAACCTCCCCGCCATCGACGAGCGGCCGGCCCAACTGCACGCCCAGCGCACCTGCCCCGCTGGACAGCACAATGCCTAGATCGCGATCCGGCCATTGCGCCGGCTGGGTCCGCCAGCAATAGACCGCATCCTCGAAATCGCCGACGATGGCAAAGGCTGACGCCGTCACCCGCAGGGGTAGCCAATCGATGATACCGAAAACCTTCCTTGAGAATACCGGAAATTGATTTGGCAGCGCAGCATCGCCGGCGTTCCATCGATCACGAACGATGGCCGAAATCCGGTAAAGCAGTGCGCCGCAAGGCCCGGGCAACAGGATGAACCACAGGAGCACGGCAAAAACATGGCGATGCGAAGCCGCCAGCGCCCCCTCTATGGAGAGGCGGGCAATGTCTTCCGAACCCAAATCGTAGGTCGACCGCCCCTGCCATTCGGCGAGCAACTGCCGCGCCCGCTCCAGGTCGCCCAGGCGCAGGGCCAGTTGAATCTCGGTGTAATGGTGGCTGAACTGCCGGAAGCCCATGGTCAGATAGAGGACGCCAACATTCAGCACCCAGGCCAGAATCGGGCTCAGGGCATAAAGCCCCGCGTAGATCGCACCCAGAACCAGCACCGGCCCGAGCACAGCGATGCACCAAGCGATCACCCCATGGCGCCAGGCGCCGGCGTTGAAGCTCGATTCGATGAAATCCGCCCAGGCACCCAGCGGTTCCGCTATGGCACGACGGTAATTGAGGGGTTGCAGCTGCTCGATGAGGAAAACAGCAATCAGCGAGAGAAGACTCATGTGGGGCCGTGAATTGCCGTAGTCGGCTTATATATTTGTACTAAAGTGCCACGATACCACAAGCTCAAGCAGCATGGAGGCCCAGGCGTTCGGTCAGGGAACGGATCATGCCGGCAGTCGCGCCCCAGATGAAATAGTCGCCGTAAGGCATGGCGAAATACTGGCGCAACGCCCCCCGGTAATGGATGGAATGTTGCTGGTGATTGGCTGGATCGAGCAGGAACGCCAGGGGCACTTCGAAAACCTCCGCCACCTCGAAGGGGTCCGGCTGGATATCAAAGGGTGGCAGCACCAGAGCGACCACCGGGGTTACACGAAAGCCCGTGCCGGTCCTGTATTCCGGCAAAAAGCCAAGGACTTCAATGCGCTCGCGCGACAAGCCGATTTCTTCCTCGGTTTCACGCAGCGCGGTGTGGATTGGCGACAAGTCCTCAGCCTCGACCCGCCCGCCGGGAAAGCTGATCTGCCCCGCATGATCGCGCAAATGCGCCGTCCGCTGAGTCAAGAGCACCGTCTGCTTGTCGTCGCGCAGGACTATCGGAAAAAGTACCGCGGCCGGTGTCAGGGTCAGCTGTTCGGCACCGTCTTCCTCGACAAAATGAGCGGCCAGCGGCTCCGTTAACAAGCTGGCTTTCAGGCGCTCCAGATCAAACGTCATGCGCTGGCGGAGTCTTCCTCGATCTCTGCATTGACCGCAGCCAAGGCATCCTGCAAGGTCTCTTCGGAAAGACCATTGATCGAGGTCGCCACCATATCGGCAGCCTCGACCGCCCCGACCGGCAGGCGCTTGCTATCCAGGCTGGCAATCAGCACGGTGGCAGCGCCCGCGACACGCAGAATCGCCTGGCGCTCGTTCATCAGCATTTCAAGTTCACGGCGCAACAGCGCAATTTCTTCGTCTCGTTGGGGCATTCTCTATCTCCTAGAATCGCTTTTTAAGTGTCATGGTACTCCCGTCGCGCTGCATTTCCATCCGATTGAGGAAACTCATGCCCAGCAGAGCGATGGGCATTTCGTTCTGATGGATCAGCGCATCGACGTTGTGCAGGGTCACATCGCCGACCCGTACGGTATCGAGCAGGACCTTGCTGACCACGGTCTGCCCGTTGGCAGTCTGGGTCATGCCTTTCTGCCCCCGGTTGAAATCCAGCCCGATTCGCCGTGCATCACTCGCCCCCAGGGAAATCATCGTCGCCCCGGTGTCAACCAGAAAGCGAACCGAGGTGCCGTTGATATTGCCCGTCGTATAGAAGTGCCCTTGCACATCGGCCGTCATCGTGATCTTGCCGGAACCATCGCCGGGATTGGCCGCCCCGATCGCATGCTGCCCGACGCGCAAGGGGCGTTTCTTACCACCAATTTCGATGATCGCCTGATCGCCCTGAATCGAGATCAGTTTCACGCCATCCAGCGACTCACCGATACGCACCGCCTGTGGTTCGGCACCATTGACCATCAGCATGGCCTTGCTGCCCATGACTCCGGCCAGACCGACATCCAGGGCAAGCGCCGCCCCCGAAAACAGGCTCAGCGCCATGACGAGCGGCGTAAAATAAGCACTCACTTTTCGGGTCGTTGTCATTGCCATGCAACCTGTCGCCATCTTTCGCCACTCCCCTACTGAAGGTCCGGGTTATTTTGCCATATTCCTTGAGCAGCAAGGGATTCCGTGGCGACTGATCGCCCTCGATGAAGGCGAAACGGTGCCTGCCTCGACCAGTAATTTTTCCGGATTGTGCTTCATGGGCGGCCCGATGAGCGTCAATGATCCGCTGCCATGGATCGAACCCGTCTGCGCCCTGATTCGCGATGCGGCAGCGCGGAATGTCCCGGTCATCGGCCATTGCCTCGGCGGGCAACTGATGAGTAAAGCCCTGGGCGGCGAAGTCACAAGAAACCCGGTCAAGGAAATCGGCTGGAGCGAGGCCGGTGGCGAGGACCACGCAATTGCCCGCCATTGGCTGGGCAACTATGCCGGCAAGCTCGGCACCATTTTCCAGTGGCACGGCGAGACCTTCAGCATCCCGCCAGGCGCCACCCGGCTGCTCGCCAACCGACACTGTGCCAACCAGATGTTCGCCCTCGGCCCCCACCTCGGCATGCAATGCCATGTCGAAATGACGCCCGAAATGATCGCCACTTGGTGCGACCAATGGGCCGACGAGGCCATCGCCGTGACCGACCAGCCCAGCGTGCAGACCCCGGAAGCGATGCAGCAGGAGATCGCCCAACGCCTGCCGGCAATGCGCCAGCTATCGGAACAACTTTACTCGGTGTGGATCAAGGGCTTGGCACACTGATTGGCGACGCATGAAAACAAAACGGGCAGTCCACGACTGCCCGTTGATTTGCCCCTGACGCGCCCCGACTAGTCGCGGAAGTTGCCGTACTTGATCGGGAAATCGGTAATCGACTTCGTGATCAGCGCAATACAGCCCTGCAGGTCATCGCGCTTGGCGCCCTGGACGCGCACGGTATCGCCCTGGATTGAGGCTTGAACCTTCAGCTTGCCATCCTTGACCAACTTGACAATTTTCTTGGCCAGATCGCTGTCGATGCCGTCCTTGATCTTCATTTCCTGCTTGACCTTGTTACCGGAAACGCTGACCACCTTCTGGTGATCCAGGCGCTTGACGCTTTCCTTCTCCTTCTTTTCCATGGCTGGGAAAAGCAGGTCCTTGATCTGGTCAAGCTGGAAGTCGGAGTCACCCCACAGGGTGATGACCTTGTCCTTCTCGTTCAGTTCGACCTTGGCGGTGGTGCCCTTGAAGTCGTAACGGTTGTCGATCTGGCGCGAGGTCACATCGATGGCGTTCTTCAACGCCACCATGTCCGCTTCTGAGGTGAAGTCAAAGCTCGGCATGGCGCTTACCCGAAGTGGCAGACGTAGTGATAGGCATCGCCCTCGGCGACCGAAATCTCGAATGAGGAATTGCCCGGCACGTTGAAGGACTGGCCTTCACCGTAGGTGGTCCATTCCGACTCGCCCTTGAGCTTGACGCGGCAGGAGCCGCCGACGCCTTCCATGATTTCCGGCGCGCCGGTATTGAAGGTCAGCGCGGACGGCATGATCACGCCTACGGTCTTCTTCGTGCCATCGGCCAGCACCACGGTGTGGCTGACGCACTTGCCATCGAAATAAACATTGGCCTTCTTGACCACGGAAACATTGTCGTACTGCGACATTTAGATACCCCAGATTTTCTGAATGACTGATTTGGCGATAAAGCCGACCATGCCGAAAGCCAGCACGAAGAAGAGCACGAAAGTGCCCGTCTTGCCGGCTTTCGACTTCCAGGCGATCTCGCCGATGATGAAAAGCATGAACAGTATGAAAAACCCCACCCCCCAGGTCGCACCGAAATCTGCCAGTTGCTCCTCGGTAAAACCGAACAGGGTGTTGCCTTCCATCGCTTAGGCCTTACCGTTCTTGGCGCGCAAGTTGGCAGCGATGCGCAGACGCAGGGCGTTGAGCTTGATAAAGCCGGCCGCGTCCTTCTGGTCGTAGGCACCGGCATCGTCCTCGAAAGTGGCGATGGTCGGGTCGAACAGCGAATCAGTTTTGGAATCGCGACCGACGACGATGACATTGCCCTTGTAGAGCTTGACGCGAACAACACCGTTGACCACGCTCTGCGTGTGGTCGATCAGCGTCTGCAACGCGATACGCTCCGGACTCCACCAGTAACCGTTGTACACCAGGCTGGCGTAGCGCGGCATCAGGTCGTCCTTGAGGTGGGCGACTTCGCGGTCGAGGCAGACGGATTCGATGGCGCGATGGGCGCGGAGCATGATGGTGCCACCTGGGGTTTCATAGCAGCCGCGCGACTTCATGCCGACATAGCGGTTCTCGACCAGATCGAGGCGGCCGATACCGTGCTGACCACCCAGCTTGTTCAGCGTTGCCAGCACCTGAGCCGGGCTCAAGCGCGTGCCGTTGAGGGCGACGATGTCGCCCTTCTCGTATTCGATGTCGAGGTACTCGGCCTTGTCCGGCGCGGCTTCCGGAGAAACCGTCCATCGCCACATCGATTCCTCGGCTTCGGCCGCCGGGTTTTCCAGGTGGCGACCTTCGTAGGAAATGTGCAGCAGGTTGGCATCCATCGAATACGGCGAACCGCCCTGCTTGTGCTTCATGTCGACCGGGATGCCGTGCTTTTCGGCATAGGCCATCAGCTTCTCGCGGGACAGCAGATCCCATTCGCGCCACGGGGCGATGACCTTGATCCCCGGCTTCAGCGCGTAGGCGCCGAGTTCGAAACGAACCTGGTCATTGCCCTTGCCGGTAGCGCCGTGCGAGATGGCATCAGCACCGGTGGTATTGACGATCTCGATCAGGCGCTTGGCGATCAGCGGCCGGGCGATCGAGGTGCCGAGCAGGTATTCGCCTTCATAGACGGTGTTGCAGCGGAACATCGGAAAGACGAAATCGCGGACAAACTCTTCGCGCAGGTCGTCAATGAAGATGTTTTCCGGCTTGATGCCGAACTGCAGCGCCTTGGCGCGGGCTGGCTCGAGTTCTTCGCCCTGACCAAGGTCGGCGGTGAAAGTCACCACCTCGCATTGATACGTGTCCTGCAGCCACTTCAGGATGACGGAGGTATCGAGGCCACCGGAGTAGGCCAGCACGACTTTCTTGATATCGCTCATTTCTGTTCCCTTGTTTCGTTTAATTCTGCCGCTCAGCCCTGAATACAGCCCAACAGCAAATACTCCATCAACGCCTTCTGTACATGCAGGCGATTCTCGGCTTCATCCCAGACTACCGACTGTGGCCCGTCGATCACCTCGGCGGTGACTTCCTCGCCGCGATGGGCGGGCAGGCAATGCATGAATACTGCATCCGGATTTGCAACGCGCATCATGTCGCCATCGACACACCAGTCGGCGAAAGCCTTGATCCGCGCCTCGTTCTCGGCTTCGAAACCCATCGAGGTCCAGACGTCGGTTGTAACCAGATCGGCTCCGCGGCAGGCATCCATCGGATCGGGGAAAGCCTTGAAACGCGCCGGGTCTATCTTGCCGACCAGCTCTGGATTGATTTCGTAGCCCGGCGGCGTCGAGACATGGACCTTGAAATCCAGCACCTCGGCCGCCTGCAGCCAGGTATTGCACATGTTGTTGGCGTCACCGACCCAGGCCACGGTCTTGCCCTGGATGCAACCGCGATGCTCAATGTAGGTGTAGATGTCGGCCAGAATCTGGCAGGGGTGATATTCGTTGGTCAGGCCGTTGATCACCGGGACGCGCGAATTGGCGGCAAAGCGCTCGATGATGTCCTGCTCGAAGGTACGGATCATCACGATGTCGCTCATCCGCGAAATCACCTGCGCCGCATCTTCCACTGGCTCGCCGCGCCCGAGTTGCGAGTCGCGGGTGTTCAGGTAAATTGCCGAACCGCCGAGTTGCTGCATGCCGGCCTCGAACGAGAGACGGGTCCGCGTACTGGCCTTCTCGAAGATCATCACCAGCGTGCGATCGCTGAGCGGCCAGTATTTCTGGTAGGACTTGAACTGAGTCTTGATCCAGCGCGTACGCTCGAAAACGTATTCCAACTCGTCGCGCGTGAAATCCTTGAACTGGAGAAAATGTTTGATCGCCATGGTTTAGGCCGCCAGAAAGTCCTTGATGAGGGGAACACAACGACTGACCAGCTCCCGGGCATCGTTTTCACTGAAAATCAGCGGCGGCAGGAAACGAATCACCTTGTCGGCCGTCACGTTGATCAACAGCCCGGCAGCCAGCGCCTGGCCAACCAGCTCACCACACGGGCGATCCAGCTCAATGCCGATCATCAGCCCATGACCACGAATATCGACAACGCCTTTGGTACCGGCGAGAGCTTCGGCCATCAAGGAACGGATCAAGGCGCCGACACACTCGGCATTGGCCATCAGACCATCCTGTTCGATGGTTTCAATGGTGGTCAGTGCGGCGGCAGAGGCCAGCGGGTTGCCACCGAAGGTCGAGCCATGATTGCCCGGCCCGAACAGACCGACCGCCTTGCCGCCGGCCAGGCAGGCGCCAATCGGCACACCGGAACCCAGCCCCTTGGCCAGCGTCGCGATATCCGGTTGGATACCGGCGTGCTGATAGCCGAACCACTTTCCAGTCCGGGCCATCCCACACTGCACTTCGTCGCAAATCAACAGCCAGCCCTGCTCGTCGCACAACCGGCGCAAGCCCTTCTGATACTCGAGGGATGCCAGATGTACCCCCCCCTCCCCCTGAATGATTTCCAGCATGACCGCGACAACATTCGTGTGGTGCTCGGCAACTGCCTTGATTGCATCCAGATCGTCGTAAGGAACGCGGATGAAACCAGAGACCAGCGGCTCAAAGCCAGCCTGCGCCTTGCGATTTCCCGTAGCAGACAGCGTGGCCATCGTCCGGCCATGGAAAGCTTTTTCCATGACGATAATGGTCGGGTTCTCGACGCCTCTCTTGTGGCCATAAAACCGGGCCAGCTTGATCGCTGCTTCGTTGGCCTCGGCGCCCGAGTTGGAGAAAAATACCTCCTGCATGCCAGAAATCTCGGCCAATTTGTCTGCCAGCAGTTCCTGCTCGCGAATTTGATAAAGATTGGAGGTGTGCAACATGCGCCCCGCCTGGGCGGAAATCGCCGAAACCAGCTGGGGATGAGCATGGCCGAGAGTGGAAACGGCAATCCCGGACAACGCGTCGAGATATTCCTTACCCTCGGTATCGGTAATCCGGCTACCCTGACCGTGACTAAACGCCACCGGCAACCGGGCATAGGTATTCATGACATGCGACATCAGGCAACCCCAAAAAACGAAAACGGCGGCTATTGCCGCCGGAACGACCGCCACTCGAAAGGGTAGAAAACCCCCAAAAGAGTTGCAGAAAGCTGAATGTTAAGTGAAAAATAGAGCCTTGTATAGAACGACAAAAACCATGCGCATTGCCATTTTCAACCAGAAGGGGGGCGTCGGAAAAACGACGACCGCGCTCAATCTCGGCGCCGCAATGGGGCGCGCCGGAACCCCGCCGCTGCTACTCGATCTCGACCCCCAGGGCCACCTCTCCAGCATCCACGGCCACGCCCCAACGGAAGCCAACCGCAGCCTCTTCGCGTTTTACCAGGACACACGCAATCTGCGCGAACTCGAAGTCGCCTGGGAAGGTATCGGACAACTGATCCCGGCCCATCAACAACTGATCAAGGTCGACTCCATCTTCGGCAAGGGGCCCGCCATTCTGAACAAACTGCGTCTCGGCCTCGAAGCCACAGAGGACAGCCATCCAAACCGTCCCTGTATCATCGACTGCTGCCCGTATATTGGCGTTCTCGCCCTGAACGCGATCTTTGCGTGCGACCGCCTGATCATACCGGTCTCCACCGACTACCTCTCGCTACAAGCAGCCGAACATATCACGCGCACCCTGCAAGTGCTTGAACCGGTAATCAAGCGCCGGGTAGAGCGCCGCTACCTGCTCACCCGCTTCGATCGCCGTCGCCGCATGAGCGACGATGTTCGCCGAAAACTCCGCGAACGCTACGGGGATGAGGTACTGGACACCGTCATTTCGGAAAATGTCGCAGTTGCCGAGAGCCCGTCGCTCAACCGGGACGTTTTCCGCCACAACGCATCCAGTCCAGGCGCTCACGACTACCAGAAACTGCTCACCGAACTGATCGAGCGAGGTGATCTGCAACTTACGATGCAATGATCAAATCAACCACCTCTTCGTAATTCAGATGGCCGTTTCGGCCAGACTTCAAAGCGTGCTGAAAGCGGCATTCGAGGACGTCGCAATCATTGTAAATTTGTCGCAATTTGCGACACGCCTCGGCCTCGTCGCGACCAAAAATGGAGAGATTTTCGACAACAACACCGTTACGCGTGCGTATCCGGAAAAGATACTTGGTGATTGAAGCAATCTGCATAAAAACCCCCGCCAGATCAAAGCAGTAGCTTCAGTATATGCAGCTGATTCTACAAAAACAATCTACCCCACTAATGCAAAAGACCTTCCCCCTTCAAGACGGGCAATACTGCCACTGACAGGGGGCTTCTGCTAGAATGCAGAAAAAAGGTCGCAACGCCCGCAAACGCAGAGTAGAACAATGACAACATCAGAATCGACCGCTTTCATCATTGTCGGCCTCACCAAACAGGGAAAAAAATTTCGCCCCAGCGACTGGGCCGAGCGACTCTGTGGCGTGATGTCCGCCTTTGGCGCGGAACGCAAGATGAAATATTCGCCCTATGTCGGCCCTGGAGATTACAACGGCGAAAAAGCCGTTTTCATAGATGGCCGCCTTGGAGAGATCGAACCCATGGCCTATCGCTTCATGCTGAATTTTGCACAAGACAACGACCTGCAGATTATCGACGGCGTCTGCTCACTGGAAAACAAGAAATAACGATAACGCGCCAAAAACAAAAAGGCACCCGAAGGTGCCTTTTTTATTGTGGCAAACCGCAATCAGGCAGCAGCAAGCGCCTTGATCTGCGCCGACAGGCGGCTCTTGGTACGCGAAGCCTTGTTCTTGTGAACAATCTTCTTGTCTGCAATGCGATCGAGCACCGCAACTGACTGCTGGAAGACGCCTTGAGCGGCGGCTTTGTCGCCGGCTTCGATCGCCTGACGCACGCGCTTGATTGCGGTACGCAGGGTCGAACGCAGGCTGGCGTTATGGGAACGCTGCCCGTCAGCTTGACGGGCGCGCTTGCGGGCTTGTGCGCTATTGGCCATATTGGAGTATCCGGTATCGAAAAATCTGAGTCCGCTAGTATACCAAAAAATTCTTGCCCATGACAAGTTACATCATCCGACAATCAACAGTTAATTCGGCACAGCGACCAAAAGCACTGCTTAACCACGAGCCCCGGACAGGAGGTTAATTGTTCCAGCAGGTAGCACTATCAACGGTCGCGCCGGAAACTGACTTCTGATTCGACTGGTTCACGAGCAGCGTTCCGCATTTATCACTGGCTTGCGCATTTTTTGGTACCGCCTGAATCTGGAAAGCGGTAGCTGTTTGTGCCGCGACGAAACTAACGTCATAGAATTTTGCACCGCCGTCTTTCGGCGCCTCGGTAATCGGCAAAGCAGCTCCTATATAAGTGCCGTTTTGCGTATAGAAGCGCTCAAGAAATTGCGCGTTTTCGAGCAATACGGTTTTTGCATCAGCCCTCCTCGCCCTGGCGATGTATTCCTGGTAACTCGGATAGGCAATGGCAGCCAGCAATCCAACAATCGCAATAACAATCATCAACTCGATCAACGTGAAACCCTTGTGTTTCATAACCCTCCCCTTTCTTATTGAAGCTGGCGCCAGGCCGGGCGCGGGCGCGTGGTCGATCCCTGCTCGGACACCATCAGCACATTCCCAGTCGTTCCACTGCTAATTTTGTATTCCTTGCCGCCCCCGGAGATGATTGCTGGCGACTTGATAATACCCTCCGTTGACTTGATGCCATTAGCCGGAACATTGACGCTGACGCCACCAATCGTGACCGTAACGAAGTCACCACTGGTAAAGCTTCCGTTGTCGTTCAGATCGAAAATCGAGAAGGACGGACGGTTTCCAGTCTCCGGATCGAATTCCATGATCCAGCTTGTCCCACCGAAATCGCATGGCGAGGCGCTGGGAATCATTGTCGTCAAGATAACGCGCTTGTTCCGGAGAATCGGCTGGGTGACAACGCGCTCACGCGAAGTGGTACCCATATTCAGATACCAGCCGCGCTTGTTTGCCCAGTTGATGGAGCCTGTGTCGTCGGTAATCCTGATTTGCCCCCCGGCAGCCAACGGGTTATTCATCTCAACCAGAATTGAATGCTTTTGCAGCACGACACTCTTTTCCGCCCCGGTGTCGACAGATGTCGCCGCGATCTCATCGTTGCTGGCCGTTTTATCCCATATGGCATAGATCGTCTGTTGTGCGGTCGTGGTGTTGTCATTCTTTTCGAAATACTTCCCCGTTCCGAAGTAAACCAGGTAACCGCCAACAGGATGCGCGCCAATATCGAGGCCTGCGGTAATCGGCTGGCGATTTCCGACATCGTCAGATGCGGTAAACAATGGCTTTGGCGTGCTCACGTTACCGTTATCTACTTTCCAGTTGCCAGAATTGTTTTGAGAAACGTCGAATTTCCAGAGGTTGCCTTTCAAATCCCCGGCAAAAATCGCCGACAAGGCACCGGTTCCCGAATCGAAGATTGCGGCAGGTGCCGAAAGACCATTTGCACCGGACAATCCGTCGTCCACTTCGATTTTCCTGATCAGCGTACCGTCACTCAATTTGACAATGTAAAGGGCAGCTTTCCCACTGGCAGAACCGTAACCGTTACCAAAGATGGCCGCCCAGGTGCCATTGGCCATTCTGGCAATAACCGGCTGACCGTAGGTGTAGCCAAGATCGGCATCACCGATCTTGTCGGTGAACTCCCAGAGAACCGTGTCCGAAGCCGTCAGCGCGGCGTAGTTGGTCTGGGTTTCAGCGACGGTGGAGGATGATGTTGTGCTCCCCGTACCGTCATAGCTCTTGGTCAGATCCAATGCGAAAATGCCCTTCCCACCGGCTGCGGCAGCGCCGACCAGCACGGTCTTCCAGGTCACGCCGGCACCGGTATCGATGTATGCATCGCCAACCACCAGATTGCCATCGAGAAGATAGCGGTGGCTGATATTGGGATCCAGAAGGTTACGGAGCAAGCTACTGTCAGCGCCGCTAGTGCACCCTGTTGACGCCGTCTCGTCGGCACAGATCAGCCAACTCGGGAGATAGGTGAAAATTTCGTTGCCGTTCTTGGCATCGATGACATGCATCATGCCGTCGTTCGAATTGACCACAATCAGCGGATTCTTGACTGCTCCCGTACTCGTGAATTTCTTGTCCACCTGAGCGGCATAGAACTCGTAGCCCGTGATGCCGCTGATATTGCCGTAGGAGAAATTCTGCCCACCGACAAACACGGGGTCGGAATTGATGATATCCCCCATCAGCGACGTGCGCGGCCGATAAATACCCGTTTCGTAGGTTCCGTCACTAGGAACCGAAGTGTCCTTCAACTCCTGGCTCTGATCACCACGCAAGTAGTCAAGGACCGGCGAAGAACTGTTTGCGGCATTCGCATTATCCAAACCGGCCTTTTGTTTCGCGGTGAGGGAGGCCCATTTGAAATCGATCCCCTTCGGCATCGCCACCGCCGTGTGATTAATCGTGTAGATCCGACGATCAACTTCGGCCGGGTACTTCGCCAACAGCCCGGCATCCCAGGCGAGCGTTCCCAAAGCGGTAGTCGTTGTGTCAACACCGGCAACTGTAACCGTGGTGGTGACAAGCGGATAAGCCAATACCTGACCACTCCAGTCGGTTGCCTTGAATCGCGCTTGATAGACGAAGGTATCGGTATCGAGGCGGGTCGAATTGGTGGCAATTGACGATGACGACGATGGATCAGCCAGCGATTCCTTTAGTGCCGAACCGATGGCCTGGTCGAGACCAGCGGGGTTACGCACCCGAAAGAAATTGTCAGCCAGGCCATCTCCGTTAACCTTGGGGAGGCGCGTGGCATTGTCCTTGACGTCCCAGTCTGGCCAGGCTGCATATTTGGCAGTGTAATAGAGCGGATTTTGCATCAGGTTGGCGGTCGTGCTTGCCGATGGCGTGTAGGCGACCCAAACTGGCGCAGTCCAGGTTGCATCCGGTCTTGTGAACTCGCTATTTGCATCATAGGTCGAATGATTTGCCCCACCAGGGCGCAGCACATTCATTACCGTGCCATCTGCCGTACTGCCGGAAATCGTGTAGCCATACTTCAGCGCATGGCCTGCGGCAGCGGTCATCGAGGCAACCTTGAGATATAGCGTGTTGGCGTCAGGAACGGCCGGCATCCCGTTATTGCCGGCGTAAGCATTGCAAGCCGCGCCAACGCAATAGCGAATGTGGGCGACACCGTCCATGTCGTAGTCGTTCCCCCAGGTCGAGTCCTCCCACATGATCTTGAAACTGCCCGCTGTCTGGTTCGTGCCGGGCTCGACCTCGAGATCGACCATGCTGCAAGCTCGCCAGCCGGCATCGCCGAGCGCTGCCGCAGCCGTCGAATTAGCCTGGCAGAATGGGATGAAGGTGATTTCCTTACCGCTAGATCCGACCGGAATCGAAAAGTCAGGAAGATTTTCGGCCAAGGCAACGGCAAATGTGGTCAACGGTTGGCGGTCGGCATAAACCTTCTTGGACTTACCCCACAGCGCCGTACGCTTGGCGGCATAGCCTGAGCGCAAGTCGAACTGCGAAGTTCCCAAAGCCAGGCCTGCAACGTGGTAACTGCCCTCCACACTCGGCACCTCCGGGCAAATCCCGGATGCCTGCGCCAGGGTCGACAAGGTTTTCGATGAACAGACCGACTGGTAATCGGAAGCTCCGGTCACGCTACCAATCATGAAATTGCCACTGAGTTTTTCATGAGAAGCGTCGGCAACCTCATTAGTCAAAGCAGCAGTGGTTTTTGACCAATCCGCTAACGAGTGTGAGGTCTCGTCAAAATCGAACGAGTTCAAGCCGGTAGAAATCATTACGATATTCGACTTGGCGCACCACTCGGTCGCCGGAATGGGATCCTTCCAGCTGAGTTTCGGCAGCCCTGCAATATAGGAGGCGTCGCTACCGTCAAAGGCTGCGGTCGGAGCCGCCGCACTGGTATCGGTCGCCAGTTTATCCGTGGCATTTCCAGCCTGAAGGTAGCGCAGCGACTCCAGATACATCTCGGAAATCGGATTTCCCCAGTCCACGCAATTACCGTTGGCAAAAGAGGTTACCCCGGGGCTAGCACAAGACCCGTCGTATTTGTCGCCACTCCAACCAGCAATCCTCAATCTGTTGAAGGTACCGATAATCCCACCGGTTGCCGGCAAGTCGTCGATCCCGGAAGCACTTCGCGGCAACCCCTGCTTGTTGACGAATACACCGGTACAGAAATCTATCTCATCGGTCGAGCTCGAGACAAATCCCTCCCCTGCAGTCGCGCAGTTATAGCTATTCGGATACTTGCCACTGCTGTTACTCAGGCCACCAATATTCTTTCTCAGTACCCCGCCTGATTTGCCGTGCGCCCAACTACCGGTCATCAGACCGAATTTCAGGCTGAGCGATACATCGGCGTCACCATATTGCTGCAGCAGTCCAATCGGCTTTTTTGCCGAGCCCGACTTCAGGTAGGTTTTGCACTTCGGCCCCGGGCCGCTGAGCGTATCGGCACCACCAACGTTATCGCACACCTTGACCCGGGCATTCAGGGTCGCGACCAATGCAGCCGGCTTGGTTCCCACCCCCGTTCCACACTGCGGATGTTCGTTGGCCGCCCAGAGCCGAAATGCCCCATTGGCAATCTGCATGACAGGTGGATTGGTCGATGATTTCGATGCACTGCCGCCGTCATTGGTCAGGTTGCAGAAGCTGATCACCGTTTGTGTTGTGTACGGGGTGAACTTGCTCATATTGGCCGTGGTGGTCGCATCGAACACCTTGGCAAAGGCATGGACGTCACGGGGCAGGTGGGCGCGCTCAAGGACTGTTTCCGTCTCGTCATCTGTCGAGCGGTAACCCCCATAGAAGACCTTGCGCAGCACATCCACGCGGGTCATGCTCGCCCAATTCAACAGGTTGCCGCTCCACTGGCTGGCGCAGACGTACTGCGTTTTGCTTGCCGTTGTAGCATTCGGAAACGTGACAGTAACAGTCTCCGCTGTCGCTGCTGCCTTCGCTACAAAGCGGCCGCTCTCATAGGCGTAACACTTCCGAGGATTGAAATAGCCGTCGTAATCGATGTACGGTGTGAAGGTCGTCTCGAGAAAACCGTCGCCATCGAGATCCGAATAGTCGGTATAGGCCTTGATAAACAACTGGTGGTCGCGGGACGCCACCAGCATGACTCGCGGATCGGCCTGGGCGCTGATGAACAGGGGGTCCTGAGCAATGACACCAGCCTGCACCGAGGCACAGGCAAGTACTGCCATCAGCAAACCCAAAAGTGACTTTTTCATTTTGACCTCCAATTAGCCGCAGCCGCGGTCATACCATGACTGCAGGATCACCACCGATTCGGTAGTCCGCCCTGCCCACGCGCCGTAATCTTGTAAACGTTCCGTGGCGGCGGCGGTGGCCACTTCTTTGAATAACCGACACAGGAAATGGCCGGGTATTCCTCGATAACATAGCGGGGTTGCGTCTGGCCGCTTAACACACCAGATACTTTCGTCGCGGCGACCGAATTGGCTGTCCAATTGTGGTTGTCACGCCAGTAAACCTCTTCTGTCTGGCCGGTCGGAGATGTATTCAAATCGCGGTAGTAACCGCCAGTCGATCCGCCGGTAGTAGTAAATGGCGGCAATACGGCAGCCGACAGGAAACTCTGCGCCTCGCGCATGGCGTATTCGGCTGACTCGAAAGCAAGGGAGCGATCACGGGTATTCCCGGCCATGCGTTCCTCGAAGATGCTGGTATTGACCACGCTCAACGCCAGCAGGGTAACCATGACCAAGATCAACAGCGAAACCACCAGCGATATCCCTTTTTGGGAATGCACAGCCGAGAGAGACATTTTCATGGCAGACGATTCCTGATTCCGATAACCGTAGTGAAATCGCGCTTGATCCGCTTGTCCGTCACCGAGGCGCCGTTAAAGGTATAGGTCGAACTCGAAGGTCCCGCATTGTCGGATTCGCTGCGAACCGAGAAGCGAAGCTGCAGGCTTAGCGCCTGTGACCAGGTGACCCCTCCCAGGGCAGGTGGAGAACCCGTGGAAGTTACAGTGACGTCCGGCGCGCTATCCGCATTGCTATCTGCCCTGACGGCAAGTACCTGTAAGTCATAGACATTGGCAACCACATCGTTTGCCGTCGTTGTTGTGCCGTTGTAGCTGGTTTCATAGAGCATGGGAAGATTGAGGGTCGGATGCATGCCAACGAAAAACGACTTTTCGCCATACCCAAAAACGATAGCCTCCTTGCCGTACGCCTTACTCAATTTGTTATCTATATTGACATCTGAGGCATGAGCGATTGTGTCCTTGCCCGCTGCTTTGCTCACAGAAGTTGCAGTAAAGATATCCATACTGGTGCAATCGGCGATCACCAGAACAGCTCCTGCCGTCCAGCCACAGGGATTGGACACGATTTGGATATTTGCATTATCCGCAGTCATATTGCCGTCCAGTTTCGATGTGCAGGAACTCATTCCTTTTAGTTCAATGACATCGGTGCCCGCTACCCTGGCAACCCCCGTCGTATTGGTCCAACCAGTACCATCATTGAAAACCCGAACGCCATCACCGGCCGCAAATGTTGGCGGCAATGTTTTCGACAAGATTTTCGGTGGAATATCCAGCGAGTTTGCACAGCCGAGAAACCCGGCCTGCCGAATTTCTCGAGTCAAGCGCTCCATGACCATGCGCCCATCTTCCTGAATCTTGGCAATCGCATCATTCGTAACGAAGGCCGTGCGCGTGCTAAGAAACGTATAGAGAGCACCGCCAATAATAAACAGCCCCAAAACCAAGGTGATCATGATTTCAATGATCGAGATGCCGGCCTGCCTGAACATAGGGGCAAATCTGCGTATTGCCATCAGAGCTCTCCGACAAAAACGAATTGCTGGGTCGCGCTTCCACCTGCCACCTTGGAATCATCCCACTCGATGGTGATTGTGAAGAAGCTCGTGTTGTTCATGGTTACCGTACCAACACCCGCTGGCAAGGTTTCGACAGCGGTTTTCCAATCCGCCTTGTCAGCAACAGCAATTGCATTGGTAGCGCTTGCCGCGGTTGCGTACTGACCATCGCGCGCCACCTCCCGATTGGTGCGCATTCGGTCAGCCATGTCATAGGCCATGAAGCTTGCCTGAGTCCGTACTTGCGAGCCCTGCGTGCTCTTCAGGCCGGTCGTCAGCAATCCGGCGACGCCCAACAATCCAAAGCTGATGATGACAATGGATACCAGGATTTCGATCAGACTGATCCCGTTTTGTTTTTGGCCAAATTTCATGAACACGCCCCCCTGAAGCAACTCTCACCCGGCCGGATACCGCCACCGAAACCACTTTGGCGGTCTGTCCAGACTTGCATACCTGAATACTGCCGGGCTGAGTGACGCCGGAACTATCCGGGGCCATTGCTCCGGTCGGTTGGAAGCTGACAACGTTCACCAGGGCACCACCTCCAGTCATCGTCAGCCCCCGCTCGGCGCATCGAAGGCCTTGATCGGCGTACCCGCCGTCGCGTAAATGACCCAACCGGTCGACCAATCACCACTGGTTGTACAGGCACTACTGTTAGCACTCTTGCAAACGGATATATTCCTGCCGCGTTTGACTGCCTCGCTACGCGCCGTCGCCAGTGCCACAGACAAGCTGTTTGCAGCACTCTCGATGCGCATCCGGCGAATCATGTCGGAGAACGAGGGCATAGCCAGAGTCAATAGAATCCCCAGCAAGGCGACGGCAATCATCAGTTCAATGAGCGTAAACCCACTCACCGAAGGTTTGCTCGAATGCGCGATTTTCATTTTTAGTTCTGCTAAGTAATGAGACTAGAAAAAAACCTCAATATGCATGATTGCCGCCACGGGCTTGTTGTCCCGCAAACCGGGCTTAAACTTTGATTTCTTGAATCGATCTACAACTTTTTCGACAAACCACTCCGCTACCTCTGACTCCTGGACATCAATACGGGTCACATCGCCACGACTATCAACCCACAGATACATCTGAAAGGCACCCTCCCCAGGCGGAGTGATGTCCTGGAGATCAATATCGTCTTCAGGGATTGCGGCCCGAGAAAGAAGCTCTTGCGGCAAGTAGCCATCATCAAGCCCGGCTGTTTCATTATTAGCCCGCTCTGGTTTGACGATGCCCACCCCTGGCGCTACAGACCGCTGCTCGATATTGCCAATACCATTACTTCCATCGTCAATGCCGGAAACGCGAGAAGACTCAAGCGAATTTTCCCCATCGCCGACGGACATCAGACGTACCAGCAATTTATCGTTTGCCCAGGAAAACAACGAAATCGGATGCCAGTTAATGTGAAGAAACAAGAGAAGCAAGCCATGAAACAAAACCGACCATAATATCGGCCTAACTGGAATCAAGACTCGGGGATACTTGATCCCACTCCAGCCCGATCGCAATTCCTGACAGTGCATATACCCTCTGTTTATTGCCTTCGCCTCATCAATGGCGATCAAATCCACCGGATTTGCTATTCGGAAAGTTAGCTCAGTATTTACTCAACTGGATACCATACCCGATGGGCGGGAGTAGACGGGTTGCAGACGGTATGCAACCAAAGTCCGCAAGAGGCGAATTCAGGCGGAAAAACTGCTGGCAGCCAAGGCCTGCCTAAGTGCCCCATGGGAGCACCAGCCATTCAGGGTCTAGGCAAGTTGCGTTTTATTTAGGCACAGGTGGAAGTGCGATGCGCAGGAACCCAACTAGCGCGCGGGAATTGTCCCCAACTCACGAGGCAGGGGAAAAGAAACGTCTTCATTTACGCCTGCCATCTGAACTTCTTCAGCCCCGGTCATTTTCTTGATGCACTCGATGACATTTCTGACAAGGATTTCCGGCGCCGAAGCCCCTGCGGTAACACCAACATTTAGCTTCCCTACCAGCCACTCGGATTGCACTTCATCCGCACCATCCACGAGATAAGACTCGACACCACGGCTGGCCGCAACTTCACGCAGACGGCGCGAATTGGAACTGTTCTGGCTCCCGACCACGATAACCAGGTCACACTGCTCGGCAAGCGTTTTTACCGCATCTTGCCGATTTTGAGTGGCGTAGCAGATATCGTCCTTTTTGGGCCCTTGAATGTCGGGAAACTGTTCCTGCAGGGCCGCGATCACAACCGTGGCGTCATCCACGGACAGTGTGGTCTGGGTGACGAAGGAAAGCTGGCCTGGTGAGTTCACAGCCAGATGTTTGACATCTTCGGCCGTTTCAACCAGATACATGCCATCCCCGCTCTGCCCCATCGTGCCTTCGACCTCGGGATGCCCCTTGTGACCAATCATGACCACTTCGCGGGCCTGATGGCGCATCTTGCCGACTTCGACATGAACCTTGGTGACCAACGGGCAGGTGGCGTCGAATACCTTCAGGCCGCGCTGCTCTGCTTCCTCGCGCACTGCCTTGGAAACTCCATGGGCGCTGAAGATGACCGTGCTACCAGCCGGTACTTCGCTCAATTCCTCGATGAACACCGCCCCCTTGGCGCGCAGGTCGTCGCAGACGAACTTGTTGTGCACGACTTCGTGGCGCACATAGATCGGTGCCCCGAATTTCTCCAGGGCGCGTTCGACGATGGCGATGGCGCGTTCGACGCCGGCGCAGAAGCCGCGGGGATTGGCGAGGATGACTTGCATTTACATGATTCCGATAATTTCCACCTCGAAGCAGATCGTCTTGCCGGCCATCGGGTGATTGAAGTCGAAGAGCGCGTGCGTCGCATCCAGCTCACGCAGGAAGCCCGCGAAGGTACCGCCATTCGGGGCGGTGAATTCGACGACGGAATTCTCTTTCAGTTCCATGCCGGCCGGCAGACCGCTGAGCGCGATCCGTTCGACCAGCCGCGCGTTGTGCTGACCGAAGGCTTCATTCGGTTCGAGCTGAAAAACGAAACGTTCATGGGCCGGCAAGCCGATCAGCACCGACTCCAGGTTCTCGGCGAGTTGGCCGCTGCCCATCTGCAGCGTTGCCGGGCTCATGTCGAAGGTGGACAGGAACTCGTCGCCATCGAGCGTCGAAATGCGGTAATGCAGGGTCAGGTAACTGTCGGGACGGACCGTCGTCATGGTTTTTTCTCTTCGTTATTCTTGCCGGCGCCGGTCAACTGCTCGAAAACCAGCAGAATCGCACCGACCGTGATGGCGGAATCCGCCACGTTGAAGGCCGGCCAGTAGAAGCCGGCGGCATGCCATTGAATGAAATCGACCACCGCCCCGAAGCGCACGCGGTCGATGACGTTGCCCAGCGCCCCGCCCATGACCAGCGCCAAGGCCAGCGAAAGCAGCTTCTGCTGCGGATGCTGACGCAGCATGAAGGCGATCCAGCCCGAAACACCCAGCGCCAGGATCGTAAAGAACCAGCGCTGCCAGCCCGGCTGGTCGGCCAGGAAACTGAAGGCAGCACCCGGGTTATAGGTCAGGACCCAGTTCCAGAACGGCGCGACATAGATCACCTCGCCGAAGCGGATATTTTCCAGGACCAGCCACTTGCTGAGCTGATCGAGGACGATGACCAGCCCGGCCAGTCCGTACCAGCGCTTCGCATCAGGCATGCGTGCGCGCCTCGCCTTCGCCGAACAGATTGCTGACGCAGCGGCCGCACAGGGTCGGATGCTCGGCGCTGGCGCCGACATCTTCGCGCACGTGCCAGCAACGCTCGCACTTGTCGTGACCGGAAGCCAGAGCGACCAACTCCTCGGTTTCGGCCTTGACCAACGTCGCCTTCGAACAGATCAGCACGAACTTGAGGTCGTCGCCGAGCGAGGCCAGCAGGTCGTATTTTTCGCCGCCACAATGCAACGCGACTTCGGCCTGCAGCGAGGAGCCGATCTTGCCGGCTTCGCGCAACTCTTCCAGCGCCTTGGTCACTTCGGCCCGCACCGCGCGTATTTGGGCCCACTTGGCCCGCAGTTCGGCCTCGCCTTCCGGCTGGGGCAGCTCATGCCAGAGATGGAACATCACCGACTGCTCGGCGTCGCCGGTCAGCAGCTGCCAGATTTCCTCGGCGGTAAAGGTCAGAATCGGCGCCATCAGCTTGGTGAAGGCCTGCAGGATGTGCCAGAGCGCCGACTGCGCCGAACGGCGGGCGAGCGAATGCGGTGCCGTGGTGTACAGGCGGTCCTTGAGGATGTCGAGGTAGAAGCCGCCGAGGTCTTCGGAACAGAAGGTTTGCAGCGCCTGCACGACGCGGTGGAACTCGTAGCGGTCGTAGTCGGCCTGGCAGTTCTCCTGCAGTTCGCGGGTCAGGGCCAGGGCATAGCGGTCGATTTCCAGCCACTGGTCGACCGGCAGCATGTCCTGAGCCGCGTCGAAATCGGCCGTGTTGGCGAGCACGAAGCGCAGCGTGTTGCGGATGCGGCGGTAGCCTTCGACGACACGCTTCAAGATTTCGTCGGAAATCGACAGCTCGCCGGAATAATCGGTGGACGCCGTCCACAGGCGCAGGATTTCGGCGCCCATCTTGTCGGAGACCTGCTGCGGCGCGATGACGTTGCCCTTGGACTTCGACATCTTATGGCCCTTGCCGTCGACCACGAAACCGTGGGTCAGCAGCGCCTTGTATGGGGCGCGGCCGTCGATGGCGCAACCGGAGAGCAGCGAGGACTGGAACCAGCCGCGGTGCTGGTCGGAGCCTTCGAGATAGAGATCGGCCGGGTAGGCCAACTGCTCGGCATGCGAGCCGCGCAGGACGTGCCAGTGGGTCGTGCCGGAATCGAACCAGACGTCCAGCGTGTCCTTCATCTTGACGTACTGATCGGCCTCGGCACCGAGCAGTTCGGCGGCATCGAGGCTGAACCAGGCTTCGATGCCGGCCTTCTCGACGCGCTGCGCGACCTGCTCGATGAGCTCGGCGGTGCGTGGGTGCGGCAGCGCGGTTTCCTTGTGCAGGAAGAAGGGAATCGGCACCCCCCAGTTGCGCTGGCGCGACACGCACCAGTCCGGCCGGGTGCGCATCATCGCTTCTAGGCGGGCACGGCCCCAGGCCGGGAAGAACTGCGTTTCATCGACGGCGCGCTCGGCGATCCAGCGCAGGGTCGAGGCGTTCTCGTCCTTCTTGTGTTCCATGCCAATGAACCACTGCGTCGTGGCTCGGAAGATGATCGGCGTCTTGTGGCGCCAGCAGTGCGGGTAGCTGTGCTGGACGCGCTCGCTCTTGAGCAGGCGGCCACAGGCTTCGAGTTCCTGGAGGACCAGCGGGTTGGCCTCCCAGACCGTCTTGCCGGCCAGTTCCGCGACCGACAATGCCGGTGTGTTGCCGAGGAAGCGGCCGTCGTTGCCGACCGGGTTGTTCACCGGCAGGCCGTATTTCTTGCCGATCGTGAAGTCGTCCGCGCCATGGGCAGGCGCGGTATGAACCAGGCCGGTACCGGCCTCGGTAGTGACGTGAGTGCCGCAGATGATGGCTACGTCGCGATTCTGGAAGGGATGCTTGAGCAGGATCTGGTCGAGCTGGTCGCCGGTACAGGAACCGGCCACCGTCCCGCTCAGGCCGTAGCGCTTGAGGCTGGCTTCGGCCAGCTCGCGAACCAGGATCAAAGCGCCCTTTTCGGTTTCGATCAGGTCGTAAGTCAGTTCGGGATGGACGCTGACCGCCTCGTTGGCCGGCAGGGTCCACGGCGTCGTCGTCCAGATCACGGCGAAAGCCGGCCCGTTCAGGCGGCTCAGACCAAAGGCGGCGGCCAGCTTGTCGGCATGGTTGGCATGGACCTCGAAGGCAACATCGATCGCCGGCGAATTCTTGTCTTCGTACTCGACCTCGGCCTCGGCCAGCGCCGAACCGCAATCCAGGCACCAGTTGACCGGTTTTAGGCCCTGATAGAGATAGCCCTGGTCGAGAATCTTGCCGAGGGCGCGCATCTCGTCGGCCTCGGCCTTGAAGCTCATGGTCAGGTAGGGATTGTCCCATTCGCCCAGCACGCCGAGGCGGATGAAGTCCTTCTTCTGGCGTTCGACCTGCTCGGCGGCGTAGGCGCGCGACAGCTCGCGCACCTTGTCGGCCGGGATGCTCTTGCCGTGCAGCTTTTCGATCTGGTGTTCGATCGGCAGGCCGTGGCAGTCCCAGCCCGGCACATAGGGTGCGTCGAAACCGGCGAGCGTCTTCGAGCGGACGATGATGTCCTTGAGGATCTTGTTGACCGCATGGCCAATGTGGATGTCGCCGTTGGCGTAGGGCGGGCCGTCGTGCAGCACGAAACGCGGCCGGCCGGCGCAAACCTCGCGGATACGCTGGTAGAGCTTTTTCTGCTGCCACAGGCCGACCCATTGCGGTTCGCGTTTGGGCAGGTCGCCGCGCATCGGGAAGGCGGTGTCCGGCAGGTTCAGGGTGTCTTTGTAATCAGCCATTTTGCGTGCTCACAGCGTGAAGAAGGCCCGCGCCACCGCGGCATCGGCCGCGATCTGCGCTTTGAGGGCATCGAAATTGGGAAACCGTTGTTCGTCGCGCAGCTTTTTGACGAAGCGCACCGAGATGTGCGCTCCGTAAATATCGCGATCGAAATCGAAGAGATGCACTTCCAGCAGCGGCCGGGTACCGCCGACCGTCGGCCGGATGCCGAGGTTGGCCACGCCTGGCAAGGGCTTGTCACCCAGCCCGCTGACTTCGACGGCGAAGACGCCGGTCATTGGCAGCGGGTTGTGCTTGATGCGGATATTGGCCGTCGCGAAGCCCAGCTGGCGACCGACCTTGTCGCCATGGGAAACCTGGCCGTCGATGATGTAGGGCCGGCCGAGCAGGCGGGCCGCCCGCGCCATGTCGCCACTGGCCAGCGCCTGGCGGACGCCGGAACTGGAAACCCGTTCGCCCTCGACCGTCACGCTCTGCATGGCCTCGACGGTAAAGCCATGGTTCTGGCCCGCCGCCTGAAGCAGCGCGAAATCTCCCGTCCGGCCGCAACCGAAGCGGAAGTCGTCGCCGATGATCAGATGTTTGACCTGCAGGGCGCGGACCAGCACCTGCGCGATGAACTGCTCGGCCGTCAGCGCCGCGAAGGCGGCGTTGAACGGGCAGACCATGGCCTGGGTGGCGCCGAGGTCGGCCAGCAGTTCCAGCTTTTCACGCAGGGTCGAGAGCCGGGCCGGGGCCGAGTCCGGCGTGAAGTATTCGCGCGGATGCGGTTCGAAAGTCAGCACTGTCGGCGCACATTGCAGGCGGTTAGCGGCCGTCGCCAGTTGCCGGACAAGCGCAGCGTGCCCGAGGTGGACGCCATCGAAATTGCCGATGGCCAGTACAACCGGGGCAGGAACGGGACGTGAATGGCCGCGAAAAACGCGCATGGGCTCGGCGATGAAATAAAACGTTGAATTATAACGGGCGCGGCCACTCCCCGGATACGCGAGGTGATCAGGCACCGGGTAAATGACCTGGCGCCGCAGCGGCAAAACGCTGGGCTATTGATCTCGCATTCGGCGCTTTGCCGCTAAAATGCGCCCTGCATTTTCAGATCCGCTCCGGCGCCCGCGCCTCTCACCCTCAGAAAAAAGCACCGACTCATGGAAGCCATCCGCTCACTGATCGCCAACGTCGAAAAAGTCATCGTCGGCAAACGCGCCGTCATCGAACTCGCCGTCGTTTCCCTGCTCTGCCGCGGCCACGTACTACTCGAAGACGTCCCCGGCACCGGCAAGACCATGCTGGCCCGCGCCCTCGCACGCTCGGTCGATGTCGGGATGAAGCGCCTGCAATGCACGCCCGACCTGCTACCCTCGGACATCTCCGGGGTACCGATCTATAACCAGAAGACCACCGAATTCGAATTTCGCCCCGGCCCGGTGTTCACCCACATCCTGCTTGCCGACGAAATCAACCGTGCCACGCCGCGCGCCCAATCGGCCCTGCTCGAATGCATGGAGGAATTCCGGGTCAGCGTCGACGGCACGACCTACGAGTTGCCGAAAGTCTTCATGGTGCTCGCCACCCAGAACCCGATCGACATGGCGGGCACCCATCCGCTGCCCGAAGCCCAACTCGACCGCTTCTTCGTCCGTCTGCACGTCGGCTACCCCAGCCTCGACGAGGAAGTCCGCATCCTGGCGGCGCAGGCCCAGGCCCATCCGATCGACAGCCTGCAGGCGGTGATCGGCGAGGCCGACATCCTGGCCGCCCGCGAGGCGGTCAAGGCTGTCCATATCAGCGGCGACGTCGCCAATTACATTGCGCGGATCAGCGCTGCCACCCGCCAGCATCCCGAGCTCCGGCTGGGTGCCAGCCCGCGCGGCTCGCTGGCGCTGGCCCGCGGTGCGCAGGGCATGGCCTACCTCCATGGCCGCGACTTCGTTACCCCGGATATCGTCAAGGCGATGGCCAGCGCCATCCTCGAACACCGGCTGATCGTCCGGCCCCAGGCAGCCGCCCTCGGGCGCAGCGCGCGCGACATTCTCAGCGAGATCCTGAACCAGCTGCCGCCGCCGGTCTGAGCATGTCCGCCGCCCCGCTTACCGGCTGGCTGGCCGCGCGCCGCAAGGCGCTGGTGCTGATCGCCCTGACCGTCATCGCCTACCTGGCCGCCATCAACCGCGGCCAGGCCTTCCCCTGGGCGATGGCCGGCTTGCTGACGGCAACCCTGATCACCGGTTACACCTGGCCGCACTGGCTGGTCAAACGCCTGTCGGCGACGCGCACCGGCCCGACCCGAGCCGAGGAAGGCGAAACCATCGCCTTTCAGGTAGTGGTCGCGAACCGCGGCTGGCTGCCCCGCTTCATGGTCGAGTTCATAGACCACCTGCCCTTTGCCGGCCCGGCCGAAACGGGCACGAAGTCCTCCGAAAAAGTCCTCGGCCTGCTCGCCTATCTGCCGGGACTGCGCAGCAGTCACTTTGAGGTCAGCGTACTCTGCGAAAAGCGCGGCCATTACCAACTCGGGCCGGTCGCGCTGGCCTCGAGCTTTCCCCTTGGACTGGCCGAGGCGCGGCAATCCCGACGCGATGGCGTGCAGACCCTGACCGTCTACCCCGATGTCTTCAACATCATGGCCCTGCCCTTGCGCGGCGCCCCCAGCCAGATTCACCGCGGCGGCTACGTGCTGCCCGAGGGCGCCGGCGCCGCCGAGTTCGCCGGTCTGCGCGACTACCGCCGCGGCGACAACCCGCGCCATATCCATTGGCCGTCGACCGCCCGCCTGAACGAGCTGATCGTCCGCGAATACGAGCCGCTCGCCTCGGCCTGCCTCTATCTGGTCCTCGATCAGCGCCAGGCCGCGAATATCGGTCATGGCAAGGAATCGACCTTTGAGTACGCGGTGCGCATCGCGGCTTCGATGGCCCGCTACGCCTGCCTGCAGAACATCCGGACCCGGGTCGCCGGGGAAGGACAGCACCTTGTGCGCCTCCCGGCCGGTGCCGGCGACGCCCACTACCAGGACATCCTGGACCATCTGGCGGTGGTGGACTGCGACGGCCGGACGGCTTACGCCGACCTGCTGACCGAAATCGGCGCCGACTGTATCCGCGGCGAGACAGCGGTGGTTTTTCTCGCGGAGAACCCCGCCTATGCGGAACGGACTTTGCAAGCGCTGGCCATCCTGCAAGCCCGGCGCGTCCATATTTTCGCCGTCGTTTTCGACCAGGACTCCTTCCGGGCCGGCGACAACGGCCCGCCAATCGCTGCCGCGGACGGGCTGACCGGCGCCCTGCTCGAACTCGGCGCCCACATCGTCCGGGTCCGCCGGGGTGACGATCTCGTGCAACTGTTCAATTCATGAGCCCGCCGTTGACCTACCTCCCGGCCTATCTCGGCCTCTTTGCCGCGCTGCTGCTTGCGGTCGCCTGCAACGCCTTTCTCGACATCCAGTACGGCAGCTTCGGCACCGAAGTCATCCTCTGGGCCGTGGCCCTCGCCTGGACCCTGAGCGTCGGCTGGAAGCAACACGGCACCACCAGCAACGGCGGCAAGCAGCAACAAAAAATCGTCCTCATCCTCGGCTTCGTGGCGACCCTGCTGGTCTTCATTCCGACCTGGGGCTTCCCGCGCGCCGGCCTCTACCTGCTGCTGGTCCTGCAAGCCTCGCAGAACTGCGTGACGACCAGCCGCCGGCAACTGCACATGGGGCTGCTGGTTTCGGCGGTCATGGTGATGTTCGCCGCGACGCACCATCGCGCCGACTGGACCATGCTGTTCTATCTGGTGCCCTATGTCGTGGCCGTCGTCTTCACCCTGGTTTCGGAACAGGTCAGCCGCCGCGCCGCCGATCTGCCGCAGGCCCGGCTCGGCACCAGCAGCGGAGCCGGCCAGGGCATCGCGATCGCCGCGGCCACCGCCACCATCCTGCTCCTCGGGCTGGCGCTTTATGTCGTGACCCCGCAAGTCACCTGGCTGTCGCTGGAGTGGCGTTACGGGCAAAAGACCCCGCTCGGGACGCTCGGCAAGCCGCTTGAACAGGGCGGCAGCGGGCAAGCGGGCGGCAATGACGGGCAGACCGGAGCCCAGGGAGGCGGGAGCGGCGCCGGCAATGGCACCGATGGCCAAGGCGCCGGGCGTGACAGCTGGCCGAGCCCGGCCCAAATGCGTGATGCCGCCCGTCGCCCCGGCATGCCGGAATGGCAATCGGCGGTGATTCTGCAGATGGCCAGCATCGACGAGGCGATTCAGCAGGCCCTGCAGCCCATGCTCGATGCCCTCGACGATGCCTGGAACAAGTTGAAGGAATGGCTCAAGGAGCACCGCACTGCAGTCTGGTTGGGCCTGTTCGGCCTCCTGCTACTGATTCTGCTGCTTATGTTGTATTTCCTGCTCCGGGAAGTCAAAGCCGCCACCTGGCTACGGACCCGTTACGACTTTCTGCGCCTCGGTCTCTTTGCCCGGCACGCCGGCGGCGGCCAGGGTATAGCGCAGTATTACCGGGCGATGGAACGCCTCTTCGCGCTCAAGGACGCGCCACGCGCCCCGACCGCCAACACTAGCGAATACCTCAGGGAAATCACCCATTACCGCGACCATCTGCGGGACGAGGCGACCGAACTGACCCGCCTGTTCGAACAGGCGCGCTACGGGCAGACGGCGCCGGATGCCGCGCAGTTGGTCAGAACCCGGCAGCTCTACCGGCAGATTTTCCAGAAGCTTGGATGAGCCTGCGTCAGGGCGCCGATTAACTGGACGGCGAGAATAAAGTCTTAACTTCGCTGTATAGCGAATCAAGCATTTACCCGCACTTTCACAGAGCGCGTCAGAATAAAGTCCTGCACTTTAGGGGCACGAAACCCCCCTCTCGCCAGAAAGCCGAGAATAAAGTCATAACCTAGAGCCAGCTTTCGCCTCTTGGCGATAGCGCAAGGTTATCGGACCAGTTCCACTCTATGCCTTGAACACCGATATTTCAAGGTCCAGAACCAGATAACTAGGGTGTCGCTGATACCGGGTCAGACCCAGGTGGGTTGGGGATATTTTTGACGCCGTAAAGCACCTGCCCTGCCGGCCCAACTAGCGATGCTGACTCACAATGCCGAGCCTGGTCATCGAAGAAAAAATCCGGCTCGAATTCATTCAGGAAGGGGCCTTTGTCGAGGCCTCCCAGGAACATCGCCTCATCAACGGCGATGTTCCAAGACATCAAGGTTCGAATCGCACGCTCATGCGCCGGTGCGCTACGAGCGGTCACCAACGCAGTACGAACTCGCATTGGCGCTTCATCACCGACACTCTGTAGCCCTTGAAGCGCGCTCAAGAATGGTTTGAAAGGGCCTGGCGGCAATGGAATTTTGGCCTTCGCCATCTCGTGCGCCTGAAACTTGTCCAGGTTACCCAGATGAAAAATTCGCTCTGCCTCATCGCTGAACAGAACAGAGTCGCCGTCGAAGGCAATTCGAATTTCGTTTGGATTACGTGATGCGTCGCTGACGGACAACGGATAAACCTGAGCAGCTGGAAACTCGTGATTTAGTGCCTCACGGACATCCTCACCGTTCGCCGACAAAAACAGGTTTGCGTTGAGTGGTTTGAGATAGCGATGCGGTGGCGCCCCGCGCGTAAAGATTGCACGCTCCAAGGCAAGGCCGTGGTGCTGCGACGAGGCCAGAACGCGCAGCCCGCTGACAGGGTCATTCCGCGACAGGATAGCTACCTCAACTCGCTTCTGTGTCTCTGTATTGAATGCTAAAAGCTTCTTGATGAGAGGAAACGCCACACCCAACTCAGCGGGCGAATCGAGTCGCTCTAGCTGAATCTTCATGTAAGGGGCGTCGTTGCTGTCGTCAAAGACCTGGTTTTCGTCCTCGAAATTAAACAGTGCTCTGGAGGAGATGGCGACTACAAGTTTTCCGTTAAGCGAGGCAGACATTAGTTGCTCTTACAGGGGGACATTGAGAGTAGTTAGCCGCCACGGAGTTGGGACACCGAAACCTCGGCATTGTGGCGACGTGCACGGGCGATTTCTTGGGTGCAATGCGCATTCTGCTTTACTATACATTGGGTTACGCTGAAGGCTGGCACCTCCTTCGTAATCAGTAAGTTCGGCCTTACATCATCAGCATTGCGAAAGCAGCGCTTTGCTGATGCAAAAAGCGAGTCGTAGCTTGTTCCAGAAAAGTTCGAGTTTTATCTGGAATACCTCCGCTTGGTGAGCCAAGACTGACCGTGGCGCTCCCTGAAGTTTCTCAGGCAGCAGGTGCGCCCCGGTCGGCCACCAAATGCGATTGCAGCAAGAGCCCCGCTAGCCGGAGCTCTTGCATGCAACATTCGCTTAGCACCTCAGGTCACGCCCCAATCAAGTATTAGTCTTGACGCTTGATGCCCGCTTCGTGAGGGAAGCATGTGCCAGTGGCTGAACAAACGTCGCCGGCGTGTCCGATGTGTGGAAGTGAGATGGTGCGGCGGACTGCGAAGAAGGGCAATAACGCCAGCAATCAGTTTTGGGGATGTTCGCGTTTCCCCGGTTGCACTGGGATTCGGAACTAGGCTTAGAGGTCCTTTAGAGCCCCACGACCTTCATCAGCGCATCTAACGCGCCGCCAATGCGTCGTCCTGTAACGCCACCAGGCTCAGAAGAGGTTGGCATTTCTTCGTAAATGTAAATGCCATTCCTTCCTGAAAAACGGTCCAACAAGAGTTCTGAGTCACCAAAGAAATACGGACGGAAAGTCTCGGTGCGGGTTGTTCCATAGTTCAGGTGGGCACTAAAACCGATAGTGGCGCTCTGTTCGATGGCGCGCTCCCCATCGGCTGCTTCGATACGTACACCACGGCACCCTTTAAGTATCAACGTGGCTGGGCCATGAAAAACCACATAACGAAGTTGTAAAGTCAGCCACGCCTGCAAGCTCATTAGGCGCCAATGTCTGGTGATTTTGAGTGGAGCGTTACGCCTTTTCACCACGCCGACCAGATGGGAGGCGCGGATTGAAACAGCCTCGCCATCCTGAAGTTCGAGTGGCAGCAACTCTTCAAGAGTGTATTTTCCTGCGGAGAGCGTCACCTCGCAGGTCGAATCAGTCATCACCGTGGTGACGTTGATGAGGCCTGATAACCAACTCAGCATTGGCGCCTTGTAGCTCAGTAACCAACGAGCTGCCTTTTGGCTCCCGGTGGATGCGCTATGGTAATAGCCATGGTGCACCAGCAGTTCATCTTCGGCCGATAACGGAATCGAGAGCGATATATAAGATTGAGGCTCCGATGGTGCCGTTTGTCGTGAGCAGGCATTTGGCATGAGGCAGATAGCTCTTCCATGGGCCGCACGTGGAGCCAGCACGAAATACAAAAGAAACTTGATACCGAATTTTGCGAGAATGGCCGCAATGAAGACCTGAATTGCCATCGGCAATACGGCACGAATTGGGTCAAGCACTGCACTCTTTAGCCAATGCCGTGTGAGCTCATCTCCCAGTTCTCGCGTTTTTTGGTGGAGGCTGGCTTGTGCTTGGTCAATGGCGGCCAGGTTCAAAGCAAATGGCGGAGGCTCGCTGCGACTACAGTCTTTCCGAGCGGATGCCAGACATTGCGCATAATTAGCTTTATGGCCTTGGGTTGTGAGTGCCAGTGCATCCCGCCGTTCTTCGAGATTTTTCCGGAGGCCGTACTCTTGCGATAGCACGTTGTATTGGGCCTGCCAGCTCTCCTCAAGGGGAGCAAGCTGCGCCGTTGTATTCAGATAGGACCTGTAATCGAGTACATGCTGCTGGCGGATGGTTTCGCACTGATTGTTTTTTCGACCGCACTCGCTCTTGCCTAGCCGATAAGTCTTGAGACTGAGAAGGTATTCGCGCTCTTGGGTTGCCAAGGAAATTTCGGCATTCAGCCGAGCAATTTCGACCTGCCGGCTCGGGTTGACAGCATTGGTAATGCTATCCAGGGCCAACACTTGGCTGGTCTTCCGCTCGATTTCCGTGCTCAGCTGAGAAATTCGATGGGCTAACTGGTCATCGCTGGCTTTTTTCCACTGTGCTGCCGATTTGACGGTCAGCTCCTTGGCCGTCGAGATGTGTTTAGTCAGCTCTGCACTTTTATCAAGCAGATACTGATGCAAACTCTCCTTATCGCTAAGTTCCGCGAGCAAGCCTTTCACATGCCAACCACCCCAAAGGATAATGAGGATGAGCAGGAATCCAGCAAGGTAACGATAAATGTGGTGGGCTGCGCGAGCGAGAGGGCCTGGCATCGGGAAGAACAGAATATTTTGTTGTTCCCATTATGACGATTGCTAAGCCGATTTCGAACTTAATTGCAAATTCACATATGCATAAATGCATAAAGCCCATGTCTGCTAAACATGGGCTTCGTAAATCTTGAACCTTGGCACTCACGGCCAAGGTGAATGGTTCTTTACCGTTGGGGTGCTACTCGGTCATCTTGTCGAACTGCGGCGGATTTTCAGTCATGCTGCCTCCAATCGCGTGGTTCCTGAAGGGCCTGACCAACTGCCCGTCAGGCTTCGATTCCAGATTACTCCTCCGGATTAAAAAGTCCACAGGTAGAACGGAAAAACGGCCCGCCAATTGGCGAGCCGTTGTGACACCTAGCTGCGGAGAACTGCGTTAGTCGTTGCTGGACAAGCCGAGCAGTTGCAGTACCGACAGGAAGAGGTTCAGCACATTCAGGTAAATGCTGACCGCAGCCATCACATAGTTGTCTTCTTCACCGCGCACCAGACGGCTGGTGTCGTACAGGATGAAGCCTGAGAACAGGAGTGCTGCGACCGCGGATACGCCAGCCTGCATGGCCGGGACAAACATCGCAGCAATGCCGGCCAGGATGACGACAATCAAGCCAGCGAACAGGAAGCCCCCCATGCGGGAGAAATCCTTGCCGGTTTTATGAACATACGCCGTCAGGGCCAAGGTGACCGCGGTGGTTATCACGGCTGCCGTCAGCACCGTGCTGCTGCCTCCAGGCATGTTGATGTAGTGGGTCAGCGTCGGTCCGATACCCATACCGCTGAGGGCGGTGAAGGTGAGCATGGCCGGTACGGCTGCCGCCGTATTCCGCTTCTTGTGCAGGTAGAACAGCGGCACCAGGCCGAGCAGGGTAAATACGATACCGGCCAGCGGGCCAAAACCGGCCAGCATGCTGATACCTGCGCCTATGCCTGCAACAGCCGTTGAAAGAGCGAGCAGTTGGTAGGTATTGCGAATGACACGGTTGGTGTCGGGCGCCGCAAACGTGCCATATTCGGTTCTGCTCAGGTCGATAACACGTGCTTCAGTGCGCATGGTGGATAACTCCTCCAGTGGTTGGTGACATCACTGTAAATCGTGGCTCATTACCAAAAAATCAATCCGCTGCTGAGTCAAGGTTCGAAAAAAACGAATTAATTTTAACTTTTGGTCAGTCTTTACAGGATGTTGACGCCAAAGGGTGACGGCCTCCTTACCAAACGGGAAAAGGAAAACTGGCCAATCACAAAGCACGCCTTACCCCAGGGGATGCCAACAATGGTTTGAAAGCACACGAGGCCGACAAGCCACCAGCCCAACCCCATCAGTACCCCGCCGAAGATGAATCATAGGAAATTGCCGATTGTGCGCATGAGTAGGTTTAACCTTTTTCAACAACAGTGAGCGTTTTTCGCGGCGCCAATGCCTGAGGCACTGCGTTCCCGTAATACAGGGATTAGTACAGCGAACCCTCGTGCCAATCCAAGCCTTCTCCGATGGCATCAGCTGTCTTGGCCAGCGCCTCATCGTGCGTTGTACCCGCGCCATAGATACCGCACTCTTGGCACTCGCATAGATAGAACGTCTCGCTGATTTTGTAGGAGTTCAGCTCGCGCTCGCCGCACTGGGGACAGTCTCCAGTCTCAAATAAGGCTTTGGCCTTCCGCTGGCGTTTGGCATTCGCTATTAGTTGCCTGACCTCAAGATTGGCAACCGCCTGCTGAGCAGACTCCTTGTTGAGCTGCTCCCTTAGTTGAGGGTCAAACCGGCCATTCACCCAATTTGCAGGATTTTCTTCCGGGAAGTCCTCAAAGTATTCAGACCACTCTCCCATGCCAAGCTCCTGTTCGTGATTGAGGCTCTACGATACTCCAATACCCATTGTGGGTTCGTCAGGAGACATTGCTTGTGAGCGACGTCGTAATAGTCAAAATTATTTGCGAATAGCGACGCTCAGTATATATATCTGCATATTATTTTGCCGCTCGCCGCCGGGCCGTCTGTTCCCTCGTTCGAGTGAGCCAGGCACTTTGATTTTCTGCCAAGGTAGCGCCGGCGGGGGCAACACTCTACCGCTAGCCCTTTGCCCCAAGTTCGCCACACCAGAATTTCCCAGTCTCAGCAGTCCTTGGCGAATGAAGCCGTCTTACGGGACGCCTTGACCAGGCGCTGCATCCAGGCGAACGCGAATGCCCTCTTCGCCCTCTCCTGCGCGTACCTTGAATCGATAGCCGCGCTCAGAAGGCCTGTTGGCCCAACGCTTGGAAGCCTCATTCGGATAATTGAAGAGCAACTCAGCATCGGGCGTAACGGTCAAGGCGCGTGCGATAGCAATATCACTGGGATGAGTGTCGTGGCGTTCGCCGTCCGTCGTTAGCAAGTACCGTCGGGCCGGCAGCTTCTGCGCAAGCCTCATCGTTACGTTGGCTGAGCTACCGTGATGAGGCAGCTTAAACACATCGAAACTCAACGTCCCCTGTGAGAGCTTCGCGGCCGACTTCAGTAACACGCCGGGGTGCGCATCTGCGCCCAAAAGAATCCGGAAGCCGGCATACTCGAAGATGAAGGCGATGGAACTGCCATTTGTCACAGAGCCATCCGTACTTGTCTTTGTTTCCGCCATCTCAGCAATACTCAGCGGCACGGCACTTAGCACCTCGACATTTGGTTCATCCTGTCTTGCTGCTACCCCGGTTCCCTTGGCGTGCTTCTCTGACTTCTGCCCCTCACGTTCTTCGCACAAATCCCAGAGCTGTCTTAGTTTGGCCAGGCCCTTCGGCGAAGGCGAAAGAATGGTGATAGCAGCCTTGGACACTGGCAACGTCTTACACACGGGAGCATCATCAGCCGCTAGACAGACAGCGTCCTTGCCGAACGCCTCGTTCCAAGAAATGCCGTCGCGGACAAGCAACTCTGCCAGTTGCTTGCCCTCCGCCACCGCCATCGATTCGCGCCCCAACTCGAGGTGCTGCCTACCGTTGAACCAAATGTCTTGGAAGCGAGTGGCGATGGACTTGTCTGAGAGCAGCGAAAGCGTGCCCCCAATATGGTCGAGGTCGATATGTGTGACAACCAAGAGCTCCCACACTGCGTCGCCGCTTGCATCGAGCACGCACTTTATGCGGCCTGTAGTATCAGCCACTCCGGCATCCACGACAAGGCGGAAGTGAGCTTTCCCGTCCCCGTAGCTCAGAACGATGCAGTCGCCATGCTCGGCGGCCAATGCGTGGACTTCCACCCAGGGCCGCGGCT
Source organism: Dechloromonas sp. A34 (assembly GCF_026261605.1). Lineage (NCBI taxonomy): Bacteria > Pseudomonadati > Pseudomonadota > Betaproteobacteria > Rhodocyclales > Azonexaceae > Dechloromonas > Dechloromonas sp. A34. The sequence continues at coordinate 4,123,700 of NZ_CP102486.1, forward strand.
CAAGAACAGCGCTAGTCAGTTCTGACATCGAACACGCAAAACGGCTGGTTGGGGTCGACGCGCAGCGAAAGCTCTCGAACGTACCCGCTTGCCGCCTGAAGCTCGCGAAATGTTTCTTCTGTCCAGTGCTTCGCTTCACCCTCAAGAATTGCGAGGTTGGTCGCCATCATCTTCAGTCCGTGGCGGAATAGCGGCGGACCTCTGCGGACGGCCTCAAGAGCAGCGCTCAGGGCGTTCGTGAAGAGATTTCCGCTGCCACCTTCATAATTCAGGTTTTGCAGAGCATCAGACTGACTCTGCAATAGCAGCGTGGTGAACAAGATGGCTCCGTCCGGTAGACTGGTGTACCGGTGCGCCAAGTTAAGAACCCACTGCCTCCAGTTCTCATGCTCCCCTGGCCATCGACCTGCTTGGACCAGCACGTATCCCGCCGCCGCAGATGCGTACGGGTTCAGCCATTTTCGATAGAGTAGTTCGGTCGCATTGTTTAGCATCCGAGTCGAGCCACTGAGGTCGCCCTGTTGCAGGAAGTCTAGGAGGCCACCAAGGTCAGGGTCATCAACTTCGACGCGGAGCGCTCGCATTGTGGTCTTGCCGGTATCGCGCTCGTAGTAGTCCGCGAAGACGTCTGCAAGCTTGCCGCCTCGCGTCTCCCACCGACCCGGGATACATGCCACCTGGAGAGGGCTGAGCCGGTCCTCAGCGCGGTAGGACAGCGCGAAATAGCGCGTCCCCGTCCCTTCATTAGACTTCTCGCCGACCAGTTCCCGATTGCGCACCGGCGATTTCCATTTGGCAAAGGGCGACTCTCGATTGCCATGCAGCTTTGCGCCTTGGACAACAGCGATGTCGCCGACAAGCTTTGCCGTCATGTCCTGCTGTAGCCCATCGGGCAATGGCAGCGCCGGAAGAGACTCTGTCTGCAGTCGCGCCACGCCCATGTAGTCATGCTTAGGCTCTACCAGTTCGCTAGCGTGGAATCCCGGTAGGTTCGAGAAGGTTACCAGCTCCGTCGAGTTAGCCATAGGAAGTGCAGACCACCATTCGCGTGGCACTGCTGGCTTACGGGAACTGACCGAGTCGAAAAGTACGCCCGGTACTGTCCGCACCATAACCAAGTCATCGAACGCCCTCTCCCGCCTCTCAGGCTTCGGGGCCGGCGGCTTGGGCAAAAAAACTAGCGCGGGGTCATCCTGACTAGGCTCGACGTGAACGCGTTGCATCAACAACCGGCCCTCTGGGGTTCGCAAGCGAACCAGATAAGAGCCTGGACTCACCTCAACCCGGACTGGCTCGCTGCCCTTGCGCAACTGAAGGTCAACGACGACCCCCCGGGCGACAAGTCGCTCTTCAGCATCATCACTGCTCAGTTCGAACACATCGGCAAGTGCTACCCGTGGCAATCTGGCCCCAGGTGGCTGGCCAGCGCTGAAATCAAACTGAACTGTCGTGCTCATGGTGAGGCTCCTAGCACGGTATAGACACGTTCATGAACGGCGGAGCAATCACTTCTTGGAGCACTTGGCCGTGAACCTTGGCTCCTTTCGAGTTCGACTCGACCGCTTCGAAATCATGGGCGCGGCGTTCAACATCGAAACTCTCGGGCCAGTTTCCAGCAAGGCTGTGCTCGGCCTTGTCCACGTGCAACGCGCTCACTGACTCAAACTCCTTTGGGTCACAAGATACGCGGACGGGTACCAGCGGGTCTCCTGGTAGCCTGTGAAACAGGACGCTCGTCGACAGCGTGCCGCCTCCAAACGATACCTCTTGGCCTCCCCCCTCCGGTCGCAACTGAATGAGCCACGAGAGTGCCATCTTGAGCATGTCGGTGCTGATAACCCACTGCCGTCCCGGAGTGGACACGGCGCCCGCTCCCTTCATGGCGCGGAGGAAAGCGTCCATGAATAGGGAAGGACCGCTCGCCGAACCAAACGCACGGGTTCCGAGCTTGCTTGCGCGGATGAGGCACTGCTCGGACTTGGCCAGGTTTTCGTTCCGCACCTCCTGCACAATGGTCCTCGGACGCACATTCTCGTAGCGCCTCGAAAATGGGACCTCCGTGCTGCAGGCATCGATGAGGAACAGCTGACGGCGTCCCTTCATCTGCCGCATGGCATTCGCCAACAGCTCCGGCTCGATGGCGTCCTCAAAGGGCGCGCGCACATTCGAGCCAAAGTCCTCAGCTAGGAGAAGCTGCATCTCGCCAATGCGCAGGCCATGACCGCAGAAATAGAAGATAGCTAGGTTATCCTCATGGGTGTCGACGTCGTCCGACCACTCACCGACCTCGTCGGCAATGTTTTTGAAGGTCGGCGAGGAAACGTTGAGGTCCGAAGCTCTTCTTGAAGAGGACCCTAAAACTCGGAGCGTGTGCAGCGGCGTGTCCGCCACGTCTAGTTCCATCTGCAACCACCCAGCGAACGCTTCAACCGAGTAGAGCGGTGTTTCCAGGTCTACGAAGCCGCCCTCTGGGGCGTCGTCCCCCAAGAGGTCTGCAGCCCTCGCATTGGCAAATGTACCGACGCCGATGAGAATCACATGGACTCCAGGCTCGTTCTGCTGGCGTCTATCTAATATCAGAGCCATGTTGACTCCGGTCTGTTTGTGTCAACTCGGTCGCAAGTAGCTACACGCCACCTGTCTGATATGGGCGCACTTAACCCCGTGCCGTCAAGAAGCATCTTCAAGTCCCCCCCCTTGGCCACCGTATTAATTAAGCGGTTCCTCTTATAGAACCATACGCACCTTGTATAGTGGAACGTCATTTCCTGATGACTATACAGGCAGTCACCTTGGCCGCCAATCCGGACTAGCTAGCGTAGGCTCGGTTCCAGGTTCAGGCGCCCATTGCAGGTGCTGTGCAATGACCTCGGCTAGCCTAGTGCCCGCCAACGAACATCAGTTCATAGACATGTCCTCCAACCTTGTCCACCGAGAGCAACAACTTGCTTCCCAAGCGGAAATTCGGCGAAAAATTTAGACCGACTCCCAGCCTGCAGCGGAAATCTTGCTCTGAGCAGCCTCTCCGTTTCTTTTCATTTGAGTGCGGTATTAGGTAATTTGCCCATCGTCAGAATGGCAGCAGCGTGGTTGCGAGCCCGCCCATTGAGGGATTGGTCCGCGTACTGGCAAGGCAACAAGCGGCTGCAGGGCTCGGTGGGTTAGTTTTGAGGATGGCCAGATGTGGCGCCGGTCAAAGCCACACGGAGCGCTGAAGCAGCGGTTCCGTCAAAGCAACCTACACGGAGTGGCTATACCGCCTATCCCATTGGTTGCTAGACAGTTTTGGCCGTGTTACAAAGGGAGGCGACGTAGGAAGCTGGCACTTCCCACGTCACAGGGTTATTTAGACTCAAAGCATCAATATTGCAAAGACCAGTGCCCAAGAGAAGCCCCGCGTGCGGGCTTTCTTATGACTACAGGATTTGCCCTTCAGGAGCCACCGAGAGAACCGTTCCCGTGTGGCGGCTATTTCATGCTGATATTGCCCTATAAAGCGTGGCCCGGCCGATGCCCAGGTTCTTCGCAACCTCTGTCGCTGGCGTTCCGGCTTCGAGGAGCTTCTTGGCTGCCGCCACCTTCGAGTCGTCCATGACCTTCTTGCGCCCACCTGTCCGACCGCGAGCCTTTGCAGCCGCCAAGCCAGCCTGTGTTCGTTCCCTGATGAGTTCCTTTTCCATCTGCGCCATCGCTGCCATGATGTGAAAGAAAAGCCTGCCGCCCGGCGTCGAGGTGTCGATACTGTCAGTCAGACTCCGAAACTGGGCACCTCGTTTTTGCAGGTCCTCAACCAGGTCGACAAGCCCTTTGACGGTGCGGCCCAACCTGTCTAACTTCCAGACGACCAGCGTATCTCCCGACCGAATATATTTGAAGATTTCCTCAAGGCCAGGACGTGCGTTGACTGCACCGCCCGACTTGTCGGAGAAAATTTGCTCGCACCCAGCGGCTTTAAGCGCGTCAAATTGCAGGTCCAACTTCTGGTCGTCGGTCGAGACTCGGGCGTAGCCTAGAAGCACTGTCGTACTCCTAGGTTGCGTCAATGGCAGCAGCGTTCTTACCCGCCTCAAAGGCTTCTTCAAGAGCTGCCTTAATGCACCAGATAGCGACCTCATAGAAGTCCTGGCTATCGTTGTTCCTGGTTGCCAGTGTATCGACCAGCAGGTGGCGTTTGGCGATGTCTTCAATAACTTTCTCTTGAGGGGTCATTGCCATCTCCTTCTGTCTCAAAACTCATTAAACACCACACCGCTTGAGACAAACCAAATGAGACAAAGTTTTGAGGCACAAAAAAACCCCTCGGGATGGGGCGCTTGGTGGTTAGCTGGAGCTGTCTCGAAACTGAGCGTTTTTGAGACACCTCACTAGGTCGCCAATCGGCCAGAAGGCGACGGTCGAGGTTACGTTTCGATTTCTGTAGGTAGGATGCCCGGTGATAGAGGAGAGTGACCGGTATTCGGCGCTCAAATTGACGGTGGCACTGCCGCAACTCGGCCACAACCGCCCACTCGAGCATTTTCTAATGGTGCATTTAGACGAGCGCTACTTAATAATGACTGGATAGTCAAACTTGGCAAGTTTGCGCCAGAGTTATTCAATGGAACTGAATATTGTATGTTTCCTCAAAATCCCACAATCACTAGCTCTAATGGCACTCAATTGGAAATATATCCTCACGAATACTGGTATCTCGCTCCTTGCAGAACAGAATTAGTGCCGGGGGAAAATGTAAGGCCCCTGGATTGGGCAATAGTCTTGCACAATGCCAGAATAGGCAGAGGGGTGGTCATCGCACTTGATGATTTGTTGTCGGGACTCGCTCCGTCGACATTGAAAGGTGGCGTAGGCAAAGAGGCCGAATTGTTGCTGGAAAAAATTCGGATAGAGCGCTTCCCTGAAAAACCATCGCGCCTGCGTTCATATTTCCTGAATTACAGCAAACATGTCGCCGAGCATCGTGAAAAAACAATGTTTCGTGGGAATCGACAGCTGGTTAGATGCCATGTTGTCTTGAATAGCGCCAAGTTTCATCACGGTGATGTCGGAGTTTTCGAAAAATTGACTGGGCGGCCCGATGACGAAAATCTTGCCGCGAGCTACTGGGAGGAGTTCAAACCAGTTACAGAAGCCGAGTTCGATAGACTCGAAGTTATAGCCGATAGCATGCTTTTCTTCCCCGATTGGGAAGAGTTTCCGGTTTTGAATCAGGACACATTAGTCGCTTGGGAAAAATTAAGAATTTCATGAGCAGCAGAGGATAGATGGCCCAGTAGGCATCTATATTGGATTTAACATCCTTTGTCGAACGACCGCTCAGGGTCGAGAGCACTCAGTGACGACCGACCTCTCTATGGCGATGAATACAAAGTGAGGACGGAGTGCCTTAGTCACGCCCTTCCTCAATCAGGCGACGCAGATTGATACATCTACCGACCCGTTTCCGCTGCTGCTTACGCATGAATCGCTGCATTTCTCTGATTGTGCGCAGTGTAACCGCCGCCTGCTCGACCTCCCTGCCCACAGGGGGCATGGTTTCCCATTCCTCATCAATGGGAGCACCCTCTGGGATTTGCAGGAGCATTTTGGCAAGGCTGTACCGCGGCCGAACAACAACCTTGTGGACGAAAGAGGGAGGGATTCGGCGAGCGCGTTTCATATTGCCATCATGACCATGGAGTCTATGAGTGGATGTTCCACTCCAATACCTGCCGTTAAAGTATCGATGTATCGGCTGGCAGATATGGGTCGTCTGCTGCCGAATCTCATTTATCTACGTACAGGGTGGAATGCAAAGTTTTACCACCCCAGGATTAGTTTGACGCGCTCCATCACCCAGGCCTGCTCAGCTTCAGTGACATCCCATAGGCCATTCATTACTTTCTCGGACATCCCTCGAGCAGCTCGCTGGAGATTGAACCCTTGGGACCACTCTGGATTCGCAAGAGCTTTTCGGGTGCAGTACGCAGCTAGTTGTATAGCCAAGTCCTGGCAATTGTCATAGCGCGCCAGTAACTCTGCAGGCGTCCAACCTACGACATATTTTCCATCGATAAGTCTCGCTGCCAGTTTCGGCTGTGCTCCAGCAATTGATGCTATCGGCCCAGCACGAGGGAAATCATCAGGTACGGTTGTTGGCAAAGGGTAAGCGCCCGGCGAACTCAGGTCAGTCGGTGATTTGAGGTTGCCAGCGGTGCGGCAGCAGGTCGCCGACGCGGCTTGCCGGTTGGGTCGGCAGGCGGGTCAGGACATCCTTCAGGTAAGCCAAAGGCTCGTGACCATTGAGCTTGGCGGATTGGATCAGGCTCATGATCGCGGCGGCGCGTTTGCCGGCGCGCAAGCTGCCGGCAAATAACCAGTTCTTGCGGCCGAGCGCGATCGGCCGGATCTGATTCTCGATCCAGTTGTTATCGATCGGCACCTGGCCATCCGTTAGGTAATGCGTCAGCGCCACCCAGCGTTTCAGGCTGTAGTCGATCGCCCTGGCGGTCCCCGAGCCATTGGGTACCACCTGTCGTTGCCGGGTCAACCAGGCATGCAATTCATCGGCAATCGGTCGGGCTTTCGCCTCCCGAATTCGTCGTCGCTCATCGATGTCGAATCCGGCAGCTTCCTGCTCGACCCCATAGAGTTTGCCGAAACAATCCAGTGCCTCGCCGGCGATCAGGCTCTGCTTCTGGCTGTGTAGCTCGAAGAACTTGCGCCGGGCATGCGCCATGCAGCCGGCTTCAGTCAACCCATTGGCCAGCAGTGCCTTGTAGCCTGAGTAATCATCGCAAATCAGTGTGCCGCGCCAGTCACCCAGGAATTCCTGGGCGTGCCTGCCGGCACGGCTTTCAGCAAAGTCATAGATCACCGCCTTGGTCGGCTCGAAGGCGCCGATGCTGTAGGACCAGAGGTAGGCTCGATGCGTCTTGCCAGCCCCCGGATCAAGCATGGCCACCGGCGTTTCATCGGCATGCAGCACCCGATGCCCGAGCATCTCATCCTTCAGGGCATCGACCAGGGGCTGGAGTGCCACACCGCATTTCCCTACCCACTGGGCGAGTGTCGATTGCGGAATGGCCAGTCCGGCCCGACCGAAGATCGCTTCCTGACGATAGAGCGGCAGATGGTCGAGGTATTTGGCAACCAGCACCTGCGCGAGCAAGCCGGTCGTCGGAATACCCTTGTCGATAACGTGCGCCGGAACAGGCGCCTGGATCAGCGTTTCGCACTGCCCGCAGACCCACTTGCCACGAATGTGGCGCTCGACGCTGAAGACGCCTGGCGTGTAATCGAGCTTCTCGGCCACATCCTCGCCGATGCGCTTCATCGTGCAGCCGCAAGGGCAGACCGTGGATTCAGGCTCATGATGAATGTCGGCACGCGGCAGACTCGCCGGCAGCGGCTGGCGTTTGGCCTGGCCTTTCGCCTTCGGTGGCGTCGGCGACAGTTGTGCGAGTTCTTCTTCCATCGCCGCCAGATCGGCATCGATGGTTTCCTCGAATAGTTGCGCCTGCTCGACCGGCCAGTGCTCGGTCTTGACCCCGAAGCGCCAGCGCTTGTGCATCGCCAGTTCATGCGTGAGTTTGTCGATCTTGGCTTGGCGCCAGTCCAACTCGCGGTCTTTCTCGACCAGCAGGCGACGCAGTTCGTCAGCGCTGAGTTGGTCGAGGTGGGTTGGCAAGGACATGGCCGGCATGATGCCGTCCGCCGCCCGATCTGACCATCGTGGACTTCCCCAATGGTGGACCGTCAAACAATCCGGATCACACCGCCGTCAGCCAGTCGTTCCCATGGCAGACCGAGGACGAGTGCATCAAACTGCGGCCGGCTGAGCTCGACGCTGCTGTTGCCGTGCCGCCAGCAGAATCGCCCCTGATTGAGCCGACGGTTCGCTAGCCAGATACCGTATCCATCATGGACCAGCACTTTCATCCGGTTGGCTCGGCGATTGGCAAACAGATAGGCATGGTGGGGTCGGGCTTCGCCAAACATCGAGACGACCCGGGCCAGGATCGTCTCGGTCCCCGCCCGCATATCCAGCGGCGTGGTCGATAACCACAGGGCATCGACCCGAATCACCGTAGCCAATCTCGCAACCAGGCGGCGCAATCGCTCGCCGCCTGTCCAGGCCATTCAATCTTCACCGCCGTGTTGCCACGCCGAACTTCGATCCGAATGTCGGGGATGCTTGAGACGATGGGTGGCATCGGTACCGGCACAAAGGCGGGTTCTGTGCCGCGCGCCGGTGAAATCGACCGTGCCGGCAGGCTGCGGCTCGGTGGCTCAATGCCCCGTTCCCGCATCCAGCGACGGACCTGATTCGCATTGACGCTATTGGCCAACGCAATGCCGGCAACTGAAGCGCCGGCCTCACAACAGGCAGCAATCACTGCCTGCTTGAACTCCTCGGGGTGAGTCCGCCTGCGGCGGCTCGGCTTCTTAACTTCCATCGATCGTGTCCACCATCTTTTTTAGTGGACACTATCTTCACGGTCTAAGCCGTCAATTCACAGATGAGTTCGCCGGGCGCTTACGGCAAAGGGCACTCGTCGCTCATCATTCTTTCCTGGTTTGAACGTTATTGCCGAGCCTTCTTGCTCGGCCAAATGGCTGATTGAAGACACGGCCATCACTCGGGAAGCGCCTCTAAATACTGCCGCCACGTTTAAATATCTTTTGGGTGCCGCGCCTGCTGGTAACTCGCAGAATGTTCGGCAAACCAGTATTTGCCGTCGTCTCGCGCGACCAAGTGACCAAGCACACTCCATCTACCTCTACCCCGCCGAGTCGACCATGTAGCGTGACCGCCGGCAAATCCAAATCTAAGCGGCCCGACATCGCCTTAAACCAGACGCTCCGCCACGCTCGTTCTGCGCTTCGGTCGACAGCCAGCCACGCCATGACACGCGCCAGCCCCTCGGAACATTGATTAACCGAAATATGAGGAGGAAGCCTTATATGCACCGCCCCATCCCCCACAACGGGCGCCGGGTCGATAAAGGACTCGAACATCCCTGGTTGCAGAAGGTACTTGGCAACTGAACGTACCGACAGAAACAGGCGTCCGATAAGAAACAGCGCCGGCAGCAGATACACTCGTTCGTCGACATCGAACCGGAAAACCGCGTGCCTATCGCTGACCGGCAAACCCGGCCAGAGTTTGCGAATGAGCGGACGTGCATCCATAAGCCGCTGTCCGTGGCCAAGAAAGATACTGGCTTCCTCAAAGAATGTTTCAGTTCGCATCTGCGACCACTGACCAAGGCTGGTCATATCCATTCCAGCAGACTCCTGAAAGGGTACTCGCCGATGTTCCAGCCTTCCATTTTCCTTCGCCACTGCATCCAAGACCCAGCGCCCGAGCTCATCCTGAAACACCCCGTCGAACCATGCGATACCTAGAGCTTTCATGATTGCTCTCCACCGGAGAACAGCCTGTCGATGGTCTCCATGACAGCGGGGCGCGTTTTCTGACGACGCAATCCGGCCGCCTGCATCAAGGTTCGTCGGCTAACCCCAGCAGGGGATTGCTCAAGCGCCCGCTCGAGACGCCGGAGTTGGAATGCCTCGACAGTTTCAATAGACGAGGCAAGCACTTCGGCCACCGCCGGTAGCCGCGCGAGCCTTTTCCGGAAATTATTGAGCACCCCCAACTCACGTCCGATTCGACTGAGGGTGACGCGAACGGCTGGCATGCGTCGGCGAATCTCTTCGGCCAGTGTTCTCACTTGTTTGGCCAGTACCTCGTCACGGCTTTGCCAATAGTCTTGACGAATTTTCGTCCGATGCAGATACCGGTGTAATTGGACAGACTTCAGCCATAACGCGTCATATGCATACAAACGAGAAAACAATGCCGGCACCAGTGTTCTCAAGTGCTTTAACGTACTTTGCGGATTCAGCTTGACCAGCGTCAGCCAGGCCTCCCGCTCGGACGTCAGGTCTAGGTCGGTTCTCGGTGCCTTTTGCCTATCATCCGTACTCAGCCATTGCCGGACAGTTTTCCGGTGCAATTGCAATTGACTGGCTATCGCACCAGCCGAACACCCCGCCTTTGCCAACTCAGCCACTCGTTGGTGTAGATGTGGCGAATGGGCAATCACCCGATTCAAGCGCAGGCTGGATACCGACGGGAAGCCATTGCCGCCCGCGCTGTAACGAAAGCCGCAGGCACAGGCAAAGATGCCGTCCCATGCATCGCGCGCAGCGTCGAAGTGCAAATTCATCATAGTCACGGCTACTGGCCCGGGATGCGACTGCATCGGCGACAAGCAGGGCCACCGCTCAGCCTCCATCCATGTCCAGCAATCAATACCAAGATGTCTCTCCACAAAGCGACGAAACAAAATGTGCTGGAGCGGATGAAAACGCCTATTTGTCTTCCGCACGAAACAGCGTAACCAGTTACCTTCACGCCCCGGCTCGATGGCCAGCCCCAGTTTTTGAAGAAATGGCATGGGATATTGTTTGAGAAACATGGACTCGAGTTCGCCTGGATGGACATTCCTCGAAGCCAAGCCCAAGTGTTGTAGCGCCCGCTGGTAATCCGCAGCTAGATACGAAACACGCGGATGTTCCGAAACCCCCTGGAGCAACAAGCGTCGAGAATCCAGGGCCAACAACCGCGCCAAACTCACCTCGTCAGTTGAAGCCGGCACAAAGGGACAGTTTTTCGTGGCATCTGGGGGGGTGAAATTCCAATAGGCACGACTGGCCAACGGTCGATAAGGGACTACGGTATCGCGCAGCAATTCATCATGTTCTGGACACACGAAGACACCAGGTAGCTGAAATAGGCGCCGGATATACACCTCCCCTAGCTGGAGTAGGTCAGCACGCCAACATGCTGGGCAATATCGAAAAACCTGCGGATGTTTAACGCTGCTTGAACCAATACCCATACGAAAGTGCAGCCCCGTCAAATTGCCAATTTCGAGGTCCGCCATCACCTTAGTCCGCACTTCGCTTGACTGGAACGAGAGGTAGTACGGCAACAGGGTGTGCATCCACATTAGTTGGGCCACATCAATTCCCGCCTCGGCCAGAGAATGTACAAGGTCATCGCAAAGCCCCAGCAAATCGCTTGAGGCATGCCCCTTTGTTCCACCGCGCAAATGCCGGGCCAAATCATTGACTGTTGGTGTAAGCCAATAGGTCTGCAGACGTCCGAAATAACCGAAATGCAGTTCATCCCGGTATGGACGCGGTGTATCGGTTATTCCCCACGGCATTTCAGTCAGCGTCACCCGGTTCGTCCGTCGCCCCCAGGCCACCTTCAGGTGGCAGCCAACCTGCATCCCGCAGTTCGTCGTAACCACTGGGAAGGTCTGCAGCCCCCTCACTCTTTTTCTTGCTGCGAGACTCGGTGGATTTACGGGCGGATTTCCCTTTAGTGCGTGCCAAGACCTCATTCATGACTTCCAAAGGGGTGGCCTCAGGAGTGACATCAAGCACGGCCTTTAAATGGAATTCGGCAACCTGTTCTGACAATCCCAAACTCAGAAGCATCGAGAGGACGGTCCGCCTCGTATCTTCCTTGATGGCCTCGGCGCCTTCGGCACTCTCCGTTGCGGAAAACGATTCACGAGGGAAGGCCCCTGAAATCTCAGCGAACTCATCTAGCTCAGGAATCACAAAATCGTCGTACTTGGCAATTCGAGCCGGATTACCGGAACGCAGCGCTGCGAGCATCGGACGCAACAAGACAAAACTATTAGCCGCAACCGTCCGAACAAGCTTAGGCGTCAGCTTATTCTTACCAAGTGCAATGAGCCGGTGTTGAATAAGAATTAGCAAGCGGACGAGCAGTGCGGTAATTCCCTGCGTCTCGTCGTAGAGCACTGCGGCCAATTCATCCGTTAGCTCAGTGGGCTCCCCCTGCCACTGGTACGGCCAAAGCGTGTTCAGCAGCTTGCTCCAGCCCTTGTCCATGGCCTTGCTGCGCTCCCAAACAACTGACCCCATGCTAGAGGCCCGGCGGGCCTGGCGAAAGGTAGTCTGCAGAACCCCAGCCGCCTTCATGGTGCCGATGACGATAATCGACAGGTGAAGGACATTGAAGAGTTGCAGAAAGAAATCCATGAACTCCTCGCGTCCACCGCTTTTCTTATGGGACAAGTTCTGGATTTCGTCGATTACCAGCAGTCCAACAAAATACCGGTCCATTAGCGCCGCCGCGATTGCAATCAGGGTTTCTTCTGTCGCCCTATCGTTTTCCTTATCGAAGGCAGTTCCAAGCAAACGGTCAAAGGCACGCAAGATACTGCGGGCAAAATCCTTGGTACTACCGTTGTGCGGACACTGGACATAGATGACGGGAATTTGCAAATGCTGGCTGGCCGTATGCCGAATCACCTCTGGAATCCATTCCAGAAAATGCAGCAAAGACTGGGTTTTTCCCATACCACTGCTGCCAATGATGGAAAAAAACTCTCCGCTAGCTTGCTCGCCAAGTCCAAAATCCGGCACTTCGCCACTCTGCACACAGGCATACCACTCTTGGGCCCGCCGACGCCGCTCGGACTCCCCCATGCTGACACCAACGTAGGCTGAACGCAGCAATAAGTCGGCCTTTTCACATATCTCCAGGTGACGAGCTTGCACAATAAAAGCCTTCTTCATTTTCAGGACGCAGTGCAGTTGTAACTCGGGCGGCAAGGTACGCTCCTCGGGCATCATTTCAGGCAATTGCTCAAGGCGCTCCTTCCACTTCGTTTTCGACACAGGGGGTGGCAATGCCTCGATAAGGGGGTTGCCCCGATAACACTCGAGCTTGCTTTGAATGTAAATCGCATCGACCACCCTAATGGTGCGTGAGGTCGGCCGAATTTCTGTACGTTTCTTGCTCATTGAGACCTTTCAGATTGCTTATTAATCATCAATATCGGGGTAGTCATAGTTTTCATCGTCGTCTGACTCCTGTTTGCTCAGCTGTTGGGGTGTGCCGCCATGTCGCTGACGCAGGTCTGCCCCCAGCTTCTGTCGTTCCAGTGCGCGTTCGTTACGGCGGTTTTCACGGCGGTTGCCGATATCTCTTTCGGAATCAGGGATATTTCCGAGCGCTTCCCGGGTTTTGGCTTGCGCTTCTTTTCCATCACGCTGCATGGATGCGAGGTGTTCCATACGTTGCGTCAGGGTGTTGTGACGCTCTACCGTATCGAGTTCGTTTCTTAGCGTTCTCGTGGTTTTCACCTCATGAAGCGACATGCCAGTGAACTGTGCAGAACGGGGACTGAGAGAACACGGAATGAAGGCGTCTTCCTTTCCGGAACGACACAGGAATGCAATATCGACAATTTCCCGATTGAGTGCGAGGCTGACCGCAGCACCATCCTGAACCAACCGCTTAAACCAAGTGCTGGAGAGATGTCGGGTGTCATCTGGTAGGTAATACAGTTCGTCACCCAGATAGATGCCCTTGTCGGAGACCCTTCCAGGCAATCGAGTCATCAATTCCGCCTCAACTCTCAAAGGGTCAATCCGGCGCAGACGATGACGGTGAGTTCGCAACGCATCAAGGCAAATCGCCACCGATGTGTTCGCTACTCCTCTGGCTACCAGTTGCGGCTGAGTGGCAGTACGTCTGAGCCTGCCATTTACTTCCAACACAACCTTCATAAAAGCCCGGATAAATTCATACCGAGTCATCACTGCCTTGTAGTGCGGGCTCTTAACCCCCCGTTTTTGCGAACCAACCTTTGCCAGCCAAGTACCGGGATACATTACCCGGAACACCAACTTGATGAGCTTCACCGTGTTCTCGACGATGCCTTTGCTCTCCGGCGACATGGGAGGCGTATTGGCAAAAGGATTGGGGCGCATTACTTCGACAATGAGGTCTGCCATGCCGCACATAAAGGCACTCCCCCGGTCGGTATGGAAATGCTGAGGCCAGTGCCGAATTGGCCATGCGTCAGATTCAATTTGTATGTCGTATTGGGCGCACCACTCCACCTTATCGATGGCGCACTTCACCAGCGCATCAGCACAGGATTCGTAGGGTTCTCCATCCCAGCCGGCTGAAAACCCCATTACCAGGCCAGAGCTGTAATCAACAACGATAAAGACAACCATGCCCCCTAGGACCACGGCACGGTCTGACGAGGAAACCAGAGAAATATTGCAATGCAATGCATCGACTTCCGCAATCTCCCCGACCTCGTAGCGTCCCACCTGGGTACCCTTGTAGCGTTCACGCAGAACCTTGCTGCCCTTGTTCCTTTCCCCGTCACGCCGTTCTTTATCTTCCGGCTTGAAATAGCGAGCAGCGTGATAATCAAACTGAGCAAAAGTCATCACCTCCCGGGGATTTGCTCCCCACGCCTTCGTTCCGTCCGGTAGTTGATGCTCACCGCTATAAAATGCATCCAGCATCCAAAAATAGGCGTATTCCAAGGTTTTTTCAGGATGTGCGCGATACCAGTCCAAAGCCTTATTGATGTTTGGCTGGTCTCCGAATTTGACGTTGATGCCGGGGCCGATTTTTTCTTGCAGGCGCAGGGAACGCGGACAGCCACGCTTAAGGCTACCGGGCGGGCGTAATTTTCCAGCCGCGCCACAATTGGAAAGCTTGGAAAAAAGTGCGGAAGTCTCCTTGCCAGCCTGCCAATAGGCTCTCAGGTACTTCCACACCGTACGTTGTGTCAGTTTGAATTTTTCGACAGCAAGAGCGATAAGTTTGGCCCTTTTCCGCGAGTAATAAATAGCCGGCTCATCCTGGTGGAGCAGCTCAACTACTGCAGATGCACGGGCATGAAATCTTTTTTCGGCTCCAGTAAGGCTTTCCTGAGTGCGAATCACTGAATGCCAATGCTCTTTGCGCCATTGAATCAGCTCCGCCAAAGGCATGAGTTCAGGCAGGGCCGGTTTCATTGGTTTCTCAGCCGAGGCCGATACCGCTGGCTTGCTGTTCTTTTTTCGCTGGCTCGGCGGAACACTTTTGGGCGCCACGGGCGCATCCACATTGAAGACGATGGCTTCATCCCGCATCAGGTACAAGACGCGATAGCGAATTCTCGTTTCGGGCTGGCAAAGCACGTCCCCTTCAGCAATGGAGTAGACACACCTCATTCTGAAAATCGTTCTTCTTGGGCCAGCTTATCCAACGCATCCCGGCAAATCCGAAATCCGCTCATCGGATTCCGGACATCCCACGCACGCTCCATGTCGAAGGTTAGTACCCCATGGCCCATCAGATTGGTGAGGAGATAATGGCTATCGCCAGTTTCCAACGCCAACGTGGCATCGAACTCTGTACAAAACTCCTCGTAAGTACTGCTTTGCCGCAATGGGAGATAGCCCAGCAGGTCACTCTGCAATTTGCGCGCCTGTGTCACCGTAAAACTCGGATGCAGAGCCAAATTCAGCGCAAATCGAATGCGCTCAAAGTTATGCAAGACGACCTCGGGAAGGTCCTTTTCTGTGACAACGTAGAAGGTCACTCCGTGCTCAATCCAGTAGGCCCGCTCTATCGCCAATTTCTCAATAACTCGCGGGTCCGCTAACTGTGAGGAAGGTTTGACGGCCAAGGCGATGTAAGTCGCGGGGTCACCAGGACGCGTCAATAACAGGTCCGTGGTCATCACGACATCGATACGGGTTCCGGGGTAACGCGGATGAGTCAAGCCCAATATCTTTGCGATACGCCGGGTATCTTGGCGATTGAGTGGGTAGGCCTCGCGTATATCGCACAGGCCACCTTGCATCAGGCACCAGAGGTAAACCAGATACTCCAAGTGTGAGAGAAGATGGTGCACCCGGTGGGTAACCTCTCCCCAAATCCGATGTGAAAATCCTTTGGATGGCACATCGCTGACGCGCAGCCACGGCAGGTAATCCGCACCAGCCCCTTGGCCTCGCCCCTCATTCACCCATTTCCATATTTTGGCTTCAGTCCACTTGTAGCGACTACGTCCCATAGCCCCTCCTTGGGGACCATGAGTGCAGCGCTTCTCGAACTGAAAACACGCTTCGATAGCTCATCTAGCGCCATCCGACACTCCGAATGGATATGTCTTTCGGATATCGCATATGCCATCTAGGAGAGAACTCCAAAGATAGACCTGGTATTCCTGATGAAAATGTAGATGGGGCCCCCGGTGGGTTTGCTCACCGCAAATCTGATGCGAAAACTCATTGGATGGAACATCGCTGACGCGAAGCCACGGCAAGTAATCCGCACCAGACCCTTGGCCTCGCCCCTCATTCACCCATTTCCAGATTTTGGCTTCAGTCCACTTGTAGCGACTACGCCCCATAGTTCCCCCTCGGGAACCATGGTTTCCGCATAACCGCTCGAACTGAATATCTAATACTTAACTCCACCACACACCATCCATCTGATTGAATCGGTGCGCATAAAACCACACATCCTAAGCAGTGTAAACCCGGTAAATTATTGTAAAATCATATACTTAGTTGACAAATTACCAAAAGGGATGTGACTTCATTTCCTGCCAAAAAAAGTTATAGATAGTGTTCAAAAAGTCGGAAATAGCCACCGGAAGGGCGAATTGATGAAGAGCGATTGCCTGCCAAAATATTTAATTGGCAGGAAATTCGCGGCAAATGCGCAGGTCGGTCAGCCCTTATTTCGCCCGAACTATCGGTAGGCCAGCCCAATTTGTGGTGTAGCCGGGCGACAAATTACCCCGGCGCATCTGCCATGTCTTAGCGATGCCCTCTGCAGCGAGGCGCATCGTGCCACGTCCATACCGGTCATTGATGGCATCCAGAGTCCCCATCAATTTGTCGCGTCGCCCCGCTGCAATGTTGGCTGGTACGAACAGCGAAAATTGCTGATGGGTGCGAGGCACAATGTTTAGCAGCGCTACTCCCGCTTTGTGATAACCGAAGCCAGGACGGTAAATCCGGCGCAGGACTCGCAAGCCAAAGACAATCAGAACGAGGGTATCGGCTGTCGCTTCCGGCAAAGGGATGGTCATGGCTCGCTGATACTGCGGCACGTTTTGCTTGAAGATATTGGTTCGGATGTAAATCTGTAGGGCGCCAGCCAGGGAGTCCTGCACCCGCAATTTTTCTGCCGCCCGGCTGATATAGCTGGCGACCGCCTCCTTCAGGTCCTCCAAGTCATAGACCAGTTGCCCGAATGAGCGGCTGCTCATAATTTGTTGTTTGGCCGGCGCCACGTCTTCCAGGTCGAGGCAGGACAATCCGCGCAGTTCGCGGACGGTCCGCTCAAGCACCACGGAAAACAGGCTGCGCAGGGTTTCCGCATCAGCGTCGCGCAATTGCCGGACCGTATGGATACCCATCGTTTCGAGACGCACGCTTATTTTGCGTCCCACCCCCCAGACCTCGCGAACCTCGATTCGCTCGAACAGGCTATCGAGTTCACCCACCGACATTGTCGTGAAGTCACATACGCCATCCTTACCGGCCAGCGCCTTTTTGGCGCAATGGTTGGCCAGTTTCGCCAGTGTTTTGCTGGGCCCGACCCCCACACACACCGCGAGGCCTAGCCAGTCGGCAATGCGCTGCCGCATCTCCGCACCATAGACTTGGTAGCCCCGTCGCTCGAAACCAGAGAGCTCAAGGAAGCACTCATCAATGCTGTAAACCTCAATGCTCGGAGAAAACTGACTAAGCACCTCAACTACCCGGTTGCTCATGTCCGCGTAAAGCGCGTAGTTCGAGCTGAAAGCGACAATGCCATGCCGCCTCGCTTCATCCTGAATCTGAAACCAGGGAACGCCCATTGGGATACCGAGTGCCTTCACTTCGGCGGAACGCGCCACGACGCAACCATCGTTATTCGAGAGAACGACGACTGGCGTGTCCTTCAGTTTCGGGTTGAATAGCTTCTCGCAGGACGCGTAGAAATTGTTGCAGTCGACCAGGGCGAAGACGGGCACATTACGCGCCAATTCGTTTGAACTTGCCAACGACGACCCCCCAGACCACCAGTTCCTGCTCCTCACCGATATCGAGCGGGGCGAAGCGAGGACTTTCTGCAAGCAAGGCTACCCGGCCATTTCGACGATACAAGCGCTTGACCAGACGCTGACCATCGACAAAGGCGACGACGATATGCCCGTGCCGCGGCCGAACACTTTTATCAACGACGAGGATGTCGCCATCGAAAATCTCCGCCCCTTCCATGGATTCGCCCTCAACTGCGAAAAAGAAGGTCGAGACTGGATTTCGAACGAGGTATTCGTTGATATCCAGGCGCTGGTCTTCAAAGTCTGCAGCCGGGCTAGGGAAGCCCGCTGAAACTTTGACTTCATCCAGCGGTAGCTCAAGCCTTGGCGCTCCGAGTAAAGGAACAAAGACACCACTCGCGGCTCCAAGAGAAATCGCAAGTTTAGGCATGGGCTACTGGCTGCTCGGCAAAATGTTCGTCGAGCGTATGGGTTTCCCGGGAATCAGCAGGCTCGGAAAGCAGGACTGATGCGCACTCCGGGCAAATCAGGCACAGGTGGCTAGCAATGTTGGCTTGTTCCAAGTCGGCAGAGGACAAGGGCACATGGCAGTGTGGGCAGACAATTCGAATCATGGCGAACTCCTTTGTACTGTGATTTTATACAGTAAACACGGAACCACAATACTGTACGGACGCGCCCAAGCCCCAATGTCTCGCCGGGACTTAACCTAGCCCCAATAGATACGGAAGGTGACCAACCTAAAAGATGGATTTCATCTGCCATCCCCAATCAAGAGACCACGGCAATATCGAGGTGCAACTTTGGATACGACTTGTTGCAAGGCGTTACTTGAAATCCAAGGGTGCCAACCGTACATTGGACTCATGCGCTGAACCCCAACAGTGCTGGCGGCCCACCTCTCCCCCTCCCTGAAACTGGCCGTCAGAAAGCCCCGTGTTCCCCCTCACGGGGCTTTCGCCTTTCTTAGGTTTGGTTCACTCGGCCGGCAGCCAGACGGTTCACACTTGCCTTACCTCTTTCAAGTGGATAAACCAAGCTCACTGTCACGCTGGCGACTTCGTAAGTTAGTTAGCGCTCCATGACCTATCAGCCTCAAAACCCAAGGCGTTTTGCTATCCTCTGGGTCATGTGTGCTCACTATGACCCACAAATTGACCCCGCGCGGCTTCACACCCACTTTGGCGTGAATGACCCGCCATTAGGATTGAAACCAAGCCTTTGGCCGGGTTACTTCGGACCATTTATTCGACGGCATGAATTCTCCGATGTTGGCGATGAAGCAGTTCCTTTCCGCGAACTGATGGTCGGTTCGTTTGGACTCATACCGCATTGGTCAAAAGACACGACGATTGCTCGCCGTACCTACAATGCGCGTTCCGAGACAGTCCATGAAAAGCCAAGCTATCGAGACGCATGGCGATTGGCACGGCACTGCATTATTCCCGCTGAAGCAATCTACGAACCCGATTGGCGCTCGGGAAAGGCAATTCCAACCCGCATCACCCGAGCTGATGGAGAGCCCCTCGGTATAGCTGGATTATGGGCAGCATGGAAAAGTCCGACGGGTGAGCTAAAGCACAGCTTTACGATGTTGACTATCAATGCTGACAGTCATCACTTCATGCGGCAATTCCACAAGCCGGAAGATGAAAAGCGGATGGTCGTCATACTAAATGAAGAGAACTACGACGCCTGGTTGCGGGCGCCGGCGGCGGAAAGCCGAGATTTCTTTCGCCAGTTTTCTGCCGACAATCTGCGGGCAGAGCAACCGCAATCATCGCTCCTGTAAGAAACCGTCAATAGTCTTTATCCTCAATTTCTGTGGATAACTCTGTGGGTTCGTACTGAGCCAACCCTCTAACTCACTGACCCAATAATGCTTTCCACTGCCAGCTCAATATTTAGGCGCTTCATCATTCTTTTCTTAATTCTGCTTGGGCTGCCGCTGGCCAATGCCAAGCCAGGTCCTCATCCGCCGTTTGAAATCACGGGCATGGTCACGCACAACCCGGATGGCGATACGATAGATATTCAGACCGCTGACCGCGGCCTGGTAAGGGTCAGGTTTTCCGGGGCTGACACACCGGAGACTGCGCAGGCCTTCTGGAAGGTCGCCCGCAATCATCTGAGTGCAGTGGTGAAGGACCAGCAAACGAAAGCTTGGTGCTACAAGACAGACAAGTATGAGCGGGAGGTCTGCCATGTTCATGTTGGCAGTCTGGACCTTTGCCTTGACCTGATTCAGCGTGGCTACGGATGGTACGCACGCATGTTCAGCAATGAGCTGACCAATGAGCAGCAGACGGCTTACGCTGCCGCCGAGGAGCAGGCAAGAACAAGAATGATTGGGCTCTGGAACATCGCTGACCCGATGCCGCCCTGGGAATGCAGAAAGCTGAGAAAAGCGGGACAGAAATGCAGATGAAGCCTGCTCAATTGGCATAATGGACAGACCGTCTAAGCATCCTGATTATGACTTGCCCCTTTTGCACACTGCCTCCCGAACGTATCGTTCAAGAAAATGAAAACGCCATCTGGATTTACGATGGCTTCCCGGTTTCGCTCGGCCACAGCCTCATTATCCCGAAACGCCACGTTGGCTCCTTCTTTGAGGTCAGCACCGAAGAGCGCATGGCCATGCTGGCCCTGCTCGACCAGGCCAAGGCAGCCGTTGAAGAGCAGCATCATCCTGACGCCTACAACATCGGCATCAACGACGGGGCAGCTGCCGGCCAGACCGTTTCGCATCTCCATCTACACCTGATTCCGCGCTACAGCGGCGATGTTGGTGATGCCCGCGGTGGCGTACGCTGGGTCATCCCCGATAAGGCCGATTACTGGTCTGGTCGCTAACTTTGCCTTCTTTGTCTCCCTCCCCCGAAGCCCAATTGCAGTTTCTGAGCAAACTGCAGCGAGTCTTTGCAGAAGGGGATTTCACTGCCACATACAAATTCGCCTTGCTCATCGCGTTGGCTGACTTGGCAGTTGAACTGGGAGCCGATAACGGCGACGAACTGACGGTGACGACACGCCAGATTGGCCTGCGCTTTATCGGGTTGTACTGGAAACATTCGCTACCCTACGGAACCGGTCGGCAAGGCAGCGAAGTGGGCATCCTGGTTCAGAACAACGGGGCCCAAGCCGCAGTTGTGTCGGCCATCAGTCAATTCAGGATGCAAACGCAAACCCACACGCTGCTATCGGCATTGCTACACCCGAGATTCAATGGCTTGCTGGGTGCCATATCGGCTACGGTATCCGCTCAACCGCTGACTTACCTACAAAACTTCGGCGGCGGAACCGATGAATTCATGTACGAGCGGGCAGGCCCCGGGAAAATTCGCCTCAAGCCCGGCATCGGATACTGCTTTCGACGCTTTTACCCTTTGGTCCAACAACTGGCTCGCTCACACTGGATTGGCCACATCAAAGGTAATCGCAGAAACGTTTGTATCCTGGGGGAAGCCGATGACCTCGAGGAGTTTCTGTTTGCCTCCTCTAGGCAGTCCCTCGAAATCATGAGCAACGGTTTACGTAAACTGGACGGCCAGCAGTGTTTTTATTGTGGGCATAGCCTGACAACGGCTGACGTCGACCACTACATTCCCTTCGCTCAGTATCCGAGGGAACTCGCCCACAATTTTGTACTGGCACATCCAGCCTGCAATCGCAGCAAATCGGACACGCTGGCTGCGCTGCCGCACCTCGAGCGCTGGCTGGAACGCATTCAGCGGCACTCGGATGCGCTTGCAGAAATCGGAGCGGATGCAGGCTTTGTCATTGATGCCAAAACTACCCAACGAGTAGGTTCGTGGGCCTACGCTAATGCGGTGGCTTCCGGTGCTCAGGCGTGGTTGGCCGCGAACACCTACAGAGCCATTGACCGCCGATATACGGAGTGCTTTGCCTAAGTTGTTGCGTTTCCCAGTGTCCCAAACACAACGTTCTCACGCAGTAGACATCCCCCTTCAAAGGAGTATTGTGAAACTGAGTCTTGGCCAGAAACATTGGTTGAGGCACAAGAGCAACAACGCGACTGGAGGCAACATGGTTGGTAGTCCGCCGCAGTACAAGATGATTGCGTAGTACCGTAACGGCTAACGCCGTATGCCTTGTTGAATTGCTACAAGGCCAAAGATTCAAGAAGCCCATGGATAGCCAACATGGGCTTCGTGCTTTTGGAGCCTCTGTCGCATCTCTATGACATCGGGTAACCTGGTCGCTCTAATGAGAGCGACACCATGAGCATTCAGGACATCCGTGACCCGGCAGCAATCCACGCAGCCATGGCCGAATATGACCGCGTCGGCCGTACCTATTTCCTCGAGAAATATGGCTTCGGTAAAGCCCGTGAGTACATGCTGCGTGACCCGGCAAACGGTCGCCTCTACGATTCCAAAGCTATTGTCGGCGCCGCCCATGGCTATGCCTTTCCGGAACGTGGTCACCTGAGCGCAACTGACTTTAGTGGGGGCGAGGTCACCGTTGAACACCTGTTGAGCACTCTGGGATTTGAGGTTGTCAGAATCGGCCAGGATTGGACGCGAGACGAGGTTCAAGCGACCGTGCGCGATTACTTCGAAATGTTGCGCCTCGAAGCGACCTGCCAGGTTTTCAACAAATCCGAACATAACGAACTGCTACGCCAAAGGCTCCGCGCTCGCAGCAAGGGCTCCATCGAGATGAAGCATCAGAACATCTCGGCAGTTCTGGACCAACTCGGACTTCCCTACATCCGAGGCTACAAGCCACGTTCAAACTTTCAGGACCTGTTGCGTGAGGTCGTTCTGGCACACGTTCAGCATCAACAGCCGATGATGCAGACTATCGTTGATGCCATTGAAGAGCAAACTGGACCGGGTAACAAAACCTACCGCGGCGTGCTGGTCGAGCCTCCGGTACCGGAGAGCATCCCGACGCCGAAACGTCGCCAACGGCTTCCTAGAAAACTCGACTATGCGGCACGCGATGAGCGGAATCGAATCCTCGGCCACAGCGGTGAATCGTGGGTTCTCGGGTTTGAAGAGAATCGGCTGAGTGAAGCCAGTCGCGCCGACCTGGCAGCCAAAATTGATTGGGTCTCAGAGCGCTGTGGCGACGGTACCGGATACGACATCATGTCGTTCGAAGAGGATGAGGTCACCCGCTTCATTGAGGTAAAAACAACCAATGGCGGCTCTCTGACGCCGTTCATCATCAGCCAGAATGAGCTGGAGTTTTCTGAGGAAACAGAAGATGCCTTCTGCCTCTATAGGGTTTTCGAGTTCTCCAATTCACCAAGGCTGTTCATCGTACGTGGCGACCTAAACCAAGCCTTGCACTTGGAAGCGATGGATTACCGTGCACGACTGAAGTCCATTTCACGCTAACTCTATTCAGGCAACAATCGACCCAAAGCTGCCACAGCTGTTTCCAAATAGCGGCCAGTCCGCCAAACCCAGGTTTTACAAACTGGACTGCCACAAAGCAGCCGTTGGCGACCTCGCCCTACCGGCCAGAAGCGGTCGTTGCCATACCGATAGGCAATGACCGCTACCTGTCAGATTCCTGACTATTGAAGTCGGTAACCTGTGTGACAAGAAACGCAGGCACCCATCACATCGGCAAGCGCACCCACTGCAGGCCTAATTTCACCCGTCACAGCGGCATCCTTTGCAATCGTGCTGAATCGGCTGGCACCGCGATGCATTGCCGTTCCAGCATCTTGCATACCTTTCGGCATAAATTTAGATGACTCATGCGCGCCATGTGCCTTCAGCGCTGTCATGCCCAAGCGAGTCTCGGCGACATCGGCAGCGCGGTCGTAATCCGAGGCTGCCAGCGCTGCCTGAATCTCCTGAAGCGCCAGCAAATGGTCGCGCATGTTCGCCAGCGTGTGCTCTTTCATGTGTTCCGGAAATTTGACCAATTGGCGTCCATCTCCAGACGGTTGCTGTGCTTGCTTCGTCGCTTCCATGTGCTGTTGCTGCATGGCTGGGTCGTGTTGCTGGGCCAGGCTCGGGATGCTCAGCAATAATCCGAGCAGAGGAATTGCGGTACGCATTGCCTTCTCCGTTGAAGTTGTTGTGGAGCAACACGATACGTTAGGCTTTGCACCTCGCTATATGATTGCAATCACATGCCGACAACGACCGAGCTCCTTCGCAGCGAATGGCCTGACCGTCCGGAATTTCATGCCATGCCATCGGCCCTGCATAGCGCAGCCGCCTGGAAGACATTCGGTAAAGAAGCATTGCTGTTCGCCATCGGTGACCAACCCAGATGCATATATTTCGTGGCACAAGGCGAAGCTCGGTTGCGCCGCTATTCGCCGGAGGGTACGGAAATGGTCATGCAACGCGCCCGAAACGCCTTTCTGGCGGAGGCCAGCCTCGAATCGCCTGCTTACCACTGCGATGGCGTGGCGACAGAGCCCGTCTTGGCTTTGGCGTTCCCAATGGAGACCTTCAGGATTGCCTTGGCCGAATGTCCGGGGTTTCGTGCCAGTTGGGTCTCGCATCTCCTGCACGAAGTTCGCCGTGCCCGTGCTCAGGTAGAACGCCAGGGGTTGCGCAATGCGGGGGCCCGCATCCTGCATTATCTGGAAACAGAGTGCCCCTCAGGACAACTGCGCTTGAACCAAACCCGGAAGGCATGGGCTGCAGACCTGGGGCTCACGCATGAGGCAATGTATCGTGCTCTTGGCCAACTCAGTCGGCAAGGCATTCTGCGCGTCGATGGGCAACTCATTGAGAAGGTGAACAGGAAAGCAACCACCTAGCCGCAGCCACAAAGGAGCAGGGGGCAGTTTACATACAATCTAATAATCGTTAGATTGACGATATGAAATCGACCATCACCAAGTCCTACCTCTACGAACACGTCGCCCGCATCGGCAAGGCGATTTCCAGCCCCAAGCGTTTGGAACTCATCGAACTCCTCGCACAAGGCGAAAAGACCGTCGAGACCCTTGCCGAACAGGCCCGCATCGACATGCGACTGGCCAGCGCCCATCTTCGTTCCCTGCGTGAAGCCCGCCTGGTCGAAACCCGCCGCGATGGCAAGTTCATCCATTACCGCTTGAGCGGCCCAGATGTCGCCCAGTTGTGGGTCAATGTTCGAGAAGTGGCCGAGGAGCACCTCATCGAACTGCGCGTGGCGCTCGACCAGATGGCCGCCTCGCCTGATGCACTGTCATCCGAGAGCCGCGAGTCCCTGCTGGCCAAAGCCCGCAGTGGCGACATCGTGGTCATCGACGTTCGCCCCGAAGCGGAATACGTCGCTGGTCATCTCCCGTTTGCCCGTTCGCTGCCGCTGGCTGAGCTGGAAAAGCGTCTTGCCGACCTGCCGCCCGGCAAGGAAATCGTCGCCTACTGCCGTGGCCCGTTCTGTCTGATGTCCGACGAAGCCGTGAAGCTACTGCGCCAGCGCGGCTACACCGCTCACAAGATTACCGATGGTGTCAGCGAATGGCGTGCCGGCGGCTTGCCCATCGAGGATTGAAGTCAAAACCACAACAGAGGAGACAACTCGTGAAGCATCTATCCCTACTCGCCTTGTGCTGTACCCTGGCCTTGTCGGCACTGGCGGCCGATGTGTCGATGGCCGTACCGGGCGCCCAAACCGCCAACGGTCAGAAGGTTCTGACCTTCATCGCCAAGGACCCACCGGGTCAGCGCTGCAACGGCAACCTCCAGGTCGCCGCTGAAATTGCCAACACATACCGGGTACCCATCCAGTTGCTGCCGTCCACGCTGGCGTCCGGACTGCCAGCTCCTGCCGTCTTCTACGGCACTCAGCTCATCGTTGCGGACGGCAAGGATTTCAACGGCGCCGCCAGCTACCAAATCGTCGCCGACGTTCTCGACCTGGAAAGCGTGCCGAAGCAAGCCAAGTCGGGGCTGCTCTTCCAGGACGGCGTGCGCAAGGATTTCGACGCCCTGAAGGCCACCATCAAAGCCGGGGGCAAATAGCATTCTCAACAACAATAGGGAGCCCAGCATGAACACCTTGTTCATCCTCAACGATAGCCCGTATGGCACGGAACGTAGCTACAACGCCCTGCGCCTCGCGCGCGCCCTCAGCAAGTTGGAAGGCGAGACGGTACGTGTCTTCCTGATGGGCGATGCAGTGACCTGTGCCAAGAGTGGCCAAAAAGTGCCAGATGGCTACTACAACGCTGGGGACATGGTGCGCATAGTCGGTGGTGAGGTTGGTCTCTGCGGAACCTGCATGGACGCCCGCGGCATGGGCGCTGACCAGGTGGTCGAGGGCGCTCGTCGTAGCACCCTGAAGGAACTAGCCGAATGGACGGCGGTAGCCGACAAGGTTCTGGTGTTCTGATTTCCCAACGCAATACAACAATCCCAACAGGAGACAAGATGTCATTAAAACTGATGTGCGCTGCTGCGCTGGCGCTCGCCGTGGTCACAGCACCGGCTATGGCCAACGAGGAAGCCGTCAAGGCCATGGAAGAGTATCTGGACTTCGTCGACTACGGCGGCGCCACCATCTTCCCGGAGCAGATTCCCAAGGAGGACTGGAAGCGGTTCTACGTCATCGATGCACGGGATAAAGACCAGTACACCAAGGAACACATTCCCGGGGCCGTGAATATCGAATGGCGCCAGGTGCTGGCCAAGCGGACCAGCATTCCGAAGGACAAGCCGGTCCTCATCTACTGCAATACGGGCAGTCTGTCTGCGCAGGCTGGCTTCGCGCTGCGCATCGCCGGTTACGACAACCTGCGCATTCTTCAAGGCGGCTTTGCCGAGTGGAAGGCCAAGGGCGGGCTGGACGCCGCCGCCAAGGCGACAGGTCAGGCAAAGCACTGAGGACAGCCATGAAAGGACGCGAAAGCGGCATGCCGGACGAGGCCTACTGGGCCTCGTTTTTTGACCCGGAGGGTATTCTCGACCACCTTCTGGTCAACGGAAGCGACTGTTACCACCTGGTCGAATTCGGTTGTGGCTACGGGACTTTCACCCTGCCGGCGGCGAACCGTACGCGCGGGCTGGTCACGGCACTCGACATCGAGCCGGAGATGGTGAGTTTGGTAGAACAGCGTGCCCATGAAACGGGTCTATCCAATGTTCGGGCAGTGCTACGCGATTTCGTGGCGCAAGGCACCGGCCTCGCGGATGGCTCGCAGGGGCATGCCATGGTGTTCAACTTGCTGCACCTTGAAGACCCGCTAACCCTGTTGCGTGAGGCCTATCGAGCCCTTCAGCCGGGCGGCATCTTATCGGTGATTCACTGGCGTAGTGACATCGAAACCCCGCGCGGACCACCGCTGGCCATACGTCCTCGTCCAGAGCAGTGTGCAACATGGCTAGCTGATGCTGGATTTGACTCGGTGACGTATGTCGACCTTGGACGGGCTGCTCCGTTCCACTTCGGAATTTTGGCTAGAAGGAATGCTGAACCACATACCATTTGATACAGGGCATCAGAATTTTTTTGCTGATGCCCCTTTCGTCATTGGAGTTTAGCGGCCTCTACCTCCACCACCCATGCCGCCTCCCATTCCACCACCCATCCCGCCACCGGGTCCCATACCCTGACGCATGCCGGAGCCTTGGGCAGGCGGCGTATCCGGCAAGGTAACGCCACGCTCTTTCGCACGCAGTTGCATCTGCTCATGATGCTCCAAACGAACTTGTTCGCGCTCTTGGGCCGTTTTTGCGGCATTCATTTTCGTGCGATGTTCCATCCGCTCTTGGTTCGTCATCATTTGGCTACCGTAAATGGGCTCACCGGCGGCGACAGCACCAGAACTCATTAAGGCTAGAGCGATGGCAGACAACATGATTTTTACGGTGTTCTTGGTCATTTTTCTCTCCCAATCAAACAAAAGCAACTCAAAGCAACGACTGAGTTTGAAGCCCTACAGCATGCTTTCTCCAAACCTTCAATTCAGTTATAGCCCCGATTTTCAGAAAAACTGATGCAGCAACAAATACTTGCAATTGGAACAAGCAATATTAGACAAATCTAAAATTGCTGGCCTATACTTGTAAGTAACTTATTACTTGTAAGTCGCCATGCCTATCAAGCAACGTCAATCTACGGAGTCTCGCCAGGCAGAAATCATCGCCACCATGGTTCGGCTCTCAGCCGAGCGCAGCCCCGCAGACATCACAACTACGGACATCGCCAAGGCCATGAGGGTGACTCAAGGTGCCCTGTTTCGGCACTTCGCCACCAAGGAAGCCATCCGCCTTGCCGTTATTGAGTGGATAGAAGAACATTTGATGTGCGAACTCCTGGCAGCCAAGGACAGCGCGCCAAACGCATTAACCGCTCTCAAGGCCATGTTCATGGCTCACGTTGGTTTTGCCAAAGCCCACCCTGGCGCCCCTCGTCTGATTTTTGGTGAGCTTCAACAACCCGCAGAATCCCCAGTCAAGCAGCGGGTTCAGCAAATCATGCAGCGCTATAGACTAACTCTGGCTCAAACCCTAGCTGCGGCAATTGAGGCAAAGCTGGTTCGCGCCGATGTCGATTGCCCATCAGCAGCAGCCCTGTTCCTTGGGGCCATTCAAGGCCTGGTCATTCAATCCATGCTGAGCGGAAGCACTGAACAGATGGAGCAACAGGCGGTCGGCATTCTGGACCTTTATCTTGCTGCCCTCGGGGTCAAATCATGAGGCTCAATAATTTTTTCAGTCGCAAGTTTGGCTTGGTGGCTTTTGCAGTGCTTCTTCTGGTTGGATTTGGCTTTGTAGTGGCCCGCTCCGGCCCACTGGCACCAACCAAGGTCACTATCACTCGGGTCGAAACCGGCAGTCTGTCGTCATCGCTGTTCGGCATTGGCACCGTCGAAGCGCGCCGCAGCTATTTTATTGGACCTACCGCAGCCGGTCGGGTGAAATCAGTGCAGGTTGATGTCGGTGAGCACGTCAAGGCCGGACAACTACTGGCGGAAATCGACCCAGTTGACCTGGACGAACGACTTCGTTCCCTTGATGCCTCGTACGCTCGGGCGTCCAGCGCGGTTTTGGCGGCCGAGGCGCAGCGCAAGGATGTTCTGGCACGCCAATCAGTGGCCAATTTGAATGCCAAACGCTATCGCGACCTCGGCGACAAGCATTTCGTCAGCCCGAGTGCAGTTGAGAGCAAACAACAGGAATTGACCTCGGCTCAAGCCGCCGTCGATGCGAGCGAAGCCAACCTGCAAAGCGCCCGCCAGGAAGTCGTCCGCCTGAAGGCTGACCAGGATGGCTTGCGTCAGCAACGGAATAACCTGCGCTTGGTCGCGCCCATTGACGGCGTGGTGACTAGTCGTGACGCCGAAGCCGGCTCGACTGTAATTGCAGGGCAATCAGTCCTCAAGTTGATAGCGCCCAACAGTCTCTGGGTTAAAGTTCGACTGGACCAGGGGCGTTCTCGTGGTCTAGCTGCAGAACAAGCCGCAAGTATTGCCCTGCGCAGTAATCCGGGAACACCTTTAACTGGCAGAGTAGTTCGGATTGAACCGCTCAGTGATAGCGTGACCGAGGAGCGCATCACCCTGGTTGCCTTTGACCAGATTCCGGTTGGTCTCAGCATTGGTGAAATGGCCGAGGTGACAGTACAAACAGCCGCCAATCAAACCGGCCTGACACTGCCCAATGCAGCTATCAAACAAACTCCTCAAGGCGCTGGCGTATGGAAACTGCACGATGGTAAGCCCGCACTTGTTGCCATCAAACTTGCTAGCAGCAGCTTGGATGGTTTGGTACAGGTGCTGGACGGCATCAGTTCAGGCGATGAAATCGTCGTCCACAGCGAGCGCGAGTTGTCGGAAGGCGCTCACGTCAAGGTCGTTGAACAACTGGCGGGACAACGCAAGTGATAAGCCTGGCCGGTCGAGACATTCTGCATTCCTGGTCGAAGTTCGTACTGACAGGCATTGGCCTTGGCTTGCTGATTGGCGTGACCTTGACCATGGCCGGGGTGTATCGCGGCATGGTCGATGATGCCAAGGCGCTGCTCAACAATAGTGGCGCTGACTTGTGGGTTGTGCAGCAGGACACGCAGGGGCCGTATGCAGAGTCGTCGAGCATCCATGATGACGTGTACCGCTCATTACTTAGCCTGCCGGGCGTGGCTCGCGCCGCCAACGTGACATATCTGACCATGCAAGTTCGTCTGAACAATACCGATGTTCGGGCCATGGTCGTGGGCTTCGAGCCAGGGCAGCCGGGAGAGCCGGGGTATTTGGTGGCTGGTCGCCACATCACCCGTAACCATTACGAGGCCGTAGCCGACGTTAAAACCGGATTCCAGTTGGGTGACACCATTCGAATTCGTCGGCATGACTATCGAGTCGTTGGTTTAACCCAGCGCATGGTTTCGTCCGGTGGCGACCCGATGGTTTTCATACCGCTGAAGGATGCTCAGGAGGCCCAGTTTCTTAAGGACAACGATGCCATCCTCAATGAGCGGGCAAGGACTGCAGCCAATCCCTCGTTGAATCGCCCGGGCGTACCGGGGCTGCTTGAGGCCGTTCAGGCATCGCAAAACGCCAACCGAAATGTGAATGCCGTGCTGGTTCAAGTGTCATCCGACAGACCGCCCGACATGGTCGCAAACGAAGTCAGACGCTGGAAACACCTGCAGGCCTACACCCGCTTACAGATGGAGGACATCCTGGTCGCCAAGCTGATTGCCACCTCCGCAAAGCAAATTGGGATGTTTCTGGTCATTCTGGCGGTGGTCAGTGCAGCCATCGTTGCTTTCATTATTTACACGATGACCTTGGGCAAGATTCGTGAGATTGCCGTGCTGAAGTTAATAGGCACGCGCAACCGGACCATTGCCGGAATGATTCTTCAGCAGGCAATGGGCCTCGGGCTTATTGGGTTTCTGGTCGGCAAGACTTCGGCAACGGTATGGGCGCCCTTTTTCCCGAAATATGTGCTTCTCGAACCAGGCGATGCGCTACGAGGCTTTGTTGTGGTGATGGTCATTTGTGCGCTGGCCAGCACCCTGGCGATTCGGACCGCCCTGCGCGTTGACCCGGCTACGGCCATTGGAGGGTGATATGAAGGGCTTCGGGATTCATATCGAAGGCTTGAGCAAGCGTTATGGTGAGGGCGATACCGCCGTCGACGCCCTGAAAGACGTCAATATGACCGTCGCCCCCGGGGAGGTGGTTGGATTGATTGGCCCCTCTGGTTCGGGGAAGAGTACCTTGCTCAAATGCCTGGGCGCGGTCATTGAGCCGACGGCGGGCAAGATGACGGTAGGCGATGAAGTCATCTACGACAATGGCTGGAAAATCCCAGACCTTAGGGCTTTGCGCCGCGACCGGATTGGGTTCGTATTTCAGGCGCCTTACCTTATCCCCTTCCTCGATGTCACCGACAACGTCGCCTTGTTGCCGATGCTGGCCGGCAAGCCGAATGGAGAAGCTCGCAAGCGGGCAAATGAACTGCTGGAGGCCCTGGATGTGGGACATCGCGCCAAGGCGCAGCCCTCTCAGCTTTCCGGTGGTGAGCAGCAGCGCGTGGCGATTGCTCGCGCCTTGGCCAATCAACCGCCAGTAATTCTGGCGGATGAGCCGACAGCGCCGCTGGATAGCGAACGGGCACTAAGCGTTGTGCGCATTCTCAACGACATGGCTCAGCAGTTTCGAACCGCCATCATCGTGGTCACCCACGACGAGAAAATCATTCCCACCTTCAAGCGTATCTACCACATACGGGATGGGAAAACCTATGAAGAGAAAGGACTTGGGGCTGTCTAACCCGAAATCTGATACCTCAGTATTTCAACCATCCACTTAATAGGAGGCGGCGTATGTTTTTTGTACTCATTTTTTTGATTCTGGCGGCTACGACGTCTTACATATTCCCTGAGTGGTCTTGGGTCACGGTCTTGCTGGCTTCGTTCGGATGCGTTGCTGCGCTACGGATACTGCTGGCAGTGACATCTCGTTCAGATAACGCGTCGAACAAAGCGGAATAGAGACTGTTTTTTGAATTCCATGCCGTTCAAACGGCTAGTTAGCTACACTTAGGCATATTTCAGCATTCGGCCAATAGCGGAAACTGGCGACACTAGGATTGAATGGTTGCAACCTGTCTTATTCCAGACCGACCTCACCCACTACAATCACCAGAATACTGAGCTAGAATCCGGCCCATGCGTCGCATTCTGGCCATCCTTCTCATCTGTCTTCTGCCGCTCCAGCTTTCACTGGCAACGGCTGCAAGCCTGCATGGGCATCTCGATGATTTCGAGGTCGCCGTGGGATTTCATGCCCACGATGATGAAGGGCACCATGAATTCGCCGAAGTTACGGGAGACGTAGTCGTTCATGGCGACATGCACGCAGACCACGACGATGATGGCCATCACGATGGACACTTCCATCACGTCTTCAGCATGCTCGTCTTCGAAGTCCCGCAAAATATTGCCTCACCCGAATTTCGAAGTGAGTTGCCTGGCCCATCTGCGACATTCACCTCGCACATCCCCCGCGTCACTGACCGACCTCCGTTAGCCCGGCTTTAACGCCGGCTAGCCGTATTTCCGCGAACTGCCCTGGGCAGTCTTCGTCGTTGTCGCCTGCCGGCCACCTCGTTTCCATTTGCATGCCCCGAGGAATCCGATGCGACACCTATTCTGTGTATTATTGGCTGCGCTGCCACTGGCCGCCGCCGCACAAGCGTCATCCCTGACCGAAAGCGAAGCTATTCGGCGTGGCCTGGCTCGTACTGAGGTCTCTGACCTGAACAACGCGCTTGTTGACGCCGCACAAGCCAATGCGCTGGCTGCGCGGGTGCTGCCCAACCCCACGCTGTCCTACGGGCGCGACAAGGGGCGTGGCGCCTCCCCGAGCACGGAGGAAACCTGGCTGGTTTCCCAGAGCTTCGATATTTCCGGCCGGCGTGGACTACGCCAGGAAGCTGCCGAGGCACGAGTGGAAGCCGCCTATGCGGGCAACACCCTGCGTCGAGATGAATGGGCTGCGGAGATTCGGCGTCGTTTCCACGAAGCGCTCCTCCATCAGGAAGCGGCACGTGCGACCCAGACCTGGACCGAGCGCTTTGCCCGCGTCGAAAGCCTCGTCGACAAGCTCTCCCGGGCCGGCGAAGCCTCGGGCTATGACCGTCGCCGCCTGGCCCGCGAACGACAAAGTGCCGATGCACGCTTGCAGACAACGCAAGGGGAACTGGAACGCGCCAAAGAACGTCTGGCGGCACTTCTTGGTTCTGCTGGCCAAGTCCCCGACACACTGGTTGGTGAATTGCTGCCAAATACGCCAGTGGCCATGCCCGACGTTGCCAGCGTACTTGACCAGCGCCCTGACCTGCAAGCATTGGCCCGTCGAGCCGAGGCAGCCGACCTCGAAGGTCGGGCCGCCGGCCGGGGCTGGATTCCCGATGTCACCTTGGGTGTTGGCCCCAAGCAAACCGATAACGGCATCAGCCGGGAGAACGCGACGGTCATGACGGTCGCCATCCCGTTGCCGGTGTTTGACCGCCAGCAGGCTGGCCAACGCCGGGCAGCCGCCGAAGCCATGCAAGCGCGCAGCGAATATGGGCTAGCCAAAAGCCGCGCCGAAGGCGAATTGCGCGGCTTGCAACGCCAGCTCGAACGCCTGACGGCCGCCGCCAAGTCCTACCGCAGCAAAGCAGTGGCCGAGACGCCGGAGTTGCTGCGCATCGCCGAATCGGCCTATCGCGGCGGGGAATCCTCCCTGCTTGAACTGCTTGATGCCTACCGCGGTGCGCTGGATACCGAGATTACCGCACTCGAACTGGAATGGAAGGCGCGCCAGGCGCGCATCGAATACGACCTACTGACCGGGACCGTGACGCAATGAACAAGACCCTGATAGCTACCCTGTGCGCCGCGCTGCTCCTCGGCGCTTGCAATAACGCCAACCAGCCGCATGACCATGACAAGTCCGCAGCAGCTGAACAAGGGCATGGTCACGACCACGGCGCCGGTGGCGTAAAAATCACCCACTACGGTGACAAGACCGAACTGTTCGTCGAATTTCCCCAACTCGTCGTTGGTGAGGAATCACCCTTTGCCGCCCATCTCTCGACGCTCAGCGACTTCCGGGCGCTGGCGGCCGGCAAGGTGACCGTCATTCTGTCCGGCAATGGCCTGCCGGAAGAGTCCTTCTCTATCGAGGCCCCCAGCCAGGCGGGTATTTTCAGGCCAATCGCCATGCCCAGAATGGCCGGAAAAAGGGAGTTGACCGTGGAAGTGGTGACGAAAGACTTCACCACCCGCCACAACCTGGGTGCTATTTCCGTCTATCCCGACCGCAAGCGTGCAGAAGCCGAGCACCCGGAAGATGATGAAGGCAGCATCGGCTTCACCAAGGAACAGCAGTGGAAGGTGGATTACGCAACGGCGGAGGTGGCCAAGAAAGTCATGCGCACCTCGGTACCGGCATCCGGAACCCTTATCGCACGCCCGGATGGCGAGGCTCTTATCACCGCGCCCGCAGCCGGGACGGTCAAAGCCTCGGGCAACTTCCCGGTGCTGGGTCAGAAAATCACCAAAGGCCAGATATTGGCCTACTTCGCCCCGCGTCTGGGCGGCGACACCGACATGGCCTCGCTTCAGGCCGATGCACGTAAAGCCAAGGTGGAACTGGACCTGGCCAGCCGTGAACTGGCCCGGATGGAGGGCTTGTTCAAGGATGAAGCGGTTCCTGAAAAACGTCTGCTCTCTGCCCGCGCTCAGGAAGCTAGCGCTCGAGCCACATTGGAAGCGGCCGATGGCCGTCTGGGGCAGTACAGTGGTGCCAGTGGTGGCATCCCGTTGCGCTCGCCGGTGAGCGGTGTTCTGGTCGATGTACGCGCCACCCCGGGTGGCTTTGCACAGGAAGGCAGCACGCTATTCCACGTCGCCGACCGCCGCGTCTTCTGGCTGGATTTGAAGGTACCGGAATCGGATGCGGTACGCCTGCGGGCGCCGACCGGGGCCACCTTCCGTGTCGATGGTATCGAGCAGGCCTTCGAGGTGAGTGCCGGCAAGAACGGGCGTCTCATCGCAGTCGGCGGCGCGGTGGATACCGTGACCCGGACGGTGCCCGTGGTCTTCGAGTTCTCGCAACCGGATGAGCGCCTGCGGATTGGCATGGCCATCAAGGGGCAAGTCGTTTCCGGCAGCAGCAAGGAGGTCCTGGCCATTCCTGCCTCGGCTGTCATCGACGAGGCCGGTATCCCGAGCGTCTTCATCCTGCGCAGCGGTGAATCCTTTGACCGCCAGGCGGTTCGTCTGGGCGCCCGCGATGGCGATTGGGTCGAGGTCATCGAAGGCCTGGAGCCCGGACAACGGGTTGTCTCGCGAGGAGCCTACCTGGTCAAACTGGCGGCGACCAAGAGTGGAGAAATCGGCCACGGCCACGCGCATTGATGAGGTGACGACATGATTGGACACATCATCGCCTGGTCACTGCGCAACAAGCTGTTTGTGCTGCTGGCCGGCATTCTGTTGCTGGTCTGGGGAAGTTGGCAGGCCACGCGCACCCAGATTGACGTTTTTCCTGACCTGACCGCACCGTCGGTCACCGTTGTTACCGAAGCCCATGGGATGGCACCGACCGATGTCGAAACCTTGGTCACCTTCCCCATCGAGACGGCACTGAACGGCGCACCCAGCGTCCGTCGCGTCCGCTCGGCCACCAAGGTGGGACTGTCGGTGGTCATCGTCGAGTTCGAGTGGGGCACCGACCTTTACCGGGCTCGCCAGGTCGTGGCCGAACGCCTGCAAGTGGCGCGCGCTTCGCTGCCACCTGATGTGGCGGCACCGGCCATGACGCCTGCAGCCTCAATCATGGGAGAAATCCTCTTCATCGCCCTGAACTCCGACCGGCATTCCGGCATCGTCCTCAAGAACACGGCAGAACAGGTGCTCAAGCGGCGCATTCTGGCCGTGCCTGGCGTGGCCGAGGTGCTGCCTATCGGCGGCGACACCCAGCAATTCCAGGTTACGGTGAAGCCTGAGCGCCTTGCTGCCTATGGCGTGACGCTCGACCAGGTGACGCAGGCGCTGCGCGACTCGAACCAGAATTCCTCCGGCGGCTTCTACGTCGAATCCGGCCAGGAATACCTGATTCAGGGCTTGGGGCGTATCAACACCCTCGACGACATCGGCGACACGGTCATCAGTGCGCGCGACGGCCAACCGGTTTTGATACGGCACATTGCCGACGTCGGCATTGGTGCCGCGCCGAAGCGCGGTATCGGTTCGCATAACGGGAAGCCGGCAGTCATCCTGGGCATCCAGAAACAGCCCGGTGCCAATACGCTGGAGCTGACCGAGCGCCTTGACCAAACCCTGGAGGAAATCCAGTCCGGTCTGCCCGAGGGCATGAAAATCGAGCGTCACATTTTCCGGCAAGCCGATTTCATCCGCGTCTCCATCGACAATCTGCTCACCGCGCTGCGCGACGGAGCCATCCTGGTCATCGCCATCGTCTTCGCCTTTCTGCTCTCGGCGCGGGCAACAGCCATCACTTTGATAGCCATCCCGCTGTCGCTGGTCACGGCCATCCTGGCGATGAAGGCACTGGGTGCCACCATCAACACCATGACCCTGGGTGGCATGGCGATAGCCTTGGGTGCTTTGGTGGACGACGCCATCATCGTGGTCGAGAACATCGTCCGCCGGCTGCGTGAGAACCTGGCCAAACCCGAGGCGGGGCAACGAGCTGCGGTCACGGTGGTTTACGAGGCGACGCGCGAGATTCAAGGCTCCATCGTGTTCGCCACAGTCATCATCATGCTGGTTTTCATGCCGCTCTTCTTCCTGAGCGGGGTGGAAGGCCGTCTGATGGTGCCATTGGGCTTCGCCTATGTCGTTTCCCTGGCGGCGTCTCTGCTGGTGGCAATTACCGTGACGCCAGTGCTTTCGGCACTGTTTCTGCCCAAGTCGAAGATTGTCGAACAAAGCATTGAGCCGCGCTTTATTGCCTCCTTGCACCGCGGGTATCGACGAATACTGGAAGCGACGGTCAGCCGGTGGCGCCCGGTGGCCCTGCTCAGTGCTGGGCTGCTGATTGCTGCGTTGGTTGGCCTGGCGCTGGCCGGACGGACCTTTCTGCCGGACTTCAATGAAGGCACGCTGACGGTCAGCACCGCCACCTTGCCGGGAACCGCACTGGAAGAATCCGGCCGCATGGGCGAGATGGTCGAGCAAATCCTGCTGTCGCACCCTGAAGTAATCAGTACCGCCCGCCGCACCGGCCGTGCTGAGGGTGACCCGCATGCGATGGATGTGTCAGCCTCGGAAATCGAGGTCACCCTCAAAATGGGAGAGCGCAGCAAGGAGGCCTTCCTGGCAGCCTTGCGTGGCGACCTCGCTTCCGTACCGGGCACTCAGGTGGTCATCGGCCAGCCAATTTCCCACCGCATCGACCACATGCTGTCCGGCAACCGCTCGAACATCGCGGTGAAGATATTTGGACCGGACCTCAACGAGCTTCGCCGGCTGACCGGGGAAATCAAGACCTTGGTCACAGCGGTGCCTGGCGCCGTCGATGTTTCGGATGAGCAGCAGAGCGACATCCCCTTCCTGACCATGCGCTTCAAACGCGATGCGCTGGCCCGCCATGGGCTGTCGATTCGCCAGGTGGCCGAAGCCGTTGAGATGGCTTTCTCCGGCATGGCGGTCAGTCGTATCCAGCAAGGCCAGGCAACCTATGACCTGACGGTTCGTTTCGACCCATCCACCAAAGAGAATCTGGATGCAGTGCGGGCGACGCTCATCACCACGGCCAGCGGCGCACGGCTACCGCTGTCTGCCCTGGCTGAAATCCGTAACGACCGGGCGCCGTACTACATCACCCGTGAGAACGTGCAGCGCAAGATGGTCGTCATGGCCAACGTTGCCGAACGCGACCTCGCCAGTGTGGTGTCCGACATCCGT
The DNA here is from genome assembly GCF_026261605.1 of Dechloromonas sp. A34. Lineage (NCBI taxonomy): Bacteria > Pseudomonadati > Pseudomonadota > Betaproteobacteria > Rhodocyclales > Azonexaceae > Dechloromonas > Dechloromonas sp. A34. The sequence continues at coordinate 4,161,454 of NZ_CP102486.1, forward strand.
ACCCGCGTCAGCAGCAAGGTCAGTTTGCCGCAGGGCTACCATGTTGAGTATGGCGGGCAGTTCGAGAGTGCTGAGGATGCTGGCAAAACCCTCGCCATTCTGGGCGTGGGCGTCATCGTCGGCATCTTCCTGCTGCTCTTCGTGGCCTTTGGTACGGCACGGGATGCCATGTTGGTGATGCTGAATCTACCGCTGGCCATTATTGGTGGGGTGATTGGGGTATTTGCCACGGGCGGCATCTTGTCCGTAGCTTCCATCATTGGCTTCATCACATTGTTCGGCATTGCCACCCGCAATGGCGTGATGATGATTGCTCACATTCACCATCTGGTTGAGCAGGAAGGCGTCAAGGATGCCAGGGAAGCGGTTGTTCGAGGTGCCGAGGAACGATTGGTGCCCATTCTGATGACGGCCTTGGCGGCCGGCCTGGCATTGGTGCCGCTCGCCTTGGCCTCCGGGCAACCCGGGAGCGAGATTCAGGCGCCGATGGCAGTCGTTATCCTGTTTGGGCTGGCAAGTTCGACGCTGCTGAATATGGTCGTTGTGCCGGCGCTTTATCTTCGCTTTGGGCAAATAGGAAGAACTATTGCAAAAATCCCCTCCTTGCTTGATTGAAGCAAATATAGAACCCATTTTTGTCGGCAAACCATCAAGGAAATTAACATTACTATGATGGCTTGACCCGCACACCATGAATGGCGAGGACGGTTTCGATTCAATGCGGATGGCTGGCGTGGTGAGCGTCCGGAAAGTGGGCATGGATATGCACCATCGGCTCGTGCCGATGTAGATGCGCGTGCTTTGTTCCAGGAGCTATCGGAGTCCCGTGTATGTGCTGGTGATGTTCGTCGTGGGTGTGCTCGTGACTGTGTTCGACGGATTCGTGGGCATGCTGATGTTCGTGGTGCTCTGTTAGGTGAAGCCAAAGGCCAATAGCCATGAGTAGCCCCGCGGCCACCAGCGGGAAAGTAATCGGTTCACCGGCCAATAGCGCCAAGGTTGCACCAAAGAATGGTGCCACGGAGAAATAGGCTCCCGTGCGGGCGGTACCGAGATGGCGCATCCCGACGACAAACAGGACCAAGCTCAGACCATAAGCGAGAAGCCCCACGACCATGGCTACCTGTACGGTCGACCAGTCCGGCAACTGGTTTCCCAGTGCCAGACCAAGGGACACATTGACGCTGCCGGCAACGGTCCCTTTGACGGCGGCAATCCAGGTTGCGTCCAACAGGGCCACTTTGCGTGTCAGGTTGTTGTCGATAGCCCAGCACAAGCAGGCGCCCAGTATTGCCATGGCCGGTAGCGCCCCGGCAAACCGGGTTTCACCGGGCCAACTCAAAATTACTGCTCCGCCGGCAATGGCCAGCATGCCCAAGCCGATTCGCCGGTCGAAGTTCTCCTTGAAGACGACCCAGGCCAGCACTGCGGTCAGGACGCCTTCGGCATTTAGTAAGAGAGCTGCCCCTGAAGCAGGCATCCCGGTCAGGCCATACATCAAAAGCACTGGTCCAGCGATACCGCCAGTCAGTACCGCAGCAGCCAACCAGGCAGCCTCGCCGCGCAGGAGGGAAACGGCTGGTGCATGAGTCACCAGGCGGTATAGCGTAAGACCAAGACCAGAACCCAGATAGAGCAGCCCGGCGAGCATCCAGGGACTGGCATCCTGCAACAACCACTTGGCAATCGGTGCGCTAGCGCCAAACAGCAACGCGGCGACAAGCGCGGCGGCGACACCATGATTTAAAGAGTGACTGCGGACTGACATAGTCTTCTGATTGTCTCATTGCAGACGTTCGGCAGTCATGCCACCAACGTCAGTAAAGGCTCGGGTTGCGACAGACCTCATTTCGAATTCATAGCCAGAAAGCGGCCATTGAAATTCCACTTCCTGGAAGCGGCCAGTTGCCACAGGGTACTCTGGCCACAAAGCGGATAGTCAGTTAGTCGTCGGTTGAAGAGCAATAACTGCCATACCTATGAGCGCAATCATCGCTCCCGAGACATCCCATCTGGTTAATGAAACACCATCCACGAATTTGAGCCAGAGCAGCGCGACGGCGATATACATACCGCCATATGCCGCGTAAGTCCTCCCCGCCGCTGTGGGGTGTAGTGTTAGTAGCCAAGCAAAAAGGGCCAATGAAATGGCTGCCGGTATTAACAGGTACAGCGGCTTACCTTGCCGAAGAAATAGCCAAGGGAGATAACAGCCGATAATTTCGGCCAATGCCGTTACGGCAAACAATAGGCTTAGACGTAGCAGTTCCAAGAATCACTCCAGCGTGTTGAGACTGCATTCTTGCACACACGTCGATTTTTGTTCTTGGCCGGATTGAGGCAGTGACGCCGGCCACTTGCTCGCCGTAAACCGGCTGTTGAGCGGGGATAGTTGAGGCCCTGGCTATTCAAATTGGAAGGCGACCTCGACCGGCAGTTCGTGGCCGAAAAAAGCCCTAATCCATCGGAGCCATAGCCTTAGGGACGTAGCTTGTAGGTTTCATCAAAGATATGTTCGAGCGGTGGATGGACACCCCGGATGCCATCAATAACAGCCTTTGCCCAATCAAAATATTCTTGCCGACGCTGAAGCGACCAATCGGCGGGGGGGCTTCCAGCTACATCACGCAGGTTACAAATCTTGTCAGCAAGCTTGACCAGTTTAGCCCTGCGGCTAAGGGTTTCGGCATGCTCAATTTGCAACCTCTTCCGTTCTGCCTTCGGCAGTGTCTTGTCATCGGTAACTTCCATCACGATACCGGCAATCTCCTGCCCGAATTCACGCACCAGTTCTTGCTCAGTGGTTTCTGTATCTTCAAGCGTGTCATGAAGTATAGCTGCAATCAGAACTCGCTCATCATCAACACCACCTTCGTTGGCCAATACAGTAGCCAAACCGATAGGATGATTGATGTATGGAGAAGCCGCCAAGTCTTTGCGACGCTGGTCACGGTGTTTGTTAGCGGCAAACGCAATAGCAGCGAGTAAGCGATTCATATCTAGTTCCGAATCCCCCGACATGCTGGGTACTGTGAGCACCCCCAAAACGAATTACCTGCATTGGCACCGGACTTCGCAGTACGACGAACCATTGAATGGCCACATTTTGGGCATGAAGGAACGTCAGTATCAGCGGAGACATCGTCTTTATTCTTCCGCATTGCCGATACACCAGCGCCAATCAGGAATGCCAACGGTACGACGTACTGCAGAACACCTGAAATCGTTGCCCAAACCCCGCTAACAACACCATCCCCCATCGTCTTCCCCATCGCCTTGAGTTCGGCAGGATTCATCGTTAATGGGGACTTGCTCGCGAAGTAGTGGAAAACCAAGTAAGCAACGACGGCCAGGCCTACTCCAACTTGCCACGGCAAATGTGCCGAAATTTCCATAAGGTCTTCGATAACACTAGATTTCTTCCGTGCCATACCTTCTGCTCTTCAATGACAATTGAAAGCATGATTTTGGCTGGAATGCATACGGCTTAGCAAGCTAAAACGGCCTACCTGCTGCCCTTTGAGAAGCCCCTACCCTCCTTCTGCGTGCCTGGTTATTGGACTCGGTGGTTTGAATCGTTTCTTTATGGCGGCACTTCGGAAATCGATTGCAGCTCATAAATGCCCCATACGGACCAGACTTCTGAACCATGAATCCTTCCCCACAGTTCGGGCAGACCTTGGCCTCGTCAACATCACCGTCCAAATCAAGAACTTGAAGGTTGTAGTCTTTAACTAGCTCAGCAATAAAGGGAGACTCTTTGTGGGCAAGCGTTATCAAGGTCACAGAGACCTTCGCACGCGTCAGAGCCACGTAGAACAACCGCCGCTCTTCAGCATCCTCAAAGGAATCTCCGCCAGGCATCGCCAGTTGCAGCACCGGGTCATCTTCAATTCGGCTCGGGAACCCCAATGTCTCCGAGGTCATCCGCGGGACAATGACGTGGTCTGCTTCCAAGCCCTTTGAGGAATGAGCAGTTATGAATTCAACCTGGACTCGGCTATCTGTACCTACCGGGAGGTGTTCCCGCTCTTTACGGTAGCGTCCGAGCACATAAATGCGAAGAATCTTGCTCGGTGTTGAAAGCTCGTTGGCCAACTCCTGTATCCGCTTGGCAATAGCGGCTTGAATCTTAGCCTCTTCATTGACCCGAATTATTCGGACTGGCAGCGCAACATTTGGCTTGCCTGACAGAACCTTCTTTCGTAGCTGCTTCGGATTCCTCTGTACAAACGAACTACTGATGTCACATAGCGATTGTGGGCACCTGAATGTGGTTTCTAACTTCAGAGTAACAGCCTTGCCAAACTTGGCCTCGAAATCAGTCATTACGGCCAAGTCCGAACCAGCGAACCGGTTGATGCTCTGCCAATCGTCACCCACGGCAAACAAGCATCGCCCTGGCGCGTTCAACAAGCTGGCAACCAAGCGAGCACGCGCTTGGCTGACGTCTTGAAACTCATCAACCATTACGAGCTCATAGGGGCTTTCCCATCGGCCAGATTCAACACAATCGGCGGCCTGCCCAAGCATGTCCTCGAAGTCGATACAGTTTTCAGTTCTGAGACGTGCCTCCCATGCAGCCCAAACCATTTCAAACAGGTTCAGAAACATTTGATGGCGGAATTTGAAGCGGCCAGCCACACCGGCTTCAAGTCGCTGCTTCAAGGTCGCAACGGATAGTTGGTTGCTCTTGACGTGGGTTAGAAACGCTCTGAAAGTACGAGCCAGCCGAGGATTCTCAATCGGTTTTCGGCCCCTACCTTCTCGGTCAGGATTAGGGTCAAGTTTGACTCCAAGGCGAGTCAGTTCTTTGGCGAGATACCTGAAGGCCTTGCCGCTCCACAGGTCGGCCATGGTCGTTTCCAGAAGCGTTGTGCCATTGGCTGTATGGATTTGGCGCTTCCAAGCCATTCCGTCTTTGTAGCCCTGAAACTCGGGCGGAGGCTCTCCCTTCTCGTCGACCGCCCAGTGTTCAAGGTAGGCATCGAGTTCGGGTAGATAGAAGTCCGGCTGGTATTGGCGGTGCTGAGCGTTGGCGGTGTCCACACGATAGGCAGTTTCATACTCGTATTTCACCCCGTTGTAGAACAACCAGTTGGCAATGAACTGCTCGCCACGGCTTTTTACCACCTCTCCGTTCAGTGTCCAGAAACCAGCTTGCTTTCGCTCTCGGTCCCATGAGTCAGGCGCATCCTGCTCCTTGCCGAACTTCGGTAAATCCTGCCCCAGAACGACCCGGAACAAGTCCCACTTAGCCCTGAATGTCTCATCACTGTCCTTGAGCTCATCAACTAACTCGAGAAGCATTTCCAAGTCTCGGCCGGTTTCCAACCACGACGGAACACTTGGTTTCTTTCCAGTCGCCGCCCCTATGACATCGAGTCCGAACGCATGGAATGTCTTGGCAGCGACCTTGTCAGCAGGCAATTCCAGCAGCAAAAGACGGTTCTTGATACGCTCACGCAGTTCCGCTGCCGCATCCTTATTGAAGGCGAGAAGCAAGATTTTCTCGGGTTCGAAGTACCCTTTTTTTAAGGCGAATCCAGCTTTGGCGACCATGGTCGAGGTCTTGCCAGAACCTGCTGAAGCAACCAGCAGGACACGATTGTCAAAACAGATAACGGCCTTGGCTTGCTCCTCAGTCAATGGTGATTTTTCGACTTGCTCAAAGAACAGCTTGTATTCCTCGAGCTCACGAGCGAGGTGGCGTTCATTGATGCCGTCAGCGAGTTCGCTGAAATTGCGTCGCCAGAGTGAAACGGTATCTTGTACTGACTGGGGCCGCGTTTCGAGGTGCCGAACAACTTCGGGTTCATTAAGTAGTTCCGCCAGGCCTTTGGGCTTAAGGCCAGACTGGGCTTGCTTGAATTCATGCGTTAGCCACCCCTTGGTTGCCAACTGTGCTTTGCTTGCCCCACGTGCAGCGCTTGCCCAAGCTACAACCGGTTGAATTGCATTCTCGAAATCTCTTATTAGTTCAGCAACGCGAACTTGCCTGATAGCTTGAGCAATTGCCTGCGTAATCTCTTTCGCAGCAGCATTTGGGATGCCATCCAGAAAGGTGCGCCCCCCATCTGCAAGAGACATTGAGATAGCGGACCAAAAGGTACCAGGAGTAACTTGTATCTTTCTTAGCTCAAGCACAGGCCCGTCGTGCTTTTGCCCCCCAGTAAGAGTTGGAATCTCCCGGCGGTTAACGTGAACTCCCAGTCTGGTGACCGAGTAATCAATCTCCCGAATGCCGATGGCTTCCAGCTTTTTTGAGTTGATGTCATCTGTTAGCGCTTCAGTTCATGACTAAGCACCTACAAATTAGACCAGTAGGTAGAGAAAATCAGCGCAGTTCGAACAAATCGACATTTGGTAACCTTTATTTTGTTTAGTTAATACCCCTGACCCAATATGGCCGTTCGCGGCCGCTAGGGCTACTGGCTGCTTCGCGCTGATAACGGACTGCCCTTGGTTCCTATTCCCTCAACGCTGCGGCTAGTTGCTACCAGAAATCCCCTACAAGATAGGGAATGAGTGGCGGATTATTGGGGTCGCCCTTAACAAGGTGTCGACTGTTAATCGGCAGGTCGATATCGTCAGGCACGGCATTGAATTCGTTGTCGATGATGACGAACTGAGTCTCGACCAGCTCCCCTGCGGCAAGCTCATAAACCAATCGGAAGAACGCCGCGATGACCTCGGGGTTCTCGACCGAGCTGACATTCTTGGTTGGCGTGTCAATGATGAGCACCGGAGGCAACCTAGCGTCGTCTGCTCGCGCGCAGACCCGATGCAAGGCCAGCGCGTAGCAAGTCTTGAACAGTGCCTTCATTCCTCCGCTTCCAGCGTTGTCAAAGGAAAGCACCACAAGCGCTTCCTCCACGCCTAAGGGAATGCGAGGATAAAAAGTCGCGGGGTCAATCTCAACTCGGTAGTCCGCTCTGACGTCTGGAAACTTCGCCCGCACCAAGCAGTCTAAAAAAAGTTCGCCCAGCAACTCAACGTTCTTTCGGTCGTTGAAAGCCGACTTCTTAGCGTCCTCCAGCTTGACCCTTAACTCGGCTTCGTCAATCTTCAATGCCTCCGCCTGCGCCTGTTGCTCTTGAAGTACGTCTGGCAGCTTTCGGTATCTCAGCATCGCATCAAGTCGCTGCTCCAGAGTGGCTACGACGCGCTCGTGTTGCAACGCCTGAGAGAGGAACGCTGAGTCGTACTCCTTTAGCCTGACCTCCAGCGAACGGTCCACTGCGCTGCGCTGCGCTGATATCTCGGCAGCGCGAAGCTGCACGGAACGCTTTTGAGCGCGCATACGCGCCAAGGTCTCGTTCAGCTCTGTTTGGCGAGCTCGCAGGTCCTCGTTGACCACGGATTCGCCGAGCGCCCCTACTGCATCGGTGATGTGCTCAGGCTGTCCACAAACCGCGCAGAGCCTGGCCTCGCGGTTCGGGAGGGTTTGGGTGCATCGAGGGCAAGACGAAAAATCAACGCCTCCCAGAACCATCCGCGCGGAAGCTGTTCGCTGAAAGCGAACCGAAAGCATCTGAAGTTCGTTGGTGTGACGCTCAAGCTCGCCGATGCGGAGGTCGATGTCTGACGAGGCCTGCTCAAGCGCAATTTGTTCTTGGGCAAGGCGTCGCGCGTGGTCACGTAGTTCCTCCGCAGCATGCGGCGCTGGCGAGCGTTGCTGCCTCGCGGCCTGTGCGGCCGCCTGCGCGCGGTCGATTTCAGCCTTGGTTGATTCAATCTTATCGTCATAGGCATTGATGTCATCCAAGCCAGCATCCATCAGCGCCTTTGCAAGCGCCTGAGCGCCAGACAACAGCCCCAAGCGTTGCTCGCGGACTTCCTGAAGGCGTGACTCCAACTCTGCGACCTGTTCCGTACGGTAGCCGAGGACATATCGCAAAGCATCGACGCTTTTTGCACGAATTGCGTAGTTGTCAGAGTCCAGTCTGAAGAAGACGTTGTCCATCCCCTCCTGGTCGAGATAGCAAAAACGGAACAGGTCCCGAAAGCTCAAGCGCTCGAGCCGCTCGTCGGGTGTTCCCTTACGCCGACGCACGTATGGCGGCTCCTCTTTCGCCAGGTGGAATAGCAGGTCCGACAAAACTGTGACACCCGAGTCGGGCAAAACTTCGTTTGTCCCTTTCCTTGCCGGAATCAGAACCTGCAGAGTCTCATTCCCCTCTTGCCAGACTGCTATTACCTGACTCGAGTCCCTGTCACGATACAAGGTCACGGGGACGTCGTTGACCGACACCTCCAAAGCTGCCGAGACCATTTCCGCCTGCAAAGCAGGCGTCCAGGCATAGCTGCCACCAAGGCAAAAGTCGATAAGCCGTCCAATACTCGATTTTCCGGACCCGATGGGGCCAAAGAAGTAGACAACACCCGGCAAGTCGATTCGCTCAATTGACTTGTGGAGCGACAGATGCAGCTTCTTTAAAGCAAGTCTCATATGGCGATTTCCTCTCCCCACTTCATGTCGGTCAATTCAGGGAACGTTGCATAGATAAAGTTCTTCAAGTCCGTCCCACTGCGATTGCCAAAGTTCTTTGCCACTAGCTTCGCGCGGGTGGCAAGGTCTTCAAGTGGTTCCTGGTCAGCGAGTGCGGTAGCCATAGCTTGCCCCTCCGGCGTAGGCCAGAGTTGAACCGTCTTGCCCTTAACGTCTACAGCCACGAGCCCTCGGGCCGCCATCAACGCGACCCACCGGCGATATCTATGGTCCCAGGGGCCGTATCGGAACCGAACCATCTTGCTTTCAATGGTCGTGCGCTCAAAATCGGCCACTTCTGCCTTGGCCGGGTCCTTCCCGGCAGACGTCAACGCGCGCTCAAGGCAGTTGGGATAACGCAGAAGAAAGTCCAGCTTTGCGAGCTTCGTTAACCCCTCAATAGGCCGACCTTTGTTGCCCGCGTGCGAAGCCATCAGCAGTAGCAGCCGTGAGATGTGCAAGTTGTCGTCCCGTTCTGTCGCGGCGAGCGCACGTGCAAGTTCAAGCGCCATCTTGTGCCTCCCCTTCCAGCGGGGTGCCCCATGCGAACTTACATTCTCCTGAAAGCATGCCGGCGATGCCCATCAGGGTGTCTTTCGGCTCACGACACACGCGCTCAGGCTCCTCCTTCGCAAGGGTGTCCATTCGCTGCAGGATTTGCTTGTAAATCGCGAGACCATGCGTCTTCTCGTCGGCATGGTCAAAGGCCATCGCCTCGATGTCCTTACACTCGACCAGTACAGTGCTGACGAGTTGGTTTGAGATGGCGTCAAAGCCCTCGGGCTCCAGCAAGGCCCGCTCCATCAAACGTTGGTCTGCTGAGTCCATGCGCATGCGCAATGGCTCAAACTGACTGCCGAGGTAGGCATTGCGCATTTTCCGTTTCAGCACTTCGGCTCGACCAGTCGTGGCACCGATGTCTATACCCGCTCCGCTGTCGACAAATCGGAAGGTTGGCTGTCGAACCCTAGCCATTAATTCGGCCGCCGACTCTGGAGTTATGCATTTGCCTCGAATTGCAGCATCAGGCCGACCATTCGTAGCGAGATACGCTACAGCGCCGTCTATCCCATCGACTCGCAATCTGCAGGCTGCTTGAACAAGCGCTATCAGCTCATCCCTCAAGCGGCAGCACGAGACCGTTGTCAGCCCGGCGCAACCAGGCAGCTCCGGAATAATCGAGGCAGCAAATGTGTCGTCATACCCCCTGAGGACTGGGCCCTGCGCGAATCTAAGCTTGCGCAGGACTTGGAAGAGCACGGTTGCGTCGCAGCCGGTCTTGCCGAGCAACCCTGTAAAGGCCGCCTTGTATGGTTCTTCCACCTCGGAATGGGTCGAGACGCGGGAACAGCACTGAATGAGGCGGTCAGGGCTCGCCGCAAGCGAGTCTTTCCTTTTTGTCGTTGCGGCAGGCACATAGGGGGCCGCATTTGAGATGAACTCGTAGCCGTCAATGACAGTTCCATGCGTCCTCTCGAAAACACAGAACCGCGCGACAGAGTCAACCAGCGCATCGTCACTCCAACGCCAGCGGGCGTTCTCGCGGCTGTCCGTTTTGACCTGGACTGCAATGCACCGGCCGGCTGGCAACTCCAGCAGGTAGTCTTCATGATGCTCGCACCACAGAGCGCGAATTGTACGGTTGCCGGTAAGGCTCTGCGCCAGTAGCCACACGCCAATGGCCCATTGATAGCGAAACCGCTCTTGGGTTTCATCTCCTCGGTCCGAGGGCGTTGTCGCAAGTCCATCGACCTGTTCCGGCAACCCTAGGGGCAAGGGTTCATTTTTCGTCCGTTCCATCTGTACCCATCCCGGAATAACATCCTGCGCTTTGTGCAAGCATCCGACTCAGGCTGCTACCTGACAATTTGGTTGACCCGAGCACGGGCCGGTGCGCATTGCCCACCGCCACTGAAGACCTGCATCGAATGCTAATTGGACGTTGCCCCGTCTGTGGCGCCTTTCTGCAACCACCGACATTCACGAAGTAGCGGCGAGCGCGCCTATCAGCCCGAACCAGTCGGCCGGGGGAATATACGCAAAGGCTCCTCATGGCCGATAGCTGCCATACTAGCACAAAGGCATAATCGGCCGCTTCGGCTGAGTTACATGCGTACGCTGCCGGGCAGGTTTCTGAGAGAAGCAGCCGTTCAAATAGCTGCATCCCCAGTTTTTTGAACATCAACTTCTGGCCGATTGCCGACTAATAGGGATGGTGGCGCGACGCTACGGAGCATTAGATGGCAGTGAAACAATAGCTGACCAACTTCATCAGCCGTTACGACTCTATTCTTGGAAGTTAGGACTTTATTTCCAAGGTAACGACTTTATTTAGGTCACCCATTAACCGAGCGCGGCCAGCCGCGCTTTGGGCCCTGGCGGATGCCTGATGAAGTACTGCCGAACGCCCCGCACGATAGCTTCAGCCAATTTTTCCTGATAGGCGTCATCATTGAGCCGGCGCTCTTCTTCCGGGTTGGAAATGAAGGCGGTCTCGATCAGCGCCGAAGGAATATCCGGCGCCTTGAGCACGGCAAAACTGGCCTGCTCAACATTGTTCTTGTGCAGCGTATTGACCGCCCCCAGTTCACCGAGCAGGTACTTGCCCAGCTTCAGGCTGTCGGCGATGGTGGCGGTTTGCGACAGATCGAGCAGCGTGCGGGCTAGGAACAGGTCCTTGGCGCCGAGATTGACCCCGCCGACCAGATCGGCCTGATTCTCGCGCTGGGCGAGCAGACGGGCCTGGGTGCTCGAAGCGCCGCGCTCAGAGAGGACGAAGACAGACGAACCACGGGCATCCGGCTTGATCCAGGCATCGGCATGGATCGACAGGAAGAGGTCGGACTGCACCCGCCGCGCCTTCTGGACGCGCATCTGCAGCGGCACAAAGAAATCGGAATCGCGGGTCAGCACGGCCCGCATGTTGGGTTCGGCATCGATGCGCGCCTTCAGGCGCCGGGCGACTTCAAGCGTGACGTTCTTTTCATAGGAGCCGCCCTTGCCGATGGCGCCAGGGTCTTCGCCGCCATGACCGGGATCGAGCGTGATGGTTACCATGCGGTCGACAATCGGCTTCCCGGATTTCTTGGTGGTATGAACCTCCGGGGCCTCGGGCGTCTTGGCCGGGGTCTTGTCGGGCAAGGGTTCGGGCTCGACTTTCATCGGCTCGACTGCATCCTGGCGGCCTTCAAGCAGCGCCATCATCGGGTCCGGCGGATTGACCGGGTACACGTCGAGCACCAGGCGATGGCCGTATTCGCCGGCCGGGGCCAGCGAAAACACCTGCGGGTTGACCTTGCCCTTGAGCTCCATGACCAGGCGCACGACACCCGGTTTGAAGCGGCCGGCGCGCAGCAGCTTGATATTCGGATCGTCGGTCGCCACCTTGCGGGCCAGGCTGTCGAGCACGCTGTTGAATTCGACGCCTTCGATATCGACCACCAGGCGGTCCGGGTTATCGACCGTGAAATGCGTGTATTTGATTGGGGCGTCATGTTCGAGCGTGACGCGGGTGTAATCGGCGGCCGGCCAGATGCGCACGGCGAGCACCGAGGGCAGCTTCGCCGCGGCACCGGCCAGCGGCGAAACCGAAAGTATCAGCGAGGCGCCGGCGTAGCGGAGGAGCTGCCGTCGTCCATGGCTGAGACCAGCCCTTTTATGCATTGCGTCCCTTCCGGTGTATCTGCCACGGCCTCGAGGAGACGCCCGAGACCCGCATGATGAAGGCGCAGCCGCAAGTCTGGCGACGGAACGCAGCCTTCAGCACGTTCCGGCCACTCGACCAGGCAGACCGCAGTATCGTTAAAGTATTCGTCAAAGCCCGCATCGGAGAACTCCTCTGGTGACTCGAAACGATAAAAATCAAAGTGATATAAGTATAAGCTCGAAATTACGTAAACTTCAACCAGTGAATAAGTCGGACTTTTCACCGGCCCGGCGTGACCCAGGGCGCGAATCAGCGCCCGCACCAGGGTTGTCTTGCCGGCGCCGAGGTCGCCTTCGAGAAATATCACCAGCCCGGGCTGCAACTGCGGGGCCAACGCTTCGCCCAGGCGCTGGGTCGCCGCCTCGTCGGGCAATTGGAAAACGGCGGTAACATCGGGGCTATGCACGATCAGGACTCCACGGTGGATTACGTAGCGCTCAAGGAAAAAATCCGCGCCGCCGGCCACGAACTCGGCTTTGCCGCCGTCGGCGTGGCCCGGGCCGACCCCGGCCCGGCGGCTGAACGCCTGCGCCAGTGGCTGGCCGAGGGTTGCCACGGCGAAATGGATTATATGGCCCGCCACGCCGAATTGCGCGCCCAGCCGGCCATGCTGCACCCCGGCACGCTGACCGCGATCACCACCGCACTCGACTACCTGCCCCATACCCGAACCGCCGACCAGCCGGAGCAGGCGGCGATTTCGCGCTACGCCCAGGGACGGGACTACCACAAGGTCGTGCGCAGCCGGCTGCAGAAACTGGCCGACGCGATCACCGCCATCGTCGGCCCCTTCGGCTACCGGGTTTTTTCCGATTCAGCCCCGGTCATGGAGGTCGAATATGCCCAACAGGCGGGCCTCGGCTGGCGCGGCAAGCACACCTTACTGCTCTCGAAGCAGGGCTCCTGGCGCTTCCTCGGCGAAATCTATACCGACCTGCCTCTGCCGCCCGACGCACCGGTCGAAGAACACTGCGGCACCTGCACGGCCTGCCTGGCGGCCTGCCCGACCGGCGCCATCGTCGCCCCCTACAAGGTCGACGCCCGGCGCTGCATTTCCTACCTGACCATCGAACTTGCCGGACCGATTCCCGAGGAGTTCCGCCCGCTGATCGGCAACCGTATCTACGGCTGCGACGATTGCCAGCTGTGCTGTCCGTGGAACCGCTTCGCCCAGCTCGGCGACCCGGAATTCGCGCCGCGCCATGGCCTCGATAGCGCCAGCCTGGTCGATCTGTTCGGCTGGAACGAACAACAGTTCAACGACCGCCTGGCCGGCAATCCGATCCGCCGTATCGGGCATGAGCGGTGGTTACGGAACATTGCTGTGGCGCTGGGTAACGCGAAACCGACGCCGGCGGCGCTGACGGCACTCTGCCAGCAGGCCGATAACCCGTCATCCTTGGTGCGCGAACACGTCGCCTGGGCACTGAGCCGGCTGACCGCCCAGCCGCCCGGCTAGTTGCCCTGGGCGACCGGCCGGGCCGGATCGGCACACCACTCACTCCAGGAGCCGGGATAGAGCCGGGAACCTGACAAGCCTGCGATTTCCATGGCGAGGATGTTGTGGCAGGCGGAAATCCCCGAACCGCAGTGATGCACGACCAGTTCTGGCGACTGGCCGGCGAGAAGGGCCAGCCATTCGGCGCGCAGGTCGGCAGCCGGCTTGAAGCGACCGTCGGCCTGCAGATTGAGCTGGAAGAAACGGTTGACCGCCCCCGGAATATGGCCCGCAACCGGATCGATGGTCTCGTTCTCGCCCCGGAAGCGATCCGGACCGCGGGCGTCGATCAGGTACAGGCGCGAAGTGGCTAGGAAGGTCTGGACGTAACCGGCATCGACTAGGGCATCGCGCATCGTGACAACAAAAGTGGCCGGACGGAGCGGCGGCAATTCGCTGGACAGGGCATGATCCGCTGCCACCCAAGCTTGCAGGCCACCGTCAAGCAGCGCCACCCGGTCATGGCCAAGCCAGCGCAACAGCCACCACAGGCGGCCGGCGACCATGCCCTGGGCGTCGTCGTACACCACGACCTGGGTCTGCGGCCCGACGCCGATTTCGCCCAGGCGCGCGGCCAGTTTTTCCGGATCGGGTAAGGGATGGCGACCGTTCTTGCCGGTCATCGGCCCTGATAGGTCGCGGTCGCAATGCAGGAAGGCGGCGCCGGGAATGTGCCCGGCACCATAGGCTTGTTCGCCGTAGGCGGTATTGGCCAACTGGTGGCGGACATCGATGATCCGCCAGTCCGGGTCATCGAGATGCGCCTTCAGGGTGGCGGCATCGATCAGGGTCGTGTAGCTCAAGCCGCTTCCTCCAACCAGGCCTTGGCGTCCTCCGCATTGTCGAAGACTTCGACGTCGGCATTGACGAAGGTCTGCGACAGCCAGGCGCTCCAGGTCACCCACTGGCTTTCGGTGACGACGGCGACCCGCTTGAAATCGTTGGCGTGGGCCCGCGAAAACTTGATTTCTTCCCAGGCGACGTCAAGCGTCAGATCGGCCATCTGGCTCAAATCGAAATAGAGATCGACCGGCCCCTCGAACTTGATCTTGAAATTGACGACTTCCTCGAATTCCTTGTAGTCGGCCAGGGTGAATTCGCCGAACACGGATACGCTGACACGGCTGGGTTGATGGTCGATGACGATCATGATCTGACTCCGTTGTTGTTTGTCTCAGTTTAACGCCGATTAATCCTGTTCCACCGGGCTGGCGCGGGAAAAATGCGTCGCCGCGATGCCAGACAGGATGATCAGCCCGATCGCGAACCAGGCCGCGCCATCGAGCACTTCGCCCCAGAACAGCGCGCCAAACAGGCTGGAAAAAATCACCGTGCTGTAAGCCAGCGCCGCCGACATCAGGGTCTTGCCCCGGGTGTAGGCGCGGGTCATGGCGAGTTGGGCGGCGGTGGCGAAGCTGGCGACGCCGAGCAACAACAGGCCGCTGCGCAGGTCGACCGCATGCAGCTCGCTGAACAGCAGCCAGAGCCCAGCGCAGACCGAGGAAACCAGCGCAAAATAGAAAACCGTCCGCGTCTCCGGCTCGCCGCGCGCCCCTAATTCGCGGACGCTGAAATAGGCCATCCCGGCCATTACTCCGGAGGCCAGGCCGACCAGGCCGCCGACCAGCTGATCGGCATGCAGCGTCGGGCGCAGCAGCAGCACGACGCCGAGCAGGCCGACGACCAGGGCGCCGAGGATGCCTACCCGCAGGCGCATGCCGGCCAAGGCCAGGTAGAAGGCGAGAAAGATCGCCGAGGTGTAGTTCAGCGTCACCGCCGTCGCCAGCGGCAACAGGGTGATCGCATAGAAATAGCCGAACAGGGCGACGAAACCAACCACGCCGCGGCTGATCTGCCAGCGCCAGTGCGTGGTTTGCAGGGAGACCCCGCGCAGCCGGACCAGCCCGAACATCAGGATCAGCGAGATGAAGCTGCGGTAGAAGGTGATCTCGACCGCCGAATGCGTCGCCGCGGCGAATTTGACGCAGACGCCCATGCAGGCGAACAGGAAACTGGCGGCGATCATCCACAACGATTGCATGGCGGCTCGAAAGTAAAAAGGCGCCGGATTTTACCCCGACGCCTTGTTGCAGCACCGCTCGCGCTTAACGCGCCTCGATCTGCTGCTGCATGATCTGGCGATAGAACTCGTGGAAGTGCTGCATGCCGTCCTCCATCGGGCTCTGGTAGGGGCCGACTTCGTTGCGCCCTTCCTTGAGCAGGGCATAGCGGCCGCGATCCATGCGCTCGCCGATGTCGTCGTCTTCGATCGCCGTTTCCATGTAGGCGGCGCGTTCGGCCTCGATGAAGTCGCGTTCGAAATCGACGATTTCTTCCGGGTAATAGAACTCGACGACGTTCAGCGTCTTGTTCACGCCCTGCGGAATCACCGTCGACACGACCAGCACGTGCGGGTACCACTCGACCATGATGTTCGGAAAATAGGTCAGCCAGATGGCGCCGTGCTCGGGCGTCTTGCCCTCATTGCCGTAAATGTCGCGGACCGCCTTCTGCCAGCGTTCATAGACCTTGGAACCGGACTTCTGCAGCGAGGTGATGCCGACCCGCTGCACCGAATACCAGTCGCCGAACTGCCAGGTCAGGTCGTCGCAGGTGACGAAATTACCCAGGCCCGGGTGATAGGGCGCGACGTGGTAATCCTCAAGATAGACCTCGATGAAGGTCTTCCAGTTGTAATTGCACTCGTGCATCTCGACATGGTCGAGCTTGTAGCCGGTGAAATCGAGCTGATTGGCGACCTTCATGCCGGCCAGGTCGGCCGTCGCCGAACGCGGGCCCTTGAAGAGCAGGCCGTTCCAGTTTTCCAGCTTGGCCTTGTTGAGGTTCAGGCAGGGATTCTGCGGAAAATGCGGCGCCCCGATCAGCTGGCCGCCGGTATCGTAGGTCCAGCGATGAATCGGGCAGACGATATTGCCCGGCACCTTGCCCGAGCCCTGGAGCATGATCGCCTGGCGGTGGCGACAGACGTTCGACATCTGCCAGATGCCGGCATGCTCGCCCTCGGCGCCGCCGTTGAGCAGCATCTGACCGTGGTCCTTCCACTCCAGCGAACGGAAATCACCCGCTTCCGGCACCATCAGCTGGTGGCCGACATAGCCGGGACCGGCATCGAAGATGAGCTTCTTCTCCAGCTCGAAAATCTTCTCGTCGAAATACCAGTCCACCGGCAGTTGGGAAACTGCTGGGGCCAAACGGGACAAAGTCGCCACGTTGGACATTCCATGCCTCCAGCGGGTTAAAAGATGAGATTTTACCCTCCCGTCGATTTGACCAGAAGCCCTCGGATAGAGTATTTTCGCCTGTTTCCCCGAAACGCGTTGACATGGATCATTCACCCATCGCCGACATGAAATTCGAGACGGCGCTCGCCGAACTCGAAAGCATTGTCCAGAGCATGGAAGGCGGCAAGCTCGAACTCGAAGCGTCGATCGCCGCCTATCGTCATGGCATGGAACTGATGAAGCACTGCCAGGCGCAACTGGCCGATGCCGAGGCGCAGATCCGCATTCTTGAAAACGGCCAGTTCAAGGACGTCGACCGCGCGACGCTGGAGGCGCCGTGAGCGCCAACACCTTTGCCGAGTGGATGGCGGCAACCCAAGCCCGGGTCGAAACCGCCCTCGCCCGCCACCTGCCCGGCTCGGACTGCATCCCGGCCCGCCTCCACGATGCCATGCGCTATGCCACGCTGGGCGGCGGCAAACGCGTCCGCCCGCTGCTTGCCTTCGCGGCCGGCGAACTGACCGGCGCCACGCCGGACAAGCTCGATACCGTGGCCTGTGCCGTCGAGATGATCCACGCCTATTCGCTGGTCCATGACGACCTGCCCTGCATGGACGACGATGTGCTGCGTCGCGGCCGCCCGACCTGCCATGTCGAATTCGACGAACCGACCGCCCTGCTCGTCGGCGACAGCCTGCAGACGCTGGCCTTCGAACTGCTGGCCAGCCAGCCGACCGCCGAGCCAGCCCGCCAGCTCGAAATGATCACCCTGCTCGCCCACGCCAGCGGCTCGCGCGGCATGGCTGGCGGCCAAGCAATCGACCTCGGCTCGGTCGGCAAGGCGCTGAACCAGCCTGAACTCGAACTGATGCACGCCCTCAAGACCGGTGCCCTGATCCGCGCCGCCGTGCTGCTCGGCGCCTTGGCCGGCAACCCGCTTTCCGCCGAAGAAAGAGCCAATCTCGACCGTTTCGCCAAACGCGCCGGCCTGCTCTTCCAGGTCGTCGACGACATTCTCGACTGCACGGCGAGCACCGCCACGCTGGGCAAAACCGCCGGCAAGGACGAGGCCGCCGCCAAGCCGACCTACGTCAGCCTGCTCGGCCTCGATGCCGCCCGCTCCTACGCCGATGAACTGCGCAGCGACGCGCTCGACGCCCTGGCCATCTTCGGCGAGCGCGCGACGCGCCTGACTGAACTGGCCGACTTCATCTGCCATCGGCAATTCTGAAATGACCGTTTCCCGCCTGCTCGAATGCATCAACAGCCCGGCCGACCTGCGCCGGCTGGACCGCAAGCAATTGCCGCAACTAACCGACGAGTTGCGCGGCTTCCTGATCGAGTCGGTCTCTCAGACCGGCGGCCACCTGTCGTCCAATCTCGGCACCGTCGAACTGACGGTTGCCCTGCATTACGTCTTCAACACTCCCGAAGACCGTCTGGTCTGGGATGTTGGCCACCAGTGCTACGCCCACAAGGTGCTGACTGGCCGCCGCGAAGGCATGAGCCGCCTGCGCATGCAGGGCGGCGTCTCCGGCTTCCCCAAGCGCAGCGAGAGCCCCTACGACACCTTCGGCGTCGGCCATTCCTCGACCTCGATCTCAGCCGCGCTGGGCATGGCGCTGGCCGCCAAGCACAAGAGCGAGGAGCGCAAGGCGATCGCCATCATCGGCGATGGCGCGATGTCGGCCGGCATGGCCTTCGAAGCCCTGAACAATGCCGGCGTCGCCGATGCCGACATGCTGGTCATCTTGAACGACAACGAGATGTCGATCTCGCCGCCGGTCGGCGCCCTGAACAACATCCTGACCCGGCTGATGTCCGGCAAGACCTACAACGCGGCCCGCGAAGCCGGCCGCCACATGCTCGGTTTCGCGCCGCCGCTGCTCGAACTGGCGCGCCGCGCCGAGGAACACGTCAAGGGCATGATCGCCCCCGGCACGCTGTTCGAGGAATTCGGTTTCCATTACTACGGCCCGATCGACGGCCACGATCTCGACGCCCTGATCCCGACCCTGGAAAACCTGAAGAAGCTCAAGGGTCCGAAGTTCCTGCATGTGATCACCAAGAAGGGCCAGGGTTACAAGCTGGCCGAAGCCGACCCCATCCTCTATCACGGCGTCGGCAAATTCGCCGCCGGCGAAGGCATCCAGTCCGCCAAGGGGCCGGGCAAGCTGACCTACACCCAGGTCTTCGGCGACTGGCTGTGCGACATGGCCAAGGCCGACTCCCGGCTGGTCGGCATCACCCCGGCCATGCGCGAAGGCTCGGGCCTGGTGCGCTTCGCCTGCGAATTTCCGGACCGCTACTACGATGTCGGCATCGCCGAACAGCATGCCGTGACCTTTGCCGCCGGCCTCGCCTGCGAGGGCCTGAAGCCGGTCGTCGCCATCTACTCGACCTTCCTGCAGCGCGCCTACGACCAGTTGATCCACGACGTGGCGCTGCAAAACCTGCCGGTCGTCTTCGCGGTCGACCGCGGCGGCCTGGTCGGCGCCGACGGCCCGACCCACCACGGCACTTTCGACCTCTCTTTCGTCACCTGCATCCCGAACCTGGTGGTCATGGCACCGGCCGACGAAGCCGAATGCCGGCGCATGCTGTCCACGGCGTTTGCCCTGGATTGCCCGAGCATGGTCCGCTACCCGCGCGGCGGCGGCACCGGTGCCGTGCCGGAAACCAATCTCGACACCCTGCCCGTCGGCAAGGGCGAAATCCGCCGCCAGGGCCAGGGCGTCGCCCTGCTCGCCTTCGGCAGCCTGGTTCCCGCCGCGCTGGCCGCCGGCGAGGAACTCGACGCCACGGTCGCCAACATGCGCTTCGTCAAACCGCTCGATACCGAACTGATTGTCGAGCTAGCCGGGAACCATTCCCTGCTCGTCAGTATCGAAGAAAATGCTGTGATCGGCGGCGCCGGCTCGGAAATCGAGCGGGTGCTGGCGGAACGGGGCATCAAGGTAGCGGTTTTGCGCCTTGGCCTGCCCGACCGCTTCATCGACCATGGCGAACAAGGTCATTTACTGGCCGAACTTGGCCTCGACAAGGATGGCATCGTGCGCGCCGTGCGTGCCCGTACCGTCTCACCATGAATTATTGAAGAACAGCAGATGAGCACCCCGAACCCCAACATTCCCGACGTTCAAAACTCCGCCGACACCCGCCACCTGGCCATCAACAAGGTCGGCATCAAGTCCATCCGGCATCCGATCCGCGTTAAGGACAAATCGGCCGGCATCCAGCACACGATCGCCATGTTCAACATGTACGTCGGTCTGCCCCACAATTTCAAGGGCACCCACATGTCGCGCTTCGTGGAGATTCTGAACAGCCACGAGCGCGAGATCTCGGTCGAGAATTTCCCGGTCATGCTGCGCGACATGGTCGCCAAGCTCGAAGCCGAGACCGGCCACATCGAGATGAACTTCCCGTACTTCATCAACAAGACCGCCCCGGTTTCCGGCGTGCAGAGCCTGATGGACTACGACGTCACCTTCATCGGCGACATCTGCCACGGCGAGATCGCCACCTCGGTCAAGGTCGTCGTGCCGGTGACCAGCCTCTGCCCCTGCTCGAAGAAGATTTCCGAGCGCGGCGCCCACAACCAGCGATCGCACGTCACCATCACCGCCCGCACCAACGACTTCGTGTGGATCGAGGAACTCGTCCAGCTGGTCGAAGAGGAAGCTTCGTGCGAACTGTTTGGGCTGTTGAAGCGTCCGGACGAGAAATACGTCACCGAACGCGCCTACGACAATCCGAAATTCGTCGAAGACATGGTGCGCGACGTCGCCGCCCGCCTCAATGCCGAAGCCCGCGTCGACGCCTATGTCGTGGAATCGGAGAATTTCGAGTCGATCCACAATCACTCGGCCTATGCGCTGATCGAAAAGGACAAGACGCAGCCTGCCGCTCACCCGTAATTTCAGACAAAAGCAGAGCAAAGAAAAAGGGCGCCGAGGCGCCCTTTTCTAATCCGGAGAGTCTGCTTAAGCAGCAGCGACCGGCTTTTCCTTGCGGGTCAGCTTTTCCTTGATCCGGGCCGACTTGCCCGAACGCTCGCGCAGGTAGTACAGCTTGGCGCGACGCACATCACCGCGGCGCTTGACTTCGATCGAAGCGACCAGCGGCGAATAGGTCTGGAAAGTACGCTCGACGCCTTCGCCGGAAGAAATCTTGCGGACGATGAAAGCGGAGTTCAGACCACGGTTGCGCTTGGCGATGACGACGCCTTCGTAAGCCTGCAGACGCTCGCGGTTACCTTCCTTGACCTTCACTTGCACGACGACGGTGTCGCCCGGCGCGAAGTCGGGAATGGTCTTGCCCAGGCGGGCAATTTCTTCTTGTTCCAGTTGTTCAATCAGGTTCATGTGAGATCCTTAAATTTATATAAACACTTACTCACCGCATTGCTCCTCTCCGACGATTTCCGTGAGGAGTTGCGTTTCCTCCGCGCTCAACACGCGGTGCGCCAGTAAATCCGGCCGGCGCTGCCGGGTTCTCGCCAGCGACTGTTTCAGTCGCCACCGACGAATCTTTTTGTGGTCGCCGGACATCAACACTTCCGGGACTGCCTCGCCCTCGTACACCTCGGGTCGCGTGTAGTGCGGACAATCCAGCAAACCACCGACAAACGAATCTTCCACCGCCGAAGCAGCATCGCCCAACACTCCCGGCAACTGGCGGACGACGGCATCGATCAACACCATCGCCGGCAACTCGCCACCGGAGAGCACAAAATCTCCGATCGATATTTCTTCATCGACACAGCGCTCGATCAGACGCTCGTCAATTCCTTCATAGCGGCCGCAAAGAAGAATCAGCCCCTCCTCGCCGCTCGCCAGCTCCATCACCCGTTCGTGGGTGAGCGGCGCGCCCTGCGGCGAGAGGTAGATGACCCGGCTTCTCGCCAACCCCGCCTCGCGCTGCTGCGCCTTGGCAGCGGCGATCGCCTTCTCCAGCGGAGCCGCCTGCATGAGCATGCCCGGCCCGCCGCCAAAGGGGCGGTCATCGACCCGCCGCCAGGTATTCTCGGCGAAATCACGCGGATTCCAGCCTTGCCACGCCCAGCGCTGCTCTTCCAGCGCCCGGCGGGTGATGCCACTTTCCGTTACAGCAGCGAACATCTCCGGAAAAATGGAAATGCAGTCGAACCGGATCACCAGTCGCTGCCCCACTCCACACGGATCAATCCAGTGTCCTTCTCGACGGCCAGCACCACTGCCGACACAAAAGGCAGCAGGCGCTCCAATCCGTCATCCGCAACCACACGCAAGACGGTGTTGGCCCCACTTTCGATCAGGCTAGCTACTTTGCCCAATCGCTCGTCGGTGGTATTGATGACATCCAGGCCAATCAGATCGCCCCAGTAAAACTCGTCATCATCGGTCTTCGGCAGAGCATCACGCGGCGCCCCGACCAGAAAGCCCTTCATAGCCTCGGCCCCGGTGCGGTCAGCAATGCCTTCGAGCAATACCACCACGCCATTGCCGTGCGCTTTCAAGCTTTTCAGCTTGCACTCACGCCACGGCTCGCCTTCTCTAGCGACCCACCAGATGGGCATTTCTGCCCAGGCCAGCGGGTCGTCGCCAAAAGGGTGCAACCACAGCCAGCCTTGAATCCCGTAGGGGTCGGCCAGGCGACCCAGAACGACGATATCCTTACCGGCCAAAGCGGAACTGCTTAAGCTGCTTGTTGAGCAGCGTGTTGCTTGACCAGACGTGCAACGGTCGGCGACAACTGGGCGCCGTTCTGCTGCCAGTAGGTCAGACGATCGACGGAAACACGGAGGCTCTCGGCGTTACCGGAAGCAACCGGGTTGTAGAAACCGATACGCTCAACGAAACGACCATCACGGCGATTGCGGGAATCGGTGACAACCATGTTGTAGAAGGGACGCTTCTTGGCGCCGCCACGGGCAAGACGGATAACAACCATCGTTATTCTTTCGTTAGCTGGAAAAAAGACCGATGATTATAGCGCTTTATCCAGGAAAAACAAGCAACTTGGCAAGCGCCAAAACACACCGCTATCCCACCTCAAAAACGACAGAAAGCCCGTAGCGGCGGCCAAAGGCGGTGGATAAACCGTGAAATTTTGTTATCCTGCAGAGCAAATGGACACTGCGCCGGAGATTTCCTCGCCACTCAAGCCCGAAGCCAACGTCAAGAGCATACTTGAGTGGCTAGCCTCGGCGCATGAGCGCACCAGGGCCGAAGACGCGGGCCAGCTTTACCGCCAGCTTCTTTTATTGCGCGAGACCCCCGTCCCGACCGCCCAGCGCATCAAACTGCTCGACCTGCTGTACGCTCACATTGAACGAACGGTCAACGCCGAGCTGCCGCAACTACATGAAGTCTCGCTACCGATCTCACGCAAGCTTCGGCAACGCGTAAAGGCGCTTCTCGAAGCCCTGGAAACACTCACTCAGGACTACTTCAACACGCTGGCCACGTTATTTCACCCTGAAGGTGAAGACACGCCCCGCCCCCCGCATGTCTCGCTTCGTCGCGCCATGCATGCCATTGCGTGGCAGATCAGGATCAGTCACTTAATCGCCGCACCGACCGCGCTCGGTCGCTGGCAACAACTGCACACCGCTTTCTGTACCGCCCGGCGCCTGGGCCTGGATGCTCTTCCCGGGCCACGCGGCGGACCCAGCGTTCAACGCATTTACACAAACGTCCTGCTGACTGCGATTGCCCAGCCAGCATCTTTTACTTCCGCCGAACTGGAATTCATCAACGACTATATCGAGCACCTGCCGCAACAGATGGAACTCGGCGTATTGCCACCGAGAGATGGCAATGCAATTTTCTGGATCGACCTGGACAAGGACTTCCCTGCCCACGCACTGATCCGGCGGATTCCGGCAGCCGATACCAATGTGCTTTATTTTTCCTGCGAAGCGATCGCCCGGGAGGCCTCTCGCCACCACGCCGAATTGAGCAAGGGCACCCCTGCCTCGACTCTGGGACTGCCGGCATTCGCCGACACCCATGCCGGCCAGGCGGTGCTACTGCGCCTGACGACACTCTGGGGAAACCCGCAAAAACGGCGCTTTCCGCGGCGGCGGCAATCCTACCGAGCCAATCTTTGCCTGGGGCTGGAAAATCTCTGGCAATTGATCAAGACCCCCGAGGCCAACATCGAAACAAGCGAATGGATGGTCACCAACGAAAGCCCCGATGGCTACGCGTTGATGCACATGTCCGGCCAGACCGAGTCTCTGCGCATCGGGGATATTGTCGCTTTACATGCAGCAAGAGGGCGCAGCGAAGCATCGCCGGCATGGCACGTTTGCGTGATTCGCTGGGCGATTTCGGAAAACCCGGAACACGTCGAACTGGGTTTGCAGCTTATTGCATCCCGCGCCATTGCCGCCAGGATCGTGCAACCTTACGAGCTTTCCACCAGCCCGATCGAAGCCCTGATCCTCCCGGAAGCCCCCCCTTTGCGCCCCCTTGAATCCCTGGTCGTCGCCTCGGGCGTACTGAAGCCGAATAGCGATCGGCTTATCGTTCTGGTCGAAGCCGAAAATTTTTCGGTACGCGAAGTGCGTACCACGCATCTTGACGAGCAAACCAGCAGCATCGAGGTCTTCAGCGTTTCGACGGACGACTCAGTCTAGCGACGACCAAGCCGCCAAAGAGGACAATGGCCCACGAAAGGTGCAGCCAGGCCAGAAATACCGGGAACGCGGCAAATGCCCCGTAGATGCTCTTCAACATTGCCGAACTGACCAGATAGAGCTCGAACACTTTCTGCATTGCCGAGAAAGCCAGGGTCGCAAATACCCCGCCGACCAACGCTGCCCGACGTGACACATCGGCATTCGGCACTGCGTAATACAAAAACGAGAAAAACAGGCCGAGCAGCAGCATGGATACCGCTTTCAGCAATATCCGGCGAAACCAGACCGGTTCATCAAACAGGCCCAGCGACGCGCTGACCGCAAAGGAGATGGCTACCGCCACCGCCCCCAGGATGAAGGGCCACACCGCCACCACGAAGGCATACAAACGCAGCCGGGCCAGCCAGGGACGCGGCTTCACCTGCCACAGATGATTGAATGTGCGCTCAATGGCATTCATCAGCATGATCGCCGTGACGCCAAGAAGGGCAACGCCAGCCAGGGTCAACTGTTGCGCCTTGTGCGAAAACCGGCTGATGCTGCCGGCAATGGTTCCCGCGGCACCGGTCGGCAGCAGGACATCCCTGACCAGCAGGTCGAGGCGAGCAATCAGGACATCCAGATATGGCACCGCCGCCGCCAGGGAGAGCAAAACCGCGACCAGCGGCACGAGGGCCATCAAGGTCGTGAAGGCCAGCGCCGAGCTGGTCTGCATCATGTTTTCGCTCAAGAAGCGACGAAAGATACTGTCGCCGTAAGCCTGTTTCGGACGGCCTCGGCGATACCGGGAGCTGTTTTGCATGGGGCCGTATAATAACGGACCATGCAAGAGATACTCATCCACTATCACAGCCACCGCGGCTCGGTGGGCAACCCAGCCCTACTCGCCAAGAAACCGGGGCAGCCGTGAACGCCGCCCGTTACCAACTGCTCACCGGGGTCAGCCTGATCGCATTGATCTTCCTCTGCCTAGCCTGGGAAGGCTGGCTCGCCCCGTTGCGCCCTGGCGGCTCATGGCTGACTCTGAAGGCCGCCTTTCTGCTGCTGCCGCTGTTTGGCATCCTGCGCGGCAGACGTTATACCTACAAGTGGCTGTCGCTGTTCATCCAGTTCTACTTGCTCGAAGGACTGACCCGGGCGACCAGCGACAGCGGACTGAGCCAGCAGCTGGCGATCGGGGAAACCGTACTGGCGACCGTCATTTTCGCCAGCTGCATCCTTTACGTTCGCGCAACCCGGCCCCCCAAAATAGAAAAGGCCGCCCAGCAAAGCTGAAGCGGCCTTTGGTTAGCGCCGGGGTATTAGATGTCGCCCTGGGCCCGCACCTTGTCCAGCGTCGAATACAGCTTGTTCAGCGCGTTGAGATAGGAACGCGCCGAAGCGATCACGATGTCGGTGTCCGCACCGTTGCCATTCACGACGCGGCCGCCTTTGGCCAAGCGCGTCGTGACCTCGCCCTGGGCATCGGTACCGGTCGTGATGGCATTGACCGAGTAAAGCAGTAGTTCGGCACCGCTGGCCACCACACTTTCGATTGCCTTGAATGTGGCATCGACCGGGCCGCCACCAGCTGCCTCGCCCTTATGCTCGACGCCGCCGACACTGAGTATCACCCTGGCGTTCGGCATCTCGCCGGTTTCCGAGCAGACATGCGAATAGACCAGCTTGTAATGCTCGTGCTCGGGCATCACCAGTTCGTCGGAAACCAGCGCGTGCAGGTCTTCGTCGAAAATCTCGTGCTTGCGGTCGGCCAGTTCCTTGAAGCGGGCGAAGATGGCGTTTAGCGCCTCATCGCTGTCCAGTTCGATACCCAGTTCCTGTAGTCGGCTCTTGAATGCATTGCGGCCAGAGTGCTTGCCGAGCACCAGCTTGTTCTGCGTCCAGCCGACATCCTGGGCGCGCATGATTTCGTAGGTCTCGCGATGCTTCAGCACCCCATCCTGGTGGATACCGGACTCATGGGCAAAGGCATTGGCACCGACCACAGCCTTGTTCGGCTGCACCGCGTAGCCGGTGATCTGCGAGACGAGCTTCGAGGCCGGCACGATCTGCGTCGTGTCGATCCGGGTTTCGACCGGAAAGACATCGCTGCGCGTGCGCACCGCCATCACGATCTCTTCAAGCGAGGCGTTGCCGGCCCGCTCGCCGAGACCATTGATCGTGCATTCGACCTGGCGCGCCCCGGCCAGCACGGCGGCCAGCGAGTTGGCCACGGCCAGCCCCAGATCGTTGTGACAGTGCACCGACCATACCACCTTGTCCGCGTTCGGCACGCGTTCGATGAGCTGGCGAACCGTTTCGGCATACTGCTGGGGGATGTTGTAACCGACGGTGTCGGGCACGTTGATCGTCGTCGCGCCAGCCTTGATGACTTCTTCGAAGATGCGGCACAGGAAATCGATTTCCGAACGCCCGGCGTCTTCCGCCGAAAACTCGACGTCATCGGTGTATTCGCGCGACCAGGCGATGGCCCTGACCGCCTGCTCGACGACCTGATCCGGCGTCATGCGCAACTTCTTCTGCATGTGGATCGGCGAAGTCGCAATGAAGGTATGGATGCGCCCGGACTTCGCCGGCTTGATCGCCTCGCCGGAGCGTCGAATGTCGGTCTCGTTGGCCCTCGCAAGCGAGCAGATGGTCGAATCCTTGATGACTTGGGCGATCGCCTGGATGGCGTCGAAATCGCCGGGCGAGGCTGCAGCAAAACCGGCCTCGATCACGTCGACCCGCATTTTTTCCAGCTGGCGGGCGACGCGGATCTTTTCTTCCTTGGTCATCGAAGCGCCTGGGCTTTGCTCGCCATCACGCAGGGTGGTGTCAAAAATTACCAGATGTTGCTTCATGTTGTGCTCCCGTGGTTACTGGGCCTTGCGTTTAAGCAAGCCGAGTGCGGCCTGCACATAGCCAGACAGGCCGTAAAGGACAAAGAATCCGAAAAGGGCTATTTCAGGACTGTAGGCGACCAGAGCGAAGCCCAGCGCAATCGCGGCGATCACGAAGAACGGGACGCTTTTCTTCAGATTGATATCCTTGAAACTGTAATAACGGATATTGGAAACCATCGTGATGCCAGCAAAGATGGTCAGTACGCAGGCCAGCCAGCGCACATCGTGACCCGCGATGCCGGAGACGATCATCACCCAGACCAGACCGGCGACCAAGGCCGCAGCCGCTGGCGAAGGCAAGCCCTGGAAGTAGCGCTTGTCCATCACTTCCAGCGTCGTATTGAAGCGGGCCAGACGCAGGGCGGCGCCGGCACAGTAGATGAAGGCGGCGATCCAGCCCAAGCGGCCCATATCGCGCAGCGCCCACTCGTACATCACCAGCGCCGGTGCCGCACCGAAGCTGACCATATCGGACAGCGAGTCGTATTCGGCACCGAAGGCCGACTGGGTATGCGTCAGACGGGCCACCCGGCCATCCAGACCATCCAGCACCATGGCGATGAAAATCGCCATCGCCGCCCGCTCGAAATCACCCTGCATCGCCTGGACAATGGCAAAGAACCCGGCGAACAAGGCTGCCGTGGTGAACAGGTTGGGGAGGATGTAAATGCCGCGCCGCTTGAGTTCGGGGTTGAACAGGGTTTTACGGGGCTTCAGTTCAGTCATCGCGATACGAGTTTCCGGCGAGAAAGCGCAAGGATACATCTTGCGACGTGGATAATCCGCAAATGCAAAGGGCGGTGCAGATAAGCACACCGCCCAATGCGAAGGCAGAGCAAGCTCTACCGAGCCGGCACCAAACTTAGTTCTTGGTTTGGTCGACCAGCTTGTTCTTGCGAATCCACGGCATCATTTCGCGCAGCTGACCACCGACCGTCTCGATCGGATGCACGGCGTTCAGACGACGACGGGCCGTCATCGACGGGTAGTTGGTGCGGCCTTCCTGGATGAACATCTTGGCGTACTCGCCGGTCTGGATGCGCTTCAGGGCATTGCGCATGGCGGCACGGGATTCTTCGTTGATGACTTCCGGGCCAGTCACGTACTCGCCGTACTCGGCGTTGTTCGAGATCGAGTAGTTCATGTTGGCGATGCCGCCTTCGTACATCAGGTCGACGATCAGCTTCAGTTCATGCAGACACTCGAAGTAGGCCATTTCCGGAGCGTAACCGGCTTCGGTCAGGGTTTCGAAGCCCATCTTGACCAGTTCGACAGCGCCGCCACAGAGCACGGCCTGTTCGCCGAACAAGTCGGTTTCGGTTTCTTCGCGGAAGTTGGTTTCAATGACGCCACCCTTGGTACCGCCGTTGGCAGCAGCGTACGAGAGGGCGATGTCCTTGGCCTTGCCGGACTTGTCCTGGAAAACAGCGATCAGCGACGGCACGCCGCCACCCTTCAGGTACTCAGAACGCACGGTGTGGCCAGGGCCCTTCGGGGCAACCATGATGACATCGACGTCGGCGCGCGGCACGACCTGGTTGTAATGGACGTTGAAGCCGTGAGCGAAAGCCAGGGCAGCGCCCTTCTTCAGGTTCGGGGCGACTTCTTCGTTGTACACCTGCGGGATGTTCTCGTCCGGCAACAGGATCATGACGACATCGGCGCCCTTGACGGCCTTGGTGATTTCTTCGACCTTCAAACCGGCCGCTTCGGCCTTCTTCCAGGAAGCGCCATCCTTGCGCAGGCCGACGGTGACCTTGACGCCGGAATCCTTCAGATTCTGGGCGTGAGCATGGCCCTGGGAACCGTAACCAACGATGGTGACCTTCTTGCCCTTGATCAGGGAGAGATCGGCGTCCTTGTCGTAATAAACTTTCATGAAATCCTCTTTATGTACAGATAGTTAGACTTTAAGAATACGATCGCCGCGACCGATGCCACAGACACCGGTACGGACGGTTTCGAGAATCAGGCCAGCATCGAGCGCACCAATGAAGGAGTCGAGCTTGGCGCTGGCTCCGGTCAACTCGATGACATAGGTCGACTCCGTGACGTCGATGATGCGGCCACGGAAAATATCGGCCATTCGCTTCATCTCTTCGCGGTCCTTGCCGGTGGCGCGAACCTTGATCAGCATCAGTTCGCGCTCGACGTGAGCAGCTTCGGAGAGATCGACCACCTTGACCACATCAACCAGCTTGTTGAGCTGCTTGGTGATCTGCTCGAGCACTTCGTCGGAGCCCGAGGTCAGGATGGTCATCCGGGACAACGAGGGATCTTCCGTCGGTGCCACGGTCAGCGATTCGATATTGTAGCCGCGGGCGGAGAATAGCCCGGCCACGCGGGACAGCGCACCCGATTCGTTCTCGATCAGGATGGAAATGATGTGTCGCATTTTTTCTTTTTCCTCCCCCGCTTACAGATCTTCAGCGAGGATCATTTCGGTCAAGCCCTTGCCGGCCGCCACCATCGGGAAGACATTGGCACCCGGATCGATGATGAAGTCCATGAAGACCAGATCGTCCTTATGCTCGGTGAAGGCCTTGCGCAGCGCCGGCTCGACATCCTCCGGCCGCTCGATCTTCATGCCGACATGGCCATAGGACTCGGCCAGCTTGACGAAGTCGGGCAGCGACGTGACGTAGGACTGGGAATAACGCTTGGAATAGAACATCTCCTGCCACTGTCGCACCATGCCCAGCATGCCGTTGTTCAGGTTGATGATCTTGATCGGGAAGCCGTACTGCTTGCAGGTCGAGAGCTCCTGGATGCACATCTGGATCGAGCCTTCGCCGGTCACGCAGGCGACCTGTGCCCCCGGATTGGCCATCAGTACACCCATGCCGTAGGGCAGACCGACACCCATCGTGCCCAGGCCACCGGAGTTGATCCAGCGCCGCGGCTTGTCGAATTTGTAGTATTGGGCGGCAAACATCTGGTGTTGGCCGACGTCGGAGGTAATGAAGGCATCGCCCTTCGTCACTTCATAGAGCTTCTCGATGACGAATTGCGGCATGATGTGTTCGGACTGCCGGTAGCGGAGGCTGTCGCGGCCACGCCACTCGTCGATCTGCTTCCACCAGTTGCCCACGTCAGGATCGGCTTTGAAGCCACCGTCGATCAGCTTGAGAATTTCGTCGAGCACATCGTTGACGTTGCCGACGATGGGCACGTCGACCTTGACCCGCTTGGAGATCGACGACGGATCGATGTCGATATGGATGACGCGGCGCTTTTCCTCGCCGAAGTGTTCCGGATTGCCGATCACGCGATCATCGAAGCGCGCACCGACGGCCAGAATCACATCGGCGTAGTGCATGGCGTTGTTGGCTTCGAAGGTACCGTGCATGCCGAGCATGCCGACGAATTGCTTGTCGGTGGCCGGATAGCCACCGAGCCCCATCAGGGTGTTGGTGACCGGAAAATCGAGCTTGTGCGCGAGTTGTGTCAGCTTCTCGGCGGCATCGGAGAGAATGACCCCGCCCCCGGTATAGATAACCGGGCGCTTGGCTTCCTGCAACAGCTGGACGGCTTTCTTGATCTGTCCGAGATGCCCCTTGACGACGGGGTTGTAGGAACGCATCTGGATCGCCTTGGGGTAATCGAATTCGCACATCTGGGCGGTAATATCCTTGGGGATATCAACGACCACCGGCCCTGGACGACCGGTTGCCGCAATGTGAAAAGCCTTCTTGATGGTGACCGCCAGATCCTTGACATCCTTGACCAAGAAGTTGTGCTTGACACACGGACGGGTGATGCCGACCGTGTCGCACTCCTGGAAGGCATCCTGACCGATGTACTGAGTCGGCACCTGGCCGCACAGCACGACCATCGGGATCGAATCCATGTAGGCGGTGGCGATCCCGGTCACGGTATTGGTCACGCCGGGGCCGGAGGTCACCAGGGCGACACCGACTTTCTGCGAGGAACGCGAGTAGGCATCGGCCGCGTGGACGGCTGCCTGTTCGTGACGAACCAGAACGTGCTTGACCTGTTCCTGCTTGAAAAGTGCATCATAAATGTGCAAAACGGAACCACCGGGGTAACCGAAAACACAATCGACCTTTTCTTCTTGCAGGCACCTGATTACAATTTCTGCACCGCTGATCATAATTCTTGAGCCCAAAAAAGCTGTTGCTTAAAAGGGCATAACCTTAATCGACCGCCCCCTTATCGGTCAAGGTTTCCCGGCATATCCCCATAGCGCTCAAGGCTTTTACTGGAAGAGACAACCCTGGCATCACCCCAACAACTTTCGAGCTTTCTCGAAGCAGTCGAACGCCGGGCATTCAAACAAGCCATGTTCGCGGTCCACGACGAAGAAGCCGCTCTGGACATCGTTCAGGACTCCATGCTCAAGCTCGCCGAAAAATATGGCGACCGCCCCGAGGAGGAGTTCCCCATGCTCTTCCAGCGCATTCTGCAAAACACGATTCGCGACTTTTACCGGCGGAGCAAGGTTCGCTCGATGTGGACGACCGTCCTCTCGGCCTTTGCCCCGGATGACGATGATGACTACGATCCGCTCGAAACGCTCGCCGCTGACGAGGACGATGCCGGCCCGCGGACGCCGGAAAGCAAGTTGCTGCAGGCACAAACGCTGAACATCATTGATGGTGAAATAAAAAAACTGCCGGCACGTCAACGCGAAGCCTTCCTGATGCGTTACTGGGAAGACATGGACGTCGCTGAAACCGCAGCGGCGATGGGGTGCTCAGAAGGCAGCGTCAAAACCCATTGTTCGCGCGCTACCCACGCGCTGGCAGCCGCCCTGTCGGCAAAAGGCATAAAGCTATGAATGAAGAACATTACGGCTACCGGATTCGGCAGGCGCTGAATCATGGATTGAAGGACATCCCGCCATCCGCCAACCGGCGCCTCGAGGCGGCACGCCATCTGGCGCTGTCGAAACAGAAGCAAGCCAAACCGCAACTGGCTCTGGCAGGTGGCGGCACCCACGCATTCAGTTCAGGTTCTGCTCCCCGGTATTTCAAGCAGACTCTTTCCGTTATCGCCTTGCTGCTCGGCATGTGGCTTTCCTTTTACTGGCATAGCGTCCAGTACGTAACCGAACTGCAAGACGTAGATAGCGCCCTGCTCGCCGACGACCTCCCGCCGGAGGCTTTTCTGGATAACGATTTCTTCGAATGGCTAAAAGACGATTCATCGGAGGACTAGTCCTCTGCCTGGCACTGGCCACAGCCCTGGCCGCCGAACCTCCTACCTCAGCCATTATCGGCACCCCACCGCAACCCGACTGGATTCAGCTTAGCGACCAGCAAAAGCGCGTCCTCGCTCCTCTCGCCAAGGACTGGGACAAGATGGAAAGCATTCGCAAGAAAAAATGGCTAGGAATTGCCGACCGTTACCCAGCAATGAAGCCAGAAGAACAGCAACGTATGCAGGACCGCATGCGCGAGTGGTCGAAGCTGACACCGGAACAACGCGCGAAGATTCGCGACACCTACAAGGATTTCAATCAGTTGCCGCCCGAACAGAAACGGGTGGTCAAGCAAAAATGGCAAGCCTATTCCAACCTTTCGGACGAAGAGAAGCAACGTCTCCGCGAATCCGGAAAATCGGCGAAACTGCTTGCCCCGATAAGCGCACCCGCAGACCCGACGAGTATCAACACGAGCACAACCACTGCTGCCCCAGCCCCCGGCGCTGAAGCCGCCAAAGCACAATGAGTAGCCCGCTTCCTGGAATTGGCCGACGCCTGGCCAGCATGCTCTATGAAGGCCTGGTCGTCTTTTCGATTCTGCTCATCGGTTTCTGGCTGCCACAAGCCCTGCTCTCTGGCGTCGGCCTGGGTTTCAGCGCACGCGGCCTGTGGCTGCACGTCCTTGTCTTGTTGATGCTCTATTTCCTGTGGTTCTGGCTCAATGGCGGGCAAACGCTACCGATGAAGACCTGGAAACTGAAGCTCGCCAACCCGGATGGCAGCCGGCCGCGCCCAGCCCAAGCGCTACTGCGCTATCTGGCAGCATGGCCAAGCATCCTGTTGTTCGGTATCGGCATACTTTGGGCGCTCGTGGACAAGGACAAGCAATTCCTCCACGACCGGATTGCCGGGACCCGAATCGTCAGCAGCGCCGATTGATCAGCGGCGCTCCACCCACCACATCAAGCTGATTGCCGCCAGCAGGAACAGGGCTGACGGCAGCGTCGCACTGGCGAACGGTGGCCAGGCGTTGATCAGTCCGAGATTCGAAAACAAGCCGTTCAGCGCGTAGAACAGAATCCCGAGCATCACGCCGGCAAAGATACGCAAGCTGACGCCGCCGACCCGGTTGTGCGAATAGCCGAAGGGCAAGGCCAGCGCCACCATGACCAGCGCCGCCAGCGGATAGACCAGCTTCTTCCAGATGGCGATTTCGTAACGCTCCGTCTGCTGCTTGTTGTCGGATAAATGCCGGGTGTAGTTGAGCAGCCCGACCATCGACATCCGCTCCGGGGCAACCATCAGGACTGCCAGCAAATCGGGCGTCACCGCCGAATGCCACTCGGCAGTTTTGCTACGCTCGACACGCGACGTATCGCCCTCGAGTACAGTCCTGACCACGCCTTTCAATTGCCAGCGCTCGGGCGGCTCGAAAACCCCCTGTTCTGCATCGGTGACGGACTCAAGGGCATTTTGACTGTCGAATTTATAGATGCGCAGTTTGTTCAGCTTGCCGTCCGGGGTCGCCTCGCGGATATTGATGAAACTGCGGCCATCCTTGACCCAGACGCCGGTCTCGAACCCCTGCTGCGCAATCACCCGGCTCAGCGCCTTGGCCTTGATTTCCTGCCCCAGACGCTCTGAAAACGGCACCAGGCCCTCGCCTACCACAAACGTCAACAGCGCAAGCAAGCCAGCCACCCGAAACAGGGTCATCAGCAAATCTTTGGTCGCCAAACCCGAGGCACGCAAGACAGCAATTTCCGAATGGCGGGCCAAGGTGGAAAGGGCGTACAGGGTTCCGATCAGCGTCGCAATCGGAATCAGTTCATAGACCAGGCCAGGCAGGCTCAATGTGACGAACAGCACGGCATGACCCAGTTGGTAGCCATTGCGGCCGACATGCCGCAACTCGTTGATCAGATCAAAAAAGCCGAAGAGCGCCAGAAAGGCGGCAAGAACAAGGAAGACCGCGGCAAAAGTCTCGCGCATCAGGTAGCGCTGATAGAGGCATGGCCTAAACATCAACCGCCCCTTTGCCATGGCATGCGGATCGCCACGCGCTTGTAGAACAGCAACAACAGCGGCAGAAGCATCATCGCATGCACAACCCAGACGCCGATCCAGAAAGATAGCTTGCCCTGAGCTACCCAAGCCTGACTGACGGAAATCAGGTTGCTGTAGATGGCATAGATGAGAATGGCGATCAGCATATTGACCGAACGTCCAGCGCGCGGATTGACGTAGGAGAGCGGAATGGCGAGCAGCGCGAGGATCAGTGCCGAAACCGGCATCCCGATGCGCCAAAGCAATTCGCCACGGGCCTGATTGCTGTCTTCGAATACCAGTTCGGTAATCGGCAGGCGGTTGGGGGAGCGCTCAGCCGGTTTGGCCACGCCATCTTCGGTCCGCACCCGGTAACGTTCGAACTCCATCACCTTGAACTCGGGTGTCCCGGGCTCGACTTCATAGCGCCGCCCTTTCTTCAGCACGACAAAACGGTCGCCATTCTCCGAAGTCTCCTGATGCCCCGAGTCGGACATCACCACCCCCAACTTGCCTTCCTGGATGGTGGCGACAAATACATTGCCGACCTGGCTGGCATCGTCAGCCATCGCTTCGACGAAAAAGACCCGCTGCCCCCGCTTCGCCTCGCGAAAACTGCCCGGAGAAACCTGGGACAACTCGCTACGCGCCGACAGCTTCTGCTTGTATTCCGCCGTATTGAAATTCGCCCACGGCGACAGAAAACCGGAGAGCACCGCAATCGCGATGACGACCGGCAGAGCAAAGCGCAGGACCGGCCACATCCAGGCCGTCAACGGCTGACCGCAGGAAAACCAGACCACCATTTCCGAATCGCGGTAGGCGCGGGATAAACTCAGCAAAATCGAGACGAAAAGCGTCAACGAGAGCAAAATCGGCATGAAGTTCAAGGCGGCGAAGCCCAGCAACGAGGCCACGGCTTCGGGCGCAATGTGTCCGCCGGCTGCGTCCTTGAGCAGGCGGATCAATTGCGTGGAAGTCAGGATGGCCAGCAATGCGACGCTGATGCCAGCCGCTGCCTGAGCGAATTCGCGCCGGGCGGCGCGCTCGAATATCATGCTTTGACGAAACCGAAAAAATGCGGGGATAATCCCCCAAATACTGATATTTCCCCGAACAGGAGCAGCCTGTGGAATTTAGCATAAAAAGCGGTAGCCCGGAAAAGCAGCGCACTGCCTGTGTCGTTGCCGGGGTATTCGAGTCGAGAAAGCTCACACTGCCGGCAGAACTCCTCGACAAGGCCGCCAACGGCTATATTTCGGACATCGTCCGCCGTGGCGACATGGAGGGCAAGAGCGGCAGCACGCTGCTTCTGCACAATGTACCGGGGACCCTGTGCGATCGCGTCCTGCTGGTCGGACTCGGCAAGGAAAAGGACTTCCGCGAGAAGGAATTCGGCAATGCAGTTCGGACCGCCGTCAAGACGCTTAACGAAACCGGCGCCTTCGACGCCTCAATCTTCCTGACCGAACTCGCTGTCAAGAAACGCAGCATCGCCTGGCGGGTTCGCCAGACGACAATGATCGCGCTCGATGCAACCTATCGCTTCGACCACTACAAGAGCAAGAAAGACGAAGTCCGTCGCCCGCTGCGCAAATTGACCCTCGGCGTTGAACGGCGCAGCGAGCTGGCCCAGGCCGAGGAGGCGCTGAGCCAGGGCATAGCGATAGCCCAAGGCATGGCGCTGACCAAGACGCTCGGCAACCTGCCGCCCAATGTCTGCCACCCGACCTACCTTGCCAAGCAGGCCCAAGCCATGGCCGGCGAATTCAAGCTGGATTGCGAGATTCTCGAACGCGCCGACATGGAAAAGCTCGGCATGAACTCGCTGCTTGCGGTGGCACAGGGTGCTCATCAGCCCCCCAAATTGATTGTGCTGACCTACAAGGGCGCAAAGGCGGCTGAAAAGCCGCTAGTCCTGGTCGGCAAGGGCGTCACCTTCGATACCGGCGGCATTTCGCTCAAACCAGGCGCCGACATGGACGAGATGAAGTACGACATGTGCGGCGCTGCCAGCGTGCTCGGCGTCATGCAGGCGGTGGCCCGCATGGCGCTGCCGATCAACCTGACCGTGATCGTGCCCGCTACCGAGAACATGCCCGGCGGCAACGCCACCAGGCCCGGCGATATCGTGACCTCGATGTCGGGGCAGACCATCGAAATCCTCAACACCGATGCCGAAGGCCGCCTGATCCTGTGCGACGCCCTGACCTATGCCGAGCGCTTCGAACCGGATACGGTGATCGACGTCGCAACCCTGACCGGTGCTTGCGTGGTTGCCTTGGGCGGCGTCGCCAGCGGCCTGTTCGCCAACAAGGATGCCCTGGCCCGCGAACTACTCGAGGCCGGTGACGAAGCCCACGACCGCGCCTGGCACATGCCGCTCTGGGACGACTACCAGGAACTGCTGAAGAGTCCGTTCGCCGACATGTCCAACATCGGCGGTCGCTGGGGCGGCGCCATCACGGCCGCCTGCTTCTTGTCGCGTTACACCAAGAAATACGACTGGGCCCACCTCGACATCGCCGGCACCGCCTGGAAATCCGGGGCCGACAAGGGCGCCACCGGCCGCCCGGTACCGCTGTTGCTGCACTACATCCTGCAACGCGCCGGCAAGCTCAATTGACCCAGGTTTTCTTTTACCACGGCGCAGCGGACAAGATTGCCGCCGCCTGCGCCCTGCTTGGCGGGGCATACACCAAGAAGAAACCGATGCTGGTCTTCGCCCCCGAAAGTGCGGTCGCCAACAGCCTCGACCGCATGCTGTGGACGCATTCCTCCCTCAGCTTCGTGCCGCACTGCCGTGCCGACTCGCCACTGGCGGCCGAAACGCCGATCCTGATCACCGACACGCTGGAATCCATTCCCCAGGACGAGCGCCTGATGAATCTCAGCCAGGTCATCCCTCCGGGCTTTTCCCGCTTCCAGAGCCTAATCGAGGTGGTCGGCCAGGAAGAAGAGGAACGTAGCGCCGCCCGCGAACGGGTCAAGTTCTACAAGGATCGTGGCTACGAAGTCCGCTACTTCGACTTGAGCGAGCGCTAGCCCGATGCCCAGCCCCATCCTCGCCCGTGCCGATGCGCTGATGCAACGCCGGCGCCAGAACAGCGCCGAAGCCGACGACATTCCGGTACTGACCGATAGTGTGGAACCGATCGATTCCGACGACGATGTGCCGGTCCTGCTCGACGTCGAATCCTTCGTGGAACCGGAGCCACCCGTCGCGGAAATTGAAGAGGCGGAGCCGGTTGTGCCGCTCGCTGAAGCGCATGAACCAGCTTTCGATGCCGCCCTGCGCGACATCCTCGCCCACGAACTGGCCCGCCGCGTCGAACAGCGCATCGCGGCCGAACTGCCACGGATCATCGAGGCCACGGTCCGCGATTTTCTGGCCGAGCAGGAAAACATCACCGCCCTGCAGTCGCGCGACTGAGAAGGCGGCTTAGCCGGGGCAGCGCTCCGGTATAATCATGGGTTTTCCCCTTTTCCGACAAGCCCATGGAACTCGCCAAAGCCTTTGAACCAGCCGATATCGAACGCCGCTGGTATCCCGAGTGGGAAGCCAAGAATTACTTCGCCGCCGGCGTAGACGGCAGCAAGACCGACAACTTCTGCATCCTGCTGCCGCCGCCCAACGTCACCGGCACGCTGCACATGGGCCACGGCTTCAACCAGACGATCATGGACGCGCTGACACGCTACTACCGGATGCGCGGCCACAACACGCTCTGGCAGCCGGGCACCGACCATGCTGGCATCGCGACGCAGATCGTCGTCGAGCGCCAGCTGGACGCCCAGGGCATTTCGCGCCATGACCTCGGTCGCGAGAAATTCCTGGAAAAGGTCTGGGAGTGGAAGGAATACTCGGGCGGCACGATCACC